>JAFAEX010000280.1 GCA_023423795.1 Chloroflexota bacterium | reverse complement strand
CCGTCGCGCTTTATCTCGCCTGTCGCCTGTCGCCTCGTCTCAGACGACCGCCGAATCCGCGGCCGGCTCGAACCCGTGGAATCGGTCGAACTCCGCGTGGTGGTGCGCCTGATCGACGGCGACCTCGACCACGTACGGAACCCCGGCGGCGTTGGCGGCCTTGGCGCGCTCCAGCGCCGGGGCGAGTCCTTCGGGGGATTCGACCCGCTCGCCGTCGCAGCCGCTCGCCTTGGCGACCGCCAGCAGGTCGGTCTGTGGCTCGAAGGTCGTGGCGACGATGCGGCCGTCGTGGCCCCGCCGCTGAATCCACTGCACCCAGCCGAACGCGCCGTCGTTCATCACCACCCAGGTCACCGGCAGTTTTTCCTGCGCCGCCGTGCCCAGTTCGTGGATCGACATCTGGAACGCGCCGTCGCCGGTCGTGCAGACGACGTGCCGCTCCGGCGCGGCGAGCTTGGCGGCCATCGCGCCGATGATGCCGTAGCCCATCGCCGTCTGCTCCGCCGGAGGCACGCAGCAGCCGGCGTCCAGCACCTGGTAGTACGGCCAGTAGTAGACCCAGAGGTCCTGTCCGCCGTTCTCTTTGACGATGATGGTGTTGTCGCCAAAAACCTTGTTGATCGTGGAGACGATCGACTTGCCCTGCATCGGCCACGTGCCGGCGGCGATTGCAGCCTCGGCGTCCTCGCGCGCGCGCGAGATAGCGCGCTCGCGGCCGCTCGTCACATGGTCCACCCAGAGCGGCTTCGGCTCCGCGCCCCGCTCGGTGAGGGCCGCCGTCAGGGCCTCGACCGCGAGGGTCGCGTCGGCCTGGATCGCCACGTCGGGCCGCCAGTTGCGGCCAAGTTCGAACGATTCGATGTCGATCTGGACGATCTTCGCGTCGTCCGCCTTCGGCAGGAACCCGCCCTGGAACTCTTCCATGCGCGAGCCGACCGTCAGGATCAGGTCGGCCGATTCGTAGAGGTCCTTCGGGAACGTCGTGCGGTACAGCCCGACCAGCCCGGTGAACAGCGGGTGCGTTTCCGGCACCGTGCCGCGGCCGGCGGGCGTCGTCTGCACGGGGATGCCGAAGCGCTCGGACAACTCGGCCACGGCCGGTCCAGCGCCGGAGAGAATCGCGCCGCCGCCGGTGACCAGCAGCGGACGCTCGGCGGCGGCGATCAGCGCGGCGGCCTCGGCGATTGCCGCCGGGTCCGGGGCGGGGCGCGGCGCGGGCACGGAGCGCACGTAGGCCGGGATCTCCCACTCGCCCAGTCCGACGTCGGCCGGCAACTCGACGTACACCGGTCCCGGCTGGCCCGACGTGGCAAGCTGCACCGCGCGGCGGATCGTCCACGGGATGCGCTCGGCAATCTCGACCGTGGTCGCCCACTTGGTGATCGGCTTCAGCATCCCGACGTGGTCGGTCTCCTGGAACGCGCCCATGCCGTAGGTCTCGCGCGAGGCGCGGACGCCGAGCACGAGCATCGGGGTGCAGCCCGAGTACGCTTCGAGGATGCCGGGGACGAGGTTGGCGATGCCCGGCCCCGGGCAGCCGAAGCAGACGGCGAGTTGGCCGGACACGCGCGCGTAGGCCATCGCCAGGAACGCGCCCGACGTCTCGTAGCGGACGCCGACCGCCCGCGGTCCACCGTCGGGTTCGGCCTCGTAGACCGCGTCGTAGAGGTGCCCGGGATCGCCCGGCAACCCGAAGACGTAGGGCACGCCCTCGGCGCGCAACCCGGTCACGACCGCTTCCCAGCCCGTCATTCGCGGCATCGATAACGCTCCCGCTGCCGGGATCGGAGGCGCGCAGCGGCGAGGCGCCGTCACCTCGGCCGACCCCCGCGCGCCCGATCCGTCCCCACGTGACCGGCAGGCTATGGGCAGCGGCGCGCGGCGTCAACTGGTTCTGTAACCGTTCCCAGCCGTTCGGGCAGGCGTTCAGCGAACCAGTGGCGCGCCGGGCTGGAGCGGCAGCGCCGGCGCGGGCCGTTCGCCGGTCCGCCCGATGGCGAGCGACATCGCGGCGGCGACGAGGCAGAGCAGCCCGGCCGACAGGAACGCCAGCAGGTAATCGCCGGTGACGCCGCGGATCACGCCGGCCCCGGTGGCGGCCACCGCGGCGCCGACCTGGTGGGCGGCGAAGACCCATCCGTAGACGATCGGCCCCTGCTCGCGCCCGAAGATGTCGGCGGAGAGCGAGACCGTCGGCGGCACGGTGGCGACCCAGTCGAGCCCGTAGAAGACGATGAACAGGATCAAGCCGAACTGGGACGCGCCGAAGGCGAGCGGCAGCAGCATCAGCGACAACCCGCGCAAGCCGTAATACACGAACAGCAGTTTGCGGCTGTCCCAGCGATCCGTCAGCCAGCCTGAGACAGTGGTGCCGATCACGTCGAAGATGCCCACCGTCGCCAGCAGGCCCGCCGCCGCGACCTCGGCGATGCCGTGGTCCATCGCGGCCGGGATGAGGTGCGTGCCGATCAGCCCGTTGGTCGATAGGCCGCAGATGAAGAACGTGCCCGAGAGCCGCCAGAAACTCCGGCTGGACGACGCGCGGCGGAACCCGGCGACCGCATTGACGATCGGATTGCCGGTCGGGCGCGCCTGCGGCGGATCGTCCGCGCTCGCGCCGTAGGGCCGCTCGCCGACGTCGGCGGGCCAGTCACGCATGAACAGCAGGACGGGGATGATGCCGAGCAGCGCGCCGGACGCGGTGAGGACGGCGGCCATCCGCCATCCCTCGTTGGTGGCCAGCCACGCCAGCGCCGGCAGGAAGACGAGTTGCCCGGTCGCCGAGGCCGCGGTCAGCAGCCCGAGCACGACCCCGCGCTTTTCCACGAACCAGCGGCTGGCCACGGTGGCGGCGAGCACGGTCGCCATGCAGCCGGTGCCGAGTCCGACCACCACGCCCCAGAGCAGGATGAGTTGCCACGGCTCCTGCATCTGCGTGGTGAGCAGCGCGCCGGTGGCGATGGTCGCCAGCGCGAACGCGACGACGCGGCGCACGCCGAAGCGCAGCATCAGCGCGGCGGCGAACGGGCCGGAGAACCCGAACAGGAGCAGGTTGACCGAAACGGCGAACCCGACGAGGGCTCGGCTCCAGCCGAACTCCTGCTCCAGCGGCACCATCAGGATGCTGGGGGTGGACCGGAAACCTGCCGCGCCGAGCAGCGTCACGAAGGTGACGGCGAAGACCACCCACGCGTAATGCACGCCGCCGATCCGCTGGCCCATTCGCGACCCCTCCGCACCGCCGACGGAGGGCCCGTTCCCGCCTGTCGCCGCGTCAATGCTACAACGCGGGTCGAGGGCGGATCGTCAGAAGCGCAGCCATTGCCATGCGACCCGGCGACGACTCCTGAACCCGCTCGCGGGCGGGCGAACACCCGTCATCCCGCGCCTGTCGAGGGATCTCGTCGATCCATCGTTTGGGAGCGAGATCCCTCGACAGGCGCGGGATGACGGCGACGGGCCCCGGAACGCGCTACGCGCTACCGCCGTCCGGGATGCCATCCCCGTCGCTGTCGCGGCCGGTGAGGCGGTTCCACAGTTCGTAGTCGGTCTCGCGCTTGCTGATGATGCGGCCCCGGTCGCCGACGGTCTCCCCGCCCATCGCGGTGAACGGGCCGACGGCGAGGTCGTCGAGGTCGAGGTAGAGGCCGCCCTGGTCGAGCGCGGCGTCGGCATCCAGCACCGAAAGGCGACGCAGTTCGTCGTCGGTCAACTCGGGCAGGGCGCGGTGGACGGCCTTGTCGGAAACGGCCGAGGTGCTTTCCCCGACGTGGCCCGGCGGCGGCATCGTCGCCCGCTCCTGCGCCAACTGGCCGGCGGACGGCCCATTGTCGGCGGCCGGTCCGGCCACCCGGCGGCCACGGTCGGAGGGTTGCAACCCCTGGATCACGTCCTGCCCGCGGTCGGTGTCGCTCTGTTCCACGGCTGCCTCCTTGCCGGTCGGGAGCCGGAGTCGTCCGGCTTCCACGCACCCGCTACGGCACGAGGCGTGCCGGGGTGACGGGTCCAGGAGTCGAGAAGTCGAGAAGTCGAGGAGAACGAGCCGGGCCCGCGAACTCGGCGCCCGGCACGCGGCACTCAGTCGTCCCCGGTGGCGTGGGCGACGACGCCAGAGCGGACGCGGTCCCATGTTGGGAGGTCCGGGTTGACGAGCATGTGGCCGCCCGGGAATTCCTCCAGCGCCAAAGGGCCGCCGAGGCGCAGCCCGAGCAGCCGGGAATAGTGCGGCAGCGTGGTCACGTCGTCCGTCCCTTGCAGGATCGCCGTCCGGGACGTCACGCGGCGGGCCGAGCCGCCGGCGAGCGTGCCGATCCGGCGCAGTTCGTCCAGCACCGACGTGGGCACCGTCGCTTCCCGGCGCAACCGGGCCTGCACCGCCGGATCATCGAGGTCGGCGCCCGGGGCCATCTCCGCGAACGTGGCGCGGGTGATCGGGTTGGAAAAGTCGGCGTCGGCGAAGATCGGGAACGACCGCATCACCCGCTTGGCGATCGGCAATGCCACGGCACGCCGGTCGGCGAACCGCCAGTGCGGCGCGAGCAGCACCAGCGCATCCGGCCGCGGTTCCCGCGCGGCAACCGCCGTAGCCACCGCGCCGCCCATCGAGAACCCAATCAGCACGGTCCGCTCGGCGCCGGCAACGACCTCACGCCAGGCGGCGAGGGCGGTCCGCAACCACTCTTCGGCCCGGACCTCGCCGAGCCGCCCCGAATCCGGCCCGAACCCGGGCAGCAACACCGACCGGGCGGTCACCCCGGCGTCGGCCAGCGCCTCCGCCAGCGGGCGCATCTCCTTCGGCGTCCCGAGGAACCCGGGGATCAACAGGGCGTGGGTGGTTCCGGCCGGAATCGTCCACCCATGGTGCAAGGGGTCGGCGTACGGTTGCCGATCGTCGGCCATCGGTCCACCTCGAAACGTAGGCGGGCGCGTCGTCGTATCGAGCGTACCAAAGCGCACGCGAGGTGCCGCGGACCGGCGACGCCGGATACGCAGGGGACGACGGCGTTGCCCGAACCGCACGGGCATCGTCGCCCGCCTGGGGCTGATGGCAGCGTCAACAACATCCCTCCGGAGTTGGGCACGCTGAGCGCTGCCCCGACGTCCGCCCGCAATCCCGGAGGGGATCGTTGGCGTAGTCCGGTGCTCCGCGTCAAACAGCGAGGCAGATCGATAGGCCGGAGCGGCCGGGGCATCGCCGTCGTGTGCTACGCTCGCCGCGATTCGGCGTCGGCATACGGCGGGGGACCAGGTGGATCGCGTACTCGACATCGTGCGGGGCCAGGATGCCCGGTTCTGGCTGCTGGTCGGGCTGTGCGTGGCGCTGGTCTACACGATCCAGGCGGTGGAACAGGCGGTCGATGGCGCGTGGCCGCACCAGCGGCGGGCGGCGCGCATGACCCCCGGCGCGCGCGCCGTCATGGGCGCGTGGTCGTGGGTCGCCCTGCTGCTGCTGCCGGGGTTGCTGCTTGCCGTCCTGAACCTCGCCATCGTCGTCTGGCGCGACCTGCCGGACAGCAGGGTGATGCTGCTCGGCGGGTTCTTCGTCGGGTTGGCATGGCTGGTCTTCGTGCTCGTGGGATCCAATTTCCTCGGGCTCGGGCGGTTCATGGGGCAGGTCGGTCCGGTGGGACCGGCGGCACTGATGGCCGTCCTGCTGGTTGGCGACCTGCTGCTGCTGATCGCGCTGCTCGACGTCCTGCCGGGCTTCGACGAGATCCGGGCTGCCCTGCCGCTGCCGAGCATCTAGCACAACGCTCCGCGACGTACGGTCGGACGAAGGCCGGGCAGACCGTGCTGGCACGGTTCCCGCACGAGTACTCGCCGGTTCGGGTACCCTTTGCCGAGGAAACCCTGCCATCGTCGATCCGCCCGCGTTTCCCCGAGGCCCGCTGGTCGTGACCGCGCCGCAGCGTCCAACCCGGCCATCCGTCGCCCAGCGCTCCCCCGCCCGCCAGCCGAGGGTGGTGCAGCGCGTATCGGTCCACGCCCCGCCGGTGGCGATCGTGCCGGTGGACGCCGCGCCGGTTGCCGTGGCGCCCGCTGCCGCTCCCGCAAGCGCGATCGCCCCGACGCCGGCCCCGGCGGTGAACGCGAAGCGGCCGCCCACGCGCCAGTCGTTGCTGACCGACGACCGGTTCCGGGCCTTCTGGATCGCGCGCGTCCTCTCCTCGGCGGCGCATGGGGCCCTCATCTACGCCTTCCTGCTGCTGGTCGCCGACCAAACCGACAAGGCCGCCTACAACTCGCTCTACGTTGTCTGCGCGCTGATCCCCAGCGTCGTGTTCGGCCTGCCGGCGGGCATCGCCACCGACCAGTTCCCGCGGCGGGGCATGCTGGTCGCCATCAACCTGCTGCGGTTCCTCTTCGTCGCCGTGCTGGCCGTCGCCGCGCCGTCGCTGCCGGGCGTCTTCGCGGCGACCATCGCGATCTGGATGCTGCAGCAGTTCTACTCGCCGAACGAGAGCGCCGCGCTCTCCGGGCTCGTCCCACGCGGGCGCCTGACCGAGGCGCAATCGCTGTTCAACTTCGCGGCGACCATCGCGCAGGTCATCGGGCTCGTGACGCTGGCCCCGCTGCTGCTCAAGGCCTTCGGGCCGCCGGCGCTGTTCGCCGTCTGCGCCGCGTTCTTCTTCGCCGCCGCCGGGTTGTGCCTGATCCTGCCGCCGCTCGACGAGCATCTGTCGGAGTCCCGCCAGCCGCAACGCTCGCTGATGCGCACCCTCCGCGAAGGCCTCTACGCCATCCGCGCCAACACGATCGTCACCCGCGCCCTTGCCGCCGACGTGCTGGTGGGCATCGGCATGAGCAGCCTCGTCGTCATCGTTCCGCTCTACCTGCGGCGGGTGCTCGACACCCCGGCCGAGAACACGGTCTTCGTCTTCGCCCCGGCCGCGCTCGGACTGGTGCTCGGGTTACGACTGGCCCCGGCACTCGGGAGGGCCATCGGCGAGCAGCGGCTGGCGCTTGCGGCGATGCTCGGCTTCGCCCTCTGCGTCGGACTGCTCGGCTTCGTCCATTCGCTCCGGGCCTTCGTCAACGACGGCCTCGGCTTGCCGCTGGACCGCGCCGCCGACCTGCTCCGCATCCCCGGTCCCGTGCTGCTGACGATGCTCGTCTCGATCCCGGCCGGCTTCTGCTCGGCCGTCGTCGGCGTGACCGCGCGTTCGTTGCTGCTCGCCAACACCCACCCGGCCCGCCGCGGTCAGACGGTCGCGACGGTCACGCTGTTGACCGGCGTCGGCGCCCTTGTCCCAACCCTGCTCGCCGGCGTCGCGGCCGACGCCTTCGGGGTCGAGCCGATCGCGGTGGCCATCGCGGCGTTCATCGCCATCGGCGGCATCGCCGTCCAGACGGCGGCACGCTCCGTCCCGGTCGCCGCCCCGGCCGCGTCCTCCGGGCACTGACCATCGGGCCACGCGGCCGTGCCCGCGTGGCCATCCTCACGGCGCAGCGGGCCGGTCCACTACCGACCCGTCATCCCGCGCCACAACCCCGTCATCCCGAGCCCGTCAAGGGATCTCGTCCGTCCAAACGACGAGGCAGCGACGAGATCCCTCGACGGGCTCGGGACGACGGTCGGCAACGAGACGTTCGGCGGTACGGGACTGCGAGTCGGCGCTGCATCGCAGCCGTCTACCCTACGCACACCCGCCGAAACCGCTTCTTTCCGGCCCGCAGCAGCACGCAGTCGGCGTCCGGCGACCAGCGGGCGTCCACGTCCTCCACCCGCGCGTCGTCGAGCGAGAGTCCGCCCTGCCCGGCGAGACGGCGCGCTTCCCCGCGCGAGGACGCCAGCCCGGCACGGACGAAGACGTCGGCGAGAGTGATGCCGGATTCCACCTCGGCGGCGGGGATCTCCGTCGTCGGCAGCGACGCGTCGTCCGCCGACGGCGCGGCGCTGCCGAATAGCGCGCTCGCCGCAGTCGCCGCTCCTTCGGCCTCCTCGCGGCCGTGGGTGAGCGCGGTGATCTCCAGCGCCAGCACCCGCTTGGCCTCGCGCAGGGCCGCGCCGCCGCGCCCGGTCAGTTCGGCGATGCGCTCGTCCGGCAGGAACGTGTACAGGCGCAGCAGGCGATCGACGTCGGCGTCATCGACGTTCACCCAGTATTGGTAGAAGTCGAACGGCGGCGTCAGCGCCGGATCGAGCCAGAGCGAGTTGCCCGCCGTCTTGCCCATCTTCTGGCCGGAAGCGGTCGTCAGCAGCGGGCAGACGAGGGCGTACGCCTCCCCGCCTTCGGCGCGGCGGATCAGGTCCACCCCGGCGACGATGTTGCCCCACTGGTCGGAGCCGCCCATCTGGAGGGTGCAGCCCTCGGCACGGTGCAAGTGCAGGAAGTCATACGCCTGCACGATCCGGTAGTTGAACTCCACGAAGTTCAGCCCGCCGGCTTCCAGCCGGTTGCGGTAGGTCTCGGCGGCCAGCATCTCGTTGACCGAGAAATGGCGGCCGATGTCGCGCAGGAAGGGAATCCAGCGAAGATCGAGCAGCCAGTCGGCGTTGTTCAGCAGCAGCGCCGGCGGGTTGTCGCCGAAGCGGCCACCGGCGAAATCGAGGTGGCGGTCGAACTGGCGCAGGATGCTCTGGAGGTTGGTGCGGATCTGCTCCTCGGTGACCATCGGCCGGGTGGACGTCCGGCCGGACGGGTCGCCGACGAGCGCGGTGCCGCCGCCGCCAAGGGCGATCGGGCGGTGGCCGAAGCGTTGCAGCACGGCCAGCATCATGATGCCCATCATGTGCCCGGCGTGCAGCGAGGCGGCCGTGGGATCGAACCCGACGTACCCGGTGACGACGCCGGTCTCGAACGCCCGGCGCAGCCCGGCTTCGTCCGAAACGTCCTGCACGTAGCCGCGGCGGCGCAGGTAATCCAGCGGGTTCTCGCCCGCCTGCCGGGCCAGTTCCGGCGCGTTCAGTTCCCCGACCGACATCGTCACCCGATCCCTCCGCCACCGTACGTGCGTGTTCGCGTGGGAATGCTAGCCGACGTAGACGAGAGACGAGAGACGTCATCGTGGCCCACGCTTCGTGGCAGTCATGCAACCAGCAATGCCGTCTCGTCTCTCGTCTCACATCCCTCGTCTACGTCCCCAACGCGGCGCGCACCTCATCGTCGGAGGTCGGGTCGAAGCGCTGGTACCACAAGCCGACCGCCCCGAAGGGCTCCGGCGTGGCGGGCACGATTACCTCGTCGGCCACCTCGCGCAGCAGCGCCGCGGCCTGCCACGAGCCGACCGGCACGGCGACGACCAGCCACGCCGGCCGTTCGGCGCGAACGGCGCGGGCGGCCGCCAGCATCGTCGCGCCGGTGGCGAGGCCGTCGTCCACCAGCACGACCACCCGCCCTGCGAGGTCCAGCGGCGGCCGGTCGCCCCGGTAGAGGCGCTCGCGCCGCTCCAGTTCCTGCCGCTCGCGGGCCTCGACCACGGCGATGGTCCGTTCGTCGATGCCGAGCTCGCCCACCAGGTCCGGGCTGGTCACGCGCAGGCCGCCGGTGGCGATCGCGCCGAACGCGAGTTCCTCGTGGCCGGGGACGCCGAGTTTGCGCACGGAGAGGGCATCCAGCGTCGCGCCGAGGGCGCGGGCGACCTCGGCGGCCACCGGCACGCCGCCGCGCGGCAGCCCGAGAACGACCACGTCCCGTCCCGCCAGGTGGCCGAGCCGCGCGGCGAGTTCGCGACCGGCGGCGATCCGGTCGGCAAACGGCAGCGCGGGCGGAGGCAACGCTGTTCCCGCGGACGGCATGGTCTCCCCCTTTGCGGCGGCCTTTCGTTGCGAGCGAACCGTCGAGCCGGGCGGGATCAGGCGGCGATCGACTCGTGCGGGGCCTCCCGCCGCAGCAGGAGGAAGCGCCGGACGCCCAGCGTCCGCCAGAGCATCGCGCGGCCGGCATCCACCATCGCCAGCGCGCGGTCGGCCTCGATGATCTCCGGGTGGCCGAGCGCGTAGTCCCGCCCGCCCCGGCGCAGGGTGCAGCCGCCGGCGGCCAGCACGTTGCGGCACCAATCGGTCGTGATCCCGTAGGGCAGCGGCACGAGGAACCCCTGCGCCACTTCGGTGGCGGCGACCGGGGTGCGGTAGGCGCGTCCGCTGCGCCGGCCGACGTGGGTGACGACCGCAGGGTACGTGCCGCCGAGCCGCGCCAGCGGGATCACGACCGGATTGAAGACGTCCCGGTTGAACGACCGCAATCCGTCCCGCAGCAGCCGCTCGACATCCGTGCCGGCCGGGCCGAACCGGCGTTCGACGGCGGATACCGTGGCCAGCGCCACGCCGGCCGCCGCGACCGCGCCAAACACCGTCGATGCCCGCATCTCGTCCCTCCGTCGCCGGTCCGCCATTTCGGATGACGATAGCCTATCGCGCCGCGCCGCGACCGGTAGACCGCGACGATGACCGCGCGGCGGGCCGTCGTCGTCGGTATGCTACCGGCACGACGACGGGATGCACGCACGGGAGCGGCGATGACGGAGCGCGAGCAAGGCCGGTTCGAATCGGTCTTCCAGATGGACACCTCGGCGATCAAGGTCGGCGCCGGGGCGACCCGCGAAGTCGGCGCGGACCTCGTCCGGCTCGGCGCGAAACGGGTGATGGTGCTGACCGACCCCGTTCTCGCCGGCGGCCAATCGGTCGCGACCGTGCTGGACGCGCTGCGCGCGGCCGGCATCGACGGCGTGCTCTACGACCGGGTGCAGGTCGAGCCGACCGATTCCTCGTTCATGGACGCGGCGGCGTTCGCTACCGACGGCGGCTTCGACGGCTTCGTCGCCGTCGGCGGCGGCTCGGTGATGGACACCGCCAAGGCGGCCAACCTGTTCGCGACGTGGCCCGCCGACCTGCTCACTTACGTGAACCCGCCCATCGGGCAGGGCAAACCGGTGCCCGGCCCGCTCAGGCCGCTGGTGGCGATCCCGACCACCGCCGGCACCGGCTCCGAAACCACCGGGGTGGCGATCTTCGACTACGAGGCGATGCACGCCAAGACCGGCATAGCCCACCGCGCGCTGCGCCCGGCGCTGGGCATCATCGACCCGGACAACACGCGGACGATGCCGCCGATGGTCGCCGCCTGCTCCGGGCTGGATGTGCTCTCCCACGCGCTGGAGAGTTACACCGCGCTGCCCTTCGACAAGCGGCCCGCCCCGCCCGAACCGGCGCTGCGCCCGGCCTACCAGGGCAGCAACCCGATCTCCGACATCTGGGCGAGCCGCGCCATCGAGCGCATCAGCCGCTACATGGTCCGCGCGGTCAACGACCCGGACGACGAGGAGGCCCGGCTGGAGATGCTGCTGGCGTCGGCGTTCGCCGGCATCGGCTTCGGCAACGCCGGCGTCCACCTGCCGCACGGGATGAGTTACCCGGTTTCCGGCATGGTCCGATCCTTCGTCGCCGACGGCTACCCCGCCGGCAAGCCGCTGGTGCCGCACGGCATGAGCGTCATCCTCAACGCCCCCGCCGTCTTCCGCTGGACCGCCGAGGCCGACCCGCGACGCCACCTCGAAGCCTCCGCGATGCTCGGCGCGGAGACCCGCGGCGCAGCGCCCGAGGACGCCGGCGCGATCCTCGGCGATCGCCTCGTCGAGATCATGAAGGCGGTCGAGATGCCGAACGGCCTGGGCGCCGTCGGCTACACCGAAGCCGACATCCCCGCCCTGGTCGAGGGCACGCTGCCGCAGCACCGCGTCACCAAACTCTCCCCGCGGCCGGCTTCGGCGGACGACCTCGCCGCCCTGTTCAGGGATGCGATGGCCTACTGGTAGCGCGCGGCCGCGGCTACGGCGTCGCCTGGCCCTTGACCGTGAGCAGCACCGAGCTGGTCCGGTCGCGCCCCGCCGCGTCGGTGGCGGTCAGGGAGATCTCGACGACGTAGCGGCGGACGGATCGACCCTTCGCAGGGTCGGCCGCGTGCTCCGGCAGGTTCAGCACCGCTTCGCCTCCCTCGGTCCTGGGCAGCAGGACGGGATCGGGCGCCCCGGCCGGCGCGACGATTCGCGCGCTCCACGACAGGTTCGCCGGGTCGATGGTCCGGCCGAACCCGTCGTAGGCCGTGCCCGCCAGCGCCACGGTGCCGCCGAGGCCGGCCGCCGTGTTCGGCCCGGGCGCCAGGATGACGGGCATCGGCGGCACGCTCGCGGGGTCACCGAAATCGTCGTCCTCGGCGGCGCGGCAGGTTGCGCCGGCGCAGGCGCCAAGCGCGGCGACTTGGGCCGAGAACGCCACCGTGCGTTCGATCGGCAGGCCGTCGGCGGCGTTGTCGAGTTGGTACGGGTCGGCGGCGAGATCGTAATACTCGCGCTGGCCGTCCGCGTACTCGACGTAGACATCTGCCTCCCGGCGGAGCGCCGCCCAGCCAGGGTGGCGGACGCCATTGCCGCCGTCTTCGTCCGCCGATTGGGTCATGCCGGTCCGGTTCAGCGGCTGCTCGACCAGGATGGCGCTGCGCCAGGGCGATTCGAGGTCGTCGCCTCGCAGCAACGGCAGCAGCGACCGGCCATCGACGAAGCCCGGAACTGCCGCGCCGGCGATGGCGGCGATGGTCGGCGCGATGTCGGCCATGCCGGCCAGCCGCTGCTCAACGACGCCGCCAATGGTCACGCCCGGCCCCCGGACGAACAGCGGAACCCGGATCGACTCCTCGTGGGGCGCACCCTTCTCGTCGAACTGGCGGTGCTCGCCAAGGAAGTACCCGTTGTCGGACAGGAAGAAGATCCAGGCGTCGTCGAGGCGGCCGGTTTCGTCGAGCGCGGCGACGACGGCCTCCACCAGGTCATCGACCGCCTGCAGCGATTCGACCCGGTTGCGCCAGGTCTGGTCGATCTCGTCGATCTCCTCGCCGGTCAGCCGCGGCGACGCCTGGATCCACTGCGGCTTGTCGGAGACGTCCTCCTCGTCGAACGACGGGAGCCGCGGCGCGGTAGCGTCGGCGAACATCTTCTCGTGTCGCGCCGCGGGGCGGGCCGGTTTGTGGGGCGCCCGCGGCGCGATGTAGAGGAAGAGGGGCATATCGTCGGCCGCGGCGGCGCGCAGGACATCGACCGCCCGGGCCGCCTGGCCGTCGGTCGAGTACTCGGCGGGCGTGTTGCCGTAGCGCCGTACGTCGCCGTTGTCGTTGACGTAATAGTTGCGGAAGTTGACCCCGCCCTTGCGGTCCTCTGAGTCCAGCGTGGCGAACCAATCGTCCCATCCGGGCGGGATGTAGGAATCCGATTCCGTCTCCGGGTACTCGTTGAAGTACTTGCCGATCAGGGCCGTGCGGTAGCCGGCATCCCGCAACCACGTCGCGAGCGTGGAGTCCTCGAGGCCGTCGCCGTGGAAGCGGACGAAGCCGCCGAGCGGCTGGCTCGACCGCACCACGCCGTGGTTGTGCGGATACTGCCCGCGCAGCAGGGACGCGCGCGACGGACTGCACCCCGGCTGGGTGGCGAAGAAGTTGGCGAACGTCACGCCTTCCTCGCCGAGCAGGGCGGTTGTCTTCGGCATCTCGGCAACGGAGCGGGCGTCGAGGTCGTCGAGCAGGATCGTCACGATCGTCGGCGGCGGGGCCGCCGTTGCGACCGGCTCGGTCTCGGCGGCGCGGGCTGGGCTGGCGTAGGCGGCGGCAAGGGCGGCGACCGGGGCGGCCACGCGCCACCTGGCCGATACGGGGCGATCCATCGGGGCTCCAGCGAAGAGGGCGTCCGTTCGCCGCCTGAGCGTACTGGGATAACTGTCTCTCGACAACGGCATGCGCAGCCGTGAGACTATCCGGTCATCCGGGCACGGAAGGGCGCCCGGCGCGGGGAGGGACAGCCGGTGAGCGACGACGACGCGACGCGCGTCCGCAAGATCCTGCGGGCGCTGGAGGCCGACGCCCGCCGCACCCCGGCGGACCTCGCCCGCATGATCGGCTGCACCGAGGACGAGGCCTCCGCCACGGTCGAAGGCCTCGAGCGGCGCGGCATCATCCGCGCCTACCGTACCGTCATCGACTGGGAGCGCGTCACGCCCGACCGCGTGATCGCCTTCATCGACGTCAGCGTCACCCCGCAGCGGGACGTCGGGTTCGACCAGGTCGCGGCGCGCATCTACCGCCACCCCGAAGTGCGCTCGGTCCACCTCGTCTCCGGCGGCCACGACCTGCGCGTCGTCGTCGAAGGCCCGACCATCCGCGACATCTCCAGTTTCGTCAGCGAAAAGCTGGCCCCGATCGACCACGTAACCGCGACGAACACCCACTTCTTGCTCAAGGCGTACAAGGAGGACGGCCTGATCCTGACCGAGGACCCGGCCGACGACGACCGATTGGCGGTGACCCCATGAAGATCGCGCGCTCCGTCCAGGACATCCCGCCGTCCGGCATCCGCAAACTCTTCGACGTCGTCGCCCAGATGGACGACGTCATCTCGCTCGGCGTCGGCGAGCCGGACTTCGGCACCGCCTGGCGGGTGCGCGAAGCGGCGATCTACGGGCTGGAGCGCGGCCGGACCTCCTACACCGGCAACTCCGGTCTGCTCGAACTGCGGCAGGCGATCGCCGCCCACCTGCATCGCCGCTACGGGCTGGAGTACGCGCCGGACGATGAGATCCTGGTCACCGTCGGCGTCAGCGAGGGGCTCGACCTCGCGCTGCGGGCGCTGCTGGACCCCGGCGACGAAGTCATCGTGCCCCAGCCCTGCTACGTCGCCTACCCGCCCTGCATCGCGCTCGCCGGCGGCGTGGCGGTCCCGGTTGGCACGACCGCCGACCGGCGCTTCGTACCCGACGCGGCCGCCATCGAGGCGGCGGTGACCCCGCGCACCCGCGCGATCCTGCTCAACTACCCGAGTAACCCGACCGGCGCGGTGCCCGACGAAGCCGCCTTGCGCGCCATCGCCGCCGTGGCCGCCCGCCACGATCTGGTGGTCATCTCCGACGAGATCTACGACCGGCTCTCCTACGACGCCGAGCACGTCTCCTTCGCCACCCTGCCGGGCATGCGCGAGCGGACGCTGCTGCTCAACGGCTTCTCCAAGACCTACGGCATGACCGGCTGGCGCGTCGGGTACGCCGCCGGGCCGGAACCGCTGGTGGCCGCGATGACCAAGATCCACCAGTACACCGCCCTGTGCGCCAGTCGGCAGGCGCAGGAAGCCGCCATCGAAGCCTTCCGGGTGCCCGACCGCGACGTGCAGGCGATGGTGGACGACTACGACATCCGGCGGCGCTCGATCGTCGCCGGCCTGAACCGGATCGGCCTGCCCTGCCGGCTTCCCGAGGGCGCGTTCTACGCCTTCCCCAGCGTCGCCGGCACCGGGCTCTCGGCGCAGGAGTTCGCCGAGCGGCTGCTGCTGGAAGCGAAGGTCGCCGTCGTGCCGGGCGACGCCTTCGGGCTCGGCGGCGAGGGCCACATCCGCTGCGCCTATGCCACCGCGCTGCCGAAGATCGAGGAAGCGCTGGACCGCATGGACCGTTTCGTCCGCTCGCTGCCCGGGTTCGTCCCGGCGGCGGTCGCCGCGAACCAGTAGTCCACGCAGTCGGGCGAGCAGCGCAGGGAGACGCCGACAGGATGCAACGAACGGTCATCAATTCCCCGGACGCCCCGGAGCCGATGGGCGGGTACGCCCAGGCCGTGCTGGTCGAGGGCGCACGCCGGACGCTTTACGTCAGCGGCCAGATCCCGGCCGATCGCGCCGGGACGCTGCCGGACGATTTCCGCGGGCAGGCCCGGCTAGCGTGGGCCAACCTCGAAGCCCAACTCGTCGCCGCCGGGATGTCGCTGGACAACCTGGTGAAGGTCACCGTTTACCTCGCCGACCGCGCGCACCGGATGGAGAACCGGGTCGTGCGGCAGGAGGTCCTTGGCAACCGCAAGGTCGCCATGACGGTCGTGATCGCCGGCATTTTCGACGAGGCGTGGCTGCTGGAAATCGAAGGCATCGCCTGCGATTGAACGGCCTGCCGCCTCGCACCCCACCGTCATCCCGAGCACCCCACCGTCATCGCGAGCGCCAAACCTGTCATCCCGAGCCAGTCGAGGGATCTCGTCGCCCCTGCACTCATCCACCTCTCGCCTCCTCGACTCCTTGACTCCTCGACTCGACCACGAGATCCCTCGACAGGCTCGGGATGACGGTGGGGTGCTCGGGATGACAAGTTCGACGCCGGGCGCACCCTGCGCGCGCGCCGCCTCTTCGGCGAGTCCCGGCCGCGTGCTACCGTTCGGCCCTCGATTTGGCCCGCTCGCCGGCTGCTGCGGGCATCGCCGTCCGGCGCGAGCCGGGTACGTTGGGATTGCCGCGTGTCGCCCCTCGCGCTCGGGTTGGTGCTGGCCTCGGCGTTCATCCACGCCGGGTGGAATCTCGCCGCCAAGCGGGCCAACGGCGGCGTGCCGTTCGTCTGGCTCTTTTCGGTCGTGGGCGCGGTGGCCTGGGCGCCGCTCGTCCTGTGGTCGGTCATCGCAAATCTGCCCTCCCTGGGCCGCGAGGAACTGGTCTTCCTTGGCGGCACCATCCTCCTCCACGGGGCCTACTTCGTCGCCCTGCAAACCGGCTACCGGCACGGCGACCTGTCGGTGGTCTACCCGCTGGCACGCGGCGCGGGCCCGATGCTGACCGTCGTGGCTGCTGTGGTCGTCTTCGGGGAACGGCCGCCACCGCTCGCCCTGGCCGGGGCGGCGACCATCGGCGCCTGCGTTTTCCTGATCGCCGGCGGGGCGGACGCGGCGCGGGCGGCCGGCGGCCGCGCGGTCGCCTACGGGTTGCTCACCGGCCTCCTGATCGCCAGTTACACCCTCTGGGACGCGCACGCGGTTTCGGCGCTGGCGATCCCTCCCCTGCTCTACGCCTGGGTCGAGATGGCCGGGATGTCAATCCTGCTGCTGCCGGCCGCCCTCGGCAACCGGGCGCAAGTCGCGACGCTCTGGCGGACCCGCAAACCCGAGGCGTTTGCCGTCGGCATCGGTTCGCAACTGGCCTACCTGCTGGTGCTGACCGCCATGGTCTTCACCCCCGTCACCGCCGTCGCCCCGGTGCGCGAACTGAGCATCCTCATCGCCGCCGTCATCGGCGCGCGACTGCTGCACGAAGGCCACGCCCGCCGCCGCCTCCTCGCCGCCAGCGGTATGGTCGTCGGCGTCATCGCCATCGCCATCTCCTGACGCCGAGTCGGCAAGTCGGCGGGTCGGCAAGTCTGCAAGTTGGCGGGCATTCCAACCGGCGCGACCCGCCACCTCTCGGCACTCGCGTGCGCACAGCGTCAGTGCTTGCCGACTCGCCGGCTTGCCGACTCGTCACTCGGCGTATCATGGATTTCCTGATCATCAACACGGCGCGTCACCGCCAATCGGCGCGGGCGGCCGGTGCGAGGACGACTGCGCGATGCCGACCTTTCCCGCCGAGGTTCACCGTTCGTACCTGACGCCGCTCCGCTTCCTGCAGCGGTCGGCGTCCGTCTACCGGGATACGCCGGCCGTCGTCTACGGCGAGCGGACGATGACCTACCCCGAACTCAACGAGCGGGCGCACCGGCTGGCATCGGCCCTGCGGCAGGCGGGCGTCGAGCGCGGCGACCGGGTGGCCTACCTGCTGCCCAACATCCCGCAGATGCTGGAAGGCCACTTCGGCGTGCTGCTGGCCGGCGCGGTGCTGGTGGCCATCAACACCCGCCTCACCTCGGCCGAGGTCGCCTACGTCCTGGACCACTCCGGGGCGAAGGTGCTGGTGGTCGATTCCGAACTCGCCCGCATCGTCGAACCCGTCCTGACCGACCTGCCGGCGCTGGAAACGGTCGTCACCGTCGAGGACGTGCCCGGTGGCATCCGGCTGGAGGGCCCGGAATACGAGGCGTTCCTCGCCGGCGGCAACCCGGAGCCGGTCGAGTGGCCGCTGGAGGACGAGGACGAGGTTATCGCCATCGACTACACCTCCGGCACCACCGGCAAACCGAAGGGCGTGATGTATACCCACCGTGGGGCCTACCTCAACAGCCTCGGCGAGATCATCGAGTTCGGCATGCGCCCGGATAGCGTCTACCTCTGGACGCTGCCCATGTTCCACTGCAACGGCTGGTGCTGCCCGTGGGCGGTGACCGCCATCGGCGCGACCCACGTCTGCCTGCGCAAGTTCGCCCCTGCCGAAGCGTGGCGCCTGATCCGGGAAAAGGGCGTCACCCACCTCTGCGCCGCGCCCACCGTGCTGATCGCGCTGGTCAACTCCCCCGCCGCGCCGACCGAGCCGCTGGGGCGGCCGTGGACGGTGGCGACGGCCGCGGCACCGCCCTCCCCGACCATCATCAAGCAGGTCGAAGCGCTCGGCGCGGAGGTCGTCCACGTCTACGGGCTGACCGAGGTCTACGGCCCCTACACCGTCTGCGCGTGGCAGCCGCAATGGAACGACCTGCCGCCGGACGAACGCGCCCGGCTCAAGATCCGGCAGGGCGTGGGCTACCTGATCGCCGACGACGCCCGCGTGGTGGACGAGCAGATGAACGACGTTCCCGCCGACGGCCAAACGCTGGGCGAGGTCGTCATGCGCGGCAACAACACGATGCTGGGCTACTACCGCGATCCGGAGGCGACCGAACGCGCCTTCCGCGGCGGCTGGTTCCACTCCGGCGACCTCGCCGTCATGCACCCGGACGGCTACCTCGAACTGCGCGACCGCCAGAAGGACATCATCATCTCCGGCGGCGAGAACATCTCCACCATCGAGATCGAGCAGGCGATCTGCGCCCACCCCGCCGTGCTGGAAGCCGCCGTCGTCGCCATGCCGGATGCCTACTGGGGCGAATCGCCCAAGGCGTTCGTCGCCCTGAAACCCGGCCAGCCGCTCACCGCCGACGACCTGCTCGCCCACCTGCGTGGACGGCTCGCGGGGTTCAAACTGCCAAAAGCGATCGCGTTCGGCGATCTCCCGAAGACATCCACCGGCAAGGTCCAGAAATTCGTCCTGCGCGAGCAGGAGTGGGACGGGCACGAGAAGCGGATCCACTGACGAGCGCCGGCGTTCGATCCGACCGCTGGGAGAAGCCGACGCTGCCAGCGGTTGCCTCCTTGAAGAGGCCACGCCTCCCGGTCGAGTCCCGGAGGGACTTCGTTCCCGTAGCCCGGGACTGGAAGTCCCGGGCACTGCGCACGGCCGGACCATTCCGGCAACCCCCATCCGCCCCGGGCGGGCGAATAGGCGCGGCTGCGCATATGCGCCGGCCGCCTGCACCCCGCTGATCGCCTCCAGCCCGTGATCGTGCGGCTTCGCGAGGTCATACGCCGCCCAGAACACGGCCTCGGAGAACGTGGGGTAGGCATGGATCGTGGACGAGATGGCGTCCACCGGCAGCCGCAGCCGCAGCGCGAGCGTCAGTTCGCCCAGCAGTTCCCCGCCGTTGGCAGCCACCACATGCCCACCCAGCAAGCGGCCGGTCGTCCCATCGGCCACCAGTTTCACCATCCCTTCGCGCTGGTTGCTGGTGATGGCCCGGGCAAGCGACCCCAACGGCACGGTCGCGGTGCGCACGGGGAAGCCGGCGTCCCGCGCCTCGCGCTCGGTCAGGCCAACGTGCCCGAGTTCGGGATCGGTGAAGACCGCCCACGGCACGGCGCGATAATCCGCCTCCATCGGCCGCATCCCGCTTAGCGCGTTGTGGACGACGATGCGCGCCTGGTAGTCGGCGACGTGGGTGAAGGGCGGGCTGCCGGCGACGACATCCCCGGCCGCCCAGACGTTCGGCGCGCTCGTCCGCAACTCGGCATCGGCCGCGATCCCCTTGGGGCCGTACTCGATGCCGGCGGCGTCGAGCCCGAGGTCATCCACCACCGGCTCCCGGCCGGTGGCGAGCAGGATCTCGTCGGCGTCGCAGGAAAGGTCCGCCCCGTCCCGGCTCGCGACCACGCGTTTGCCGCCGTCGATCGTCTCCACGCGCCGCAGCGTCACCCCGGTCGCGATCCGGATGCCCTCCCGCCGCAGCACCGCGGCCAGCACCTCGGCCAAATCCGGCTCCTCATTCGACAGGACGCGGCCCCGGCTGAAAAGCGTGACCTCCGCGCCGAAGCGGCGGAAGATCTGGGCGAACTCGCACGCCACGACCCCGCCGCCGAGGATCGCCAGCCGCCGCGGCAACGACGGCAACGCGACCGCCTCGACGTTCGTGACGAACCCCGCCTCGCGCAGCCCGGGCACGTCCGGGATTCTCGGGCGCGCTCCCGTGCAGACGGCGACCCTGTCGGCCGTCAGGACGCGCCCGCCGACCTCGACCTCGTGCGCGGAAACGAACCGCGCCGGGGCGAGGTACGGATCGATGCCGGCATCGCGCACGTTCCGCTCGGCGTCGCCGCCCCGGATCTCGTCGATGACCGCCTGCACCCGCGCCATCGCCGCGGCCCAGTCGATGCCGACGCCGTCCACGCGAACGCCGAAATCGCCGGCCGAGCGCGCGAGGTGCGCCACCTCGGCGGCGCGCACCATCGCCTTCGTGGGATCGCAGCCGGCGTTGAGGCAGGTGCCGCCGATCTTCCAGCGCTCGGCGAGCGCAACCCGCGCGCCCTTCGCCGCCGCCTCGAAGGCGATCGTACTGCCGGCCGCGCCCGCGCCGATCACCAGCAGGTCGTAGGGTTTGTCGCTCCCCTGCCCCATCGTTTCTCCTCGACGTGTGCCGGCGATCTCGCCCCTACGACGCTGCGCGGCGCACGGCGTCAGGCGCCGCCGAGGCGGTCGCGTTCCTGCTCGAAATACGCGCTCTCGATGGCCCGGCGGGCAGCGATACGCTCGTACCGTGCGGCGAACGTCGCTTCACGCAGGGCGAGGAACGCATCGAGGTCCCAATCCGTCCGCGGTTCCACCCCGGCGAGATACCGATTGTCGAACCCGTTGCATCCGGCGCAGGCGAGCACGAGGTTGATCGCGTCGGAAACGAACACGTCTGGGATGCCGAGCGCCTTTGCCACCCCGACTGGCACGACGTGATCGACCTGGAGCAGCAGCCAGGTCTCGTACCTCGCGTACAGGTCCAGCCCGCAATACGCGCAGCACCGCTCGCCCGTCAGCAGGTGAAGCCTGCGGCCGTACTCGCGCCGGGCATTCGCGCCGCCGATGCGACCGAGCAAGACCCGTCCACCCGAAGGGTAGCGAGCAAATGGCGGCGTGCCGGCGTCATCTGACGCCGGCACGCGGTCGATCGAAGAACCCATCACCGGTTCGCTCACCCGATGTCGCCGCAGGCGAGAATCTCGCCGAACGCATCCGCGCCGGCATGGACGGCGATGGCGAACTCCCCGGCGAGCAAATCCGTCCGCGGCACGTTGAGGTCGGTCTTGCTGCGGCCGGAGGCGTCCGGGTCGTCCAGCAGGAACGCCGGGTCGGGCGCGAGGTCGGCGCACGTGCCCTCGTGGACAACCGCGAGTTCGCCGCCGGACGCGCCTCGCAGCACGAGGTTGACGCTGGCCGCGCCGTCCACGTCCGTCAATGTCGCCAGCCCGGAAACGCCGGAGTCGGCAACCGGATCGACCGTCACCGCGACGATGCGCGGCGCGCCGTCGTCGGTGTGCGGCCCATCGGCCGAGGGCGCATCCCCCGGCGGATCGAGCGCGGGCTTCAGCGGGAAGTCGGGCAGGTCCGGCAATGCGGGCACGACTGGCACCTCCGGGGTCGGATCGCCCGGCGCGTCCGGCGTATCGCCGTCCAGCGGCGGCAGCAGCACGCCCGGGGCCTCCGGCGCGAGCCCGGCAAGGCTCCAAACCGCGAAATCGCGGTAGTTCACGGTCGCGCCGTCGGCAGCCGTCTCGACCGAGAACCCGCTGCCGAACCAGACGTCGCCCGGCTCGGTGATCGCCGCAACGTCGAGGGCGGAAACGAATTCGCCGTTGACCGCGAAGCCGGCCTGCCCGCCGGAAACCACGATCTCCAGCCCGTTTGCCGCGCCCGGCACGAGGTTCATCGACGGCGCGTCGCCCTCGGCAATCTTCTCGCCGACGCCGATGCCGAACGACCACGCCCCGGTGGCGTCGAGGATCAGGCGGTAGTGCGAACCGTCCGGCTGGTCGCGGAAGGCGACGCCAACGTCCCACGCCCCGCCGTCGGACGGGTTCTGCCAGCGCAGGCGCGCCACGAAGTCCGACTCGGACACGCCGGAAGCGGCCAGCGCCGCCGTTTCCGCCGACGGGTCCGGAACGAGCGAACCATGCGCCGGCCCGGCGACGGGCGCAGCGTCCGTGCCGATGGCGACCCACTCGGCAAAGGTGTCGGCGTCGATCGGCGCCCCGACATCGTCGAGCCCGGGGACCGGAACGCCGGTCATGGAATCCGCGACCGGCTGGGCCAGGGCGAGCGCCTCGGGAAACGCGGTGCGCGGGGTGATCAGCGTGAGGATCGCCACGGAATCGGCCGACAGGGAGCGGCACTCGACGTAGAACACGAGCCGGACAGGGTCCTGCCCGTCGGCGCCGCTGATCGTCGCTTCGATCCCCCCGATCGACGCGCCGGGCCCGTCGGCGGCGAGGTCGTTGCGCTGCCGGACCGAACTCACCGACGGGTCCTGCGACAGGAGGTCGAGTTCGCCCTGCACGCAATTGCCGGCAACGCCGTCGTAGTTGCGCGCGCCCTCGACGTAGAGGCTGCCCACGGCGCTGACCAGCAGCAGGCGGTCGAGTTGGTTCGGGCCGGAGGCGATTATCCCGCCGTCAGGCCGTTCCTCCCAGTGGGCCGGGTCCCAGGAGACCGAAAAACCGTAGGTCGGGCTGGTCCACGAGGCCGCGTCCTGCGCCGCCGCGAAGGCGGGAGCCAGCAGCGACCCGACGAGCGCCAGCAGCGCAACCGCGAGGAGGGGGATTCGCCGCATCGTCAACTCCTTCCGCGTGCGTCCGGCCCGGGCGCTGCACGGGCCGCGTCCTGCCGCCCATCGTAACCGCCGGAACGAAAACAGGGGCGGCAATGCCGCCCCCGTTTCGATTGCTGCGTCCGCCGGTGCTAGTCGCGGCTGCCGCTGCTGACCAGGCTGATGTAGTAGAGCAGTTGCAGCAGCGACGCCGCGAACCCGGCGACGTACGTCCACGCCGCGGAATCCAGCATCCGCTTGACGCCGACCGACTCCGCCCCGCCGGCGATGCCGCCGTCGGCGATGCCGAGCCGGGTCAACTGCTCCTTGGCCCGGTTCGAGGCGTCGAACTCGACCGGCAGCGTGATCAGCGCGAACACCGTCGAGAGCGCGAACAGGGCCACGCCGATCCACTGCAACTGCAGGATCGACAGCAGGAACCCGGCGATCAGGACGAAGATCCCGATGTTGGAGCCGATGTTGACCAGCGGCACGATGGCGGTCCGCGCCTTCAGCGGCCCGTAGGCGGTCGCGTGCTGGATCGCGTGCCCGACCTCGTGCGCGGCGATGCCCATCGCCGCGATCGTCGGCTGCCCGTAGACGCCCGGCGACAGGTAGAGCGCCCGCTTGCGCGGGTCGTAGTGGTCGCTCAGTTCGCCGGGGGTCTGCTCCACCGGCACGTCGTACAGCCCGTTCGCGTCGAGGATGCGCCGCGCCACCTGGGCGCCGGTCATCCGCTCGTCGTTCGGGATCTTGCTGTACTTGGCGTAACTTGACTTGACCTTGTTCTGCGCCCAAAGCATCAGGATGACGCCCGGGATCATGAACAGGAAATAGACGGGATCGAAAAACATGCACCACTCCTCGGCGTCCGTCGCCCCGCGCACCCATCCCGGCCGACGCGACCGGAACGGCGGGGAGTCCGGACAGAGGGCGCTCGTGCGAGGCCCTCACTGAGTGTACGTTATAGCAAGTCGCCCGGTTCCGTGAGAAGGCATCCGAATCAGCGCGAAAATGCGCTAGGCTACCGGCCGTCCATCCGTCGCCGCCGCCCTCCGCACGCGGGCCGCGGCTCGTCCGGGACAACCCGCAGCGATGACGACCAACCCGGTCGCGGCGGCCGCCGCCGTTCGCGCCCTCGACGCCGCGATCGACCCGGAGATCGAGCGGGCCGTTGACGCGCTCGACGGCCGCGCACCCCTGCTGGCACGCATGGCGCGCTACCACCTCGGGCTGGTGGACGCCGACGGCAACCCAACGCCGTCCGGCGCGGTCGATCGCGGCAAACGCATCCGGCCGGCCGTCGCCCTGCTGTGCTGCGCGGCGGCGGGCGGCGATCCCGCCCACGCGGCCCCGCTCGGCGCGGCGCTGGAACTGCTGCACAACTTCACCCTGATCCACGACGACGTGCAGGACAACAGCCCGACCCGCCGCCACCGGCCCACCGTCTGGAGCCTCTGGGGCGTCGGGCAGGCGATCAACGCCGGCGATGCCCTGTTCGCCGCCTCGCACCTGCCGCTGCACCGGCTGGCCGACCTCGGGGCCTCCCCCGCCCTCGTGCTGCGGTTGGCCGACGCCTTCGACCGGATGACGATCGCCATCGTCGAAGGGCAGGTGCTCGACCTCGGCTTCGAGGCCCGCGCCGACGTCACCCCGGACGACTACCTGCGGATGATCGCCGGCAAGACCGCCGCCATCGTCCGCTACGCGGCGTGGGCGGGCGCACTCCTCGGCGGGACCGACGAGGAGCGCGCGGAACGCTTCGCCGCCTTTGGGCTGGCGCTCGGGCTCGGGTTCCAGATCCAGGACGACGCCCTCGGCATCTGGGGCGCAACAGCCGAAACCGGCAAGGCCCCGGCCGACGACATCCGCCGACGCAAGCAGAGCCTGCCCATCCTGCTGCTCCGTGAGCGATTGGACGACGACGAGCGCGCCGAACTGGAAGCGATCTACGCCGCGCCGGAAGTGGATGGCCCCGGCGTCGCCCGCGTGCTGGCGCTGCTGGCGCGAACCGGCGTCCGCGAAACCATCGCCGAGCGGGTCGCGGCGGAGCACGACCGCGCCCGCGAAACGCTGCTGGCCGCCGCCGACTCCGGCCCGAACCCGGCCCGCGACCGGCTGCTGGCCCTCGTGGCGCAACTCGCGGTGCGCGCCGGCTGACCGCTTCCCGATCCGACCCACGCCACACCGGAGGAGCCGCGATGACCAACCTCGACGGCGCCATCCTCGCCGGGCTCAAACGCGACGGCCTCGTCCGCGAAGGGCACGTCGCCTTCGCCTCCGGGCGGCACGCCGCCGCGCTGCTGGACCGCGACCACCTCGTGACCGATCCGGTGGCGCTTGGCCACATGGCCTACGCGATCGCCAAGCATTTTTTCACCGACCACGTGCAAACCGTCGCCGCACCCTCCATCCAGGGCGCGGGGCTCGCCCTGTGGGTCGCCCACTTCCTCGACCCGAAGGCCCGCGTCGTCCCCGCCGACGGCGGCGAAGATGAGCCCGCCGTGCCGCCCGGACTCGTCGATCTCGTCGCCGGGCGGCGCGTGCTGCTGATCGACGATTTCGTGATGAACGGAAACCTGATGCTCTCCCTGCTCCGCAGCGTCGAGGACACCGGCGGCGAAGTCATCGGCCTCGCCGCGCTCTGGAACGTCGGCGAACCCACCATCGCCGGTCGTCCCGTGTTCGGCCTGCTCAACACCGCCTACGACGCCTGGCCTGCCCACGCCTGCCCGCTCTGCGCCGCCGGTGACGTGCCGGACGACGCCGGTTACTAGCGCGCCATCGGCGTCGCCATCTCCGTCATCCCGAGCCTGTCGAAGGATCTCGTCACCCTCGCCTTCTCGCCTTCTCGACTCCGAAGCGCCTACCACCCCAACACCCCGCCGCGGTTTGCCACCGCCCGCCCGTTCGGCTTCGGCTCCGGCGCGGGGTCGGGTTCCTCCGGCGGGCACAGCGGCAGCACCAGCGTCATCGTCGTGCCGCGCCCGGGATCGCTGCTCGCCTCGATCCTGCCGTCGTGCGCTTCCGCGATGCTGCGTGTGATTGCCAGTCCCAGCCCCGCGCCGTGCGTCTTGCGGGCGCGCCGCGCGCCGACCTGGTAGAACCGCTCGAAGATGAGCGGCAATTCCTCCGGCGGTATGCCCGGTCCCGTGTCGCTCACCGAGAGCATCAGGTGACCGCCGCGGGAGCGCGCCCGCAGCGTCACGGTCGAACCCGGCGGGGAATGCTTGGCGGCGTTGTCCACGAGGTTGAGCACCGCCTGCTCCACCAGCGCCTGGTCCGCTTCGAGGTACCCCTCCGCCGCGATGTCGCTCATGAACACCGCGCCACGCTGGTGGGCGAGCGTTTCGGCCGGGCGGGCGATGCGGCTCGCCAGCAACCGGGCCGGCAGGAACTCGCGCTCCATCGGCGGCGCGCCCGCGTCCGACCGTGCGAGGAACAGCAGGTCGTCCACCATCCGCGCCATCCGTTTCGCCTCGTCGGCGATCTCCTCCAGCACCTCGCGGTGGACCGGCTCGCCCGGGACGGACAGCCCCACCTCGGCGTTGCCGCGGATGACCGTCAGCGGCGTCCGCAATTCGTGCGATGCGTCGGCCACGAAATCGGTGCGGACCCGGAGCGCCCGGGCGACCTCACGGGCAGCGTCCTGCTCGCGGCCCCACGCGGCGCGCAGCCCGGTCACCGTGCGGGCGGTCGCCAGCGCCAGCGCGACCCCGGCCAGCACCGCGCCGCCGACCATGCCAAACAGCATCGCCCGCTCGGTCGCGCTGGCCGCCTCGACCCGTTCGAGCGACCGGTCGGCCAGCCGCTCCCCGAGGTTGTCGAGTTGCTGCGCCGCCTCGTCCATCTCGGCGATGGCGCGCAACCCCTCGGCGCTCGCCTCGTCGAACGCGGACCGGTCGGTTTCGTACAGCGCGATGGCCGGCCGGAACCGCTCGTAGTAGCGCTCGGCGGTGGCGCGCAGGAACGCGGCGGTCGGCACAGACGGTTCGCTGATGTCGAGTTCGGCCAACTCGCCGATTTCCTCCAGCAGGTCGCCGTAGCCCTTGTCGAGATCCGCCACCGCGTCGGGCGACGGCCCCTCAAATGCGATGTTGCGGTGAAAATGGCGCAGGTCGAGCACGGCGACGCGCACGTCGTCGCCTTCGTCCTCGACTTCGACATCGAAGGAAAGCGCGTGCGAGGTGACGGCCAGCACCCGCTCGTTCTGCACGATGGCGACGACGCCCAGCCCGATAATGGCGAGCAGCAGCAGGCCGACCGCGCCGCCGATGGCCCACCACGCCGCGCCGCCGCGCGCGCGACCGTTGCCCCCGTTCATTGGCGCGGCCCGCCAACCGACGCGGCGCGACGCCGGGAGGAGCGACCATGAGGATCCTGCTGATCGAGGACGACGCCGCCATCGCCCGCACCATCGAGCGCGGCCTCGGAGCGCACGGTCACCAGATCCTCCACGCCGAGACCTCCGAAGACGGCCTGCTGTTCCTCGAAACCGAACCGGTCGATATGGTCCTGCTCGACATCATGCTGCCGGACCGCGACGGCCACGAAACGCTGGCCGACATCCGCCGCCGCCGCCGCGACCTGCCGGTGGTGATGCTGACCGCGCGCGACGACCTCGGCAGCAAGGTCGATGCCCTCGAAGGCGGTGCCGACGATTACCTGACCAAGCCGTTCGCCTTCGAGGAGTTGCAGGCGCGCATCCGCGCGGTGACGCGCCGGGCCGAGGGCCGCGCGTCGTCGCTGATGGAGTGGGGCGATTTGCGAATCGACCTGCGCTCGCACCGCGTCTGGCGCGGCGGCGAATCCATCGACCTGTCCCGGCGCGAATTCGCGCTGCTGGAGTACTTCGCCCAGCACGCGGGCCAACTCCTCTCGCGGCCGCAAATCCTGGCCGCCGTCTGGGAATACGACTTCGAGGGCGAATCCAACGTCGTCGATGTGTACGTCCGCTATTTGCGCACGAAACTGGACCGGCCGGGCGAGCCGTCGCTGCTGACCACAGTGCGCGGCAGCGGCTACCGATTCGATCCGCCGCGCGTCCACGATTGACGCTGGGACGATTTTCGCCACACCAGATGAGAATACGATGAAAACGCGCGCGGTTGAAGCAAACCGCGTGCGACATGCCGCGTTTACCGAAGATTCCCACGACGTCCGAACATGAGTGAACCCTCATTCTCGTCTCATTTTGGTCTCAGCGCCGGACGAGATCATGGGTGCAAGGACGACAGAAGTCGCCCCCAGAAATGCATCAGCGTCCTCGGGTCGCGGTTCACTCGATGAGGGAGGTTTCCACCATGTTCGGCATCTTCACCGCGTTGCGGCCGGCGTTGGCTGCCCAGGCCGACGCCCAGTCCCGCAGCGGCGGCGGCCGGAAGCGTCGCCGCCGGAACCGGAAGCGGAATCGCCGCCGGAACCGGAACCGGAGCCGCAGCCGGTCCCGCGGCTAGCCCGCCGACCGGGTTCGCATCCGATTCCACGTTCTCGTGAAAGGCACATATCATGCAAGGAATTTTCGCTGCGCTGCGGCCGGCCCTCGTCGCGAAGGTCGATGCGCAATCCAACTCCCGCAGTGGCGGCGGGAAGCGTCGTCGCCGCCGAAACCGGAAGCGGAACCGCAACCGGAGCCGATCGCGATCCCGCGGGTAGGCTCGTAGCCCCGGGGCGATGACGGCCCGGACCGCCCACCGGGGACGTTCGCTGCGGCGAGCGTCCCCGGGCATCGTTTTCTCACCCTTATCGTACCGGCAGTTCGCTGCCGCCACGGCGCCGCCGCCAGACAGGCCACCATGCAGACCGTCCGCGAACGCATCCGCACGCTCATGCCGACAGCCGGCGACGCCCCGATCGGGGAATCCCCGGCGGTATCGGTGCGCGCGGCGTTCGCCCGGTTCTGGCCCGATGCCCGCCCCTACCGCTGGCACATCGTCCTGCTGGTCATCCTCGCGGCCGCCTTGCCGATGGTCGAGGCGGTCACGATCTGGCTGTACGCGCGCCTGATCGACGACGTGCTCGTGCCGCGCACCCTCGCCCCGCTCGGGATAATCGCGGCGGCCTATCTCGGGCTGACGCTGCTTTCCAGCGCCCTCGGGTTCGCCGAGCGCTACCTCGGCGCGTGGACCGGCGAGCGGCTGTTCCTCGACCTGCGGCTGCGCATGTTCCGCCACCTGCTGGCGCTACCGCCGTCCTTCTTCCAGCAGCAGAAACTCGGCGACCTGCTCGCCCGCGTGGACGAAGACGTTGACGGCGTCACCGGCGCCATCGTCGACGCCACCGCCGACCTCGTCTCCAGCGTCCTCAAACTGCTCGTGTTCACCGGCGCGCTACTGCTGATCGACTGGCGGCTGGCCCTCGTCGCGCTGCTGGTCGGCCCGCCCTGCTGGTGGGCCGCCCGCAAGATCGCGGCGCGGGTCCGCGCCATCGCCCGCCAGCAACGGCAGTGGGAAGGCGAGGTCGGCGCGGTCTCCGAAGAGATCCTCGCCAATACCTCGCTGGTGCAGGTCCACAACCGGCAGGCCGGCGAACTGGACCGGTTCGAGCGCACGGTGCGGGGCGACTTCGCCAGCCAACTCCAGATGGAGCGGGCGCGCGCCGTCCTCTCCCCCATCGTCAGCCTGCTCGAACTGGCCGGGGTGCTGGCGGTCGTCGCCGCCGGCGCGTGGTCGATGGCCGAAGGGCGAATCACCCTCGGCGCGCTGCTGGCGTTCCTTGCCTACATGAGCCAACTCTACGGTCCGGTGCGCTCGCTCTCCGGCCTGGCCGGGGACATCGCCGCCGCCGGCGCCAGCGCCGAGCGCGTGATCGAAATCCTCGACGCGGGCGCGTCCGCCCCGGCCAGCCCCGCGACCGGCGGCATCGTGCCCGGCGCGATCCGGGGACATGTCGCGGTGGAAGGCGTCACCTTCCGCCATCCGGGCCGGAAGAAGGCCACCCTGCGCGACGCATCGTTCGTCATCGAGGGAGGCGAGCGGGTGGCGCTCGTCGGCCCGAGCGGCTCCGGCAAATCGACGCTCGTCTCGCTGCTGCTGCGCTTTGCCGACCCCGACGCCGGGCGCATCACCCTCGACGGCCACGACCTGCGCGACCTCGACCTCGCCGCGCTGCGCGACACCGTCGCCGTCGTGATGCAGGAAACGCTGCTGCTGGACGCCCCGATCCGCGACAACATCGCCTATGGTCGGCCCGACGCGACCGACGAGGAGATCGTCGCCGCCGCCCGCGCCGCCGACATCCACGATTTCGTGGTCTCCCTGCCGGACGGCTACGACACGCGGGTTGGCCAGCGCGGCCGTGCCCTCTCCGGCGGCCAGCGGCAGCGCATCGCCATCGCCCGCGCCATGCTGCGCGACGCGCCGGTGCTGGTGCTGGACGAACCGACGACCGGGCTCGACGCGGCGACCGCCCGCCGCATCCTCGACCCGCTGCGCCGCTTGATGGACGGCCGCACGACGCTGCTGCTCTCGCACGACGCGATGGTCGTCGCCGAGGCCGACCGCGTGGTCGAATTGCGCGACGGCCAGATCGTCCCGGCCGAACGCAGGGACGCCAGCGAGATCACCTCGGGCGGCGATCCGAAACCGAAATCGGCACGCCGCCGCAAGGCGAAAGCGGCCGCCGAAGCAACGGACAACGGCAACCGCGCCGCCGACCCGAACGGGTTGGCGCCGATCGTGGCGGGTTCGGCATGAGCGAGCACGACATCGACGACGAACTGGACGGACCGCCGCCGTTCGCGCCCGGCGAACCGGTGGCGCCGGGCTATCCGGTCGTCGAACTGCTCCGACGGGGCGAGGACCTCGACGTCTACGACGTCTGGAGCGAGGAGCGCGAGTGCCGGTGCGTGGCGAAAACGCTGCGCCCGGACCGGATCGAGAAGGCCAGTGCCCGCGCCCGGCTCCTGCGCGAAGGGCGGCTGCTGCTCTCGCTGACCCACCCGCACATCGTCCGCGCCTACGAACTCCAGCGGGGAGAGCGCCCGGTGCTGGTGCTGGAAACGCTGCCCGGCGAAACGCTGGCCCACCTGATCGAGCGCGACACCGACCTCGGCCCGGCCGAGATCGCCCACCTCGGGCTGCATCTGTGCTCGGCCGTCGGCTATATGCACCGAAAGGGCATGCTACACCTCGACCTCAAGCCGTCCAACATCGTCGCCGCCAGCGGCCTCGCGCGCGTGCTGGACCTCAGCATCGCCCGCAAACCGGGCAAGGCCCCGGCCGGCAGCGGCACCGTCGGCTACGCCGCGCCCGAACAGGAACGAGGCGGCGTCCTCGGCCCACCCGCCGACGTCTGGGGCATCGGCGTGGTTCTCTACGAAGCGGCCACCGGCGAACCCGCCGTCGATCCCAGCGACGACGAGACGGAAACCGGCGCGCAAAGCCCCTACGCATTCGTGCCGCCGCTGCCCGTGCGCTCCCACCGGCAATTGCCGGCCAGCCTCGCCGCCATCATCGACGACTGCCTGCAGGAAAACCCGGCCGCGCGCCCCTCGGTCGCCGCCCTCGCCAAGGAACTGACGCGGTTCACCGAGTAGGACTCATTCCACCATTGCCGCAATCACCCCGGGCCACACCCACCGTCATCCCGAGCCACACCTACCGTCACCCCGAGCTTGTCGCGGGATCTCGTCCAAAACGGTGACGACGACAGACGAGATCCCTCGACAAGCTCGGGATGACGGGACGGTAGGTTGCCGCCGTCAGGAAATGCGCAACGCGTATACGGGTTCACCGGTCGGGCCGTTGCCGGCCAGAACGCACACGTTCGTAGGGGAGGAACCCGTGCCGTCCCTCGTCGGCTGGTGATAACGAGGGAGGGCACAGGTCCCTCCCCTACTTCATGATTGTGCAAGATGCATCCGCCCGCCGACCGTCAGGACCTGGCCGCGACACCCGGCGCGAACTCCGCGCGCACGCGCTCGTCCTTGCCGCGCACGCTCTCCGCGAGGTCCTGCTGGAACCGCGTCATTGCGTCGAGCAAGGCCTCATCGCCGGCGGCGAGGATACGAACCGCCAGCAACCCCGCGTTGCGCGCGCCGCCGATCGCCACGGTCGCCACCGGCACCCCGGCCGGCATCTGCGCGATGGACAGCAGCGCGTCCACCCCGGCCAGCGCGGTCGCGACCACCGGCACGCCGATCACCGGCAGCGGCGTCGCCGCGGCGATCATGCCCGGCAGGTGCGCCGCTCCGCCCGCCCCGGCGATGACCACCTTGATGCCGCGGCCCGCCGCCGCTTCCGCCCAATCCAGCATCGCGCGAGGCGTCCGGTGGGCGGACAGGACCCGCACCTCGACCGGCACGCCGAACTCGGCCAGCGCGTCGATCGCGGCGCGCATGGTCGGCAAATCGGAATCGCTGCCCATCACCACGCCAACCAACGGCGGCCGAACCTCGGGAGCGCTCACACCGGGACTCCTTCTGCGGGCACCCCGTCGCCGACCAGCAGCGCGGCGGCCGCGCGCGCCCGCGCCAGCGTCTCGTCGCGGGTGTCGGCGAGCACCGTGACGTGCCCCAGTTTGCGGCCCGGCCGGGCGCTCTTTCCGTAGAGGTGGACCTTCGCGCCGGGATCGCGCAGGGCATCCGGCAGCCGCGTGACCGGATCGCCAGGCGTCTGCCCGCCGAGCACGTTGACCGTGGCGGCAGACGGCGCGACCGGCTCGACGCTTCCCAGCGGCCAGTCGAGCACCGCCCGCAGGTGCTGCTCGAACTGCGAGGTGACGCACCCCTCGATCGTGACGTGGCCCGAGTTGTGCGGCCGGACGGCGATCTCGTTGACCAGCACCCGTCCCCCGGCGACGAACAGTTCCAGCGCCATGATGCCGACCGCGCCCACCGCCCCGGCGACGGCGGTGGCGAGCTCGCGCGCTTCCTCGGCCAGCGCCTCCGGGATCGGCGCGGGAAGCACGATTTCGTGGCAGATGCCGTCCCGCTGCACCGTTTCCACCACCGGATACACCGCGCACTCCCCGCCCGGACGCCGCGCCACAAGAACGGCGATCTCCGCCTCGATCGGCACCCACGCCTCGGCCAGCAGCGCCACGCCGCCGGCGAGCACGTCCGGAACGACCTGCCGCGCCATATCGGCGTCGGCCAGCACCCAGACCCCGCGCCCGTCGTAGCCGCCGCGCGCGGCCTTGGCGACCACCGGCCAGCCGTGCTCGTCGCCGAAGCGCAGAAAATCGTCCAGCCCGGCGACCGGGCGATGGGCGGGAACCGGAAACCCCCACGCGGCGAACGCGGCGCGCTGCCGGATCTTGTCCTGCGCCAGCGTCACCGCTTCGGCCGACGGGCGGACCGCGACCCCTGCCGCTTCGAGCGCGCGGAGGGCATCGGCATCGACCAGTTCGTGGTCGAAGGTGAGCACGTCGCACCCGGACGCGAACGCGGCCAAATCCTCGGCCGAGCGCGGCGAACCGATCGTCACGTCCGGGGCGACCAGCGCCGCCGCATCATCCGGCCGCTCGGCCAGCAGGCACACGCGGACGCCGAGCGGAATGGCGGCCTGGCAGGCCATCCGCGCGAGTTGTCCGGCGCCGACGAACCCGACGACCGGCGGGCGATCCGCAATGGGGTTCTGCATGGCCGGAGGATAGCGGCGGCCCTGCGCCCGCACAAGCGCCACCCACCCCGTCATCCCGAGCCTGTCGGGGGATCTCGTATCTGCCCCGATGTAAGACACGACGAGATCCCCCGACAGGCTCGGGATGACGGGTTTGGCTCAGGATGGCGGGTTGGACTCGCGATCGCGAGGGCGATGGCCCCGAAACGCACCCTGCGTCCGCGATCGTGAGCGCACGTGCCGCCGCGCGGCCGCGCCGTGCCACAATCGGCCGGTCGGCGTCGTCGCCCGCAGGTGAGGTCCGTCCCGATGCGCCCGCGCTCCCGTCCCTCGAACCGAGACCGCCGCGACGAGGAGCCGCGTCCCGATCCGCGCCCCGGTCGCGTCACGAAGATCGAGCCGCAGCGGCACGATCCGGACCGCGTCAGCATCTTCATCGACGGCGAGTTCGCGTTCGGCCTGCCGGCGCTCGAAGCGCAGGCACACGGTGTCGCCGTCGGCGAGGAGATCGACGCCGAGCGGCTGGCGCTGCTGCTGGCCGTCGCCGAAAAGGCGCGGGCGCTCTCGGCGGCGCTGGCGTTCCTCGCCTACCGGCCCCGCTCCGAGCGGGAGGTGCGCGACCGGCTGCGGCAGAAGGGGTACCCGCCGGAAGCGATCGACGCGGCGATCGAGAAACTCCGCGGCTGGCGCTACCTCGACGACGCCGACTTCGCCCGGCGCTGGGTGGAGAACCGGGAAACGCACCAACCGCGCGGCCGCCGGCTGCTGGAGCAGGAACTGCGTCGCAAGGGCATCGACCGCGACACGGCGCGCGAAATCGTCGAGGAAGCGGACATCGACGAACGAACCGCGGCGCTGGATCTCGCCCGCAACCGCCTGCGCCGCCTTCCCACGGGCGATCCTGCCGGCAACCGGCGGCGGCTGGCCGATTTCCTCGCCCGCCGCGGCTACGGCTGGGACGTGGTGCGGCCGACGCTGGACGCGGTGCTGGGCGAGGCGGACGACGACGCCGGCCTCGGCTCCGGCGAAGGGTGATCTGGTCGCGAACGTTCGCGGCAAACGAACACAACGCCTTGGTGCGAAGCGACCATCCGTGCTACACTGCGAGAGGCTCCGGAAGAGCGGCCAGCACCGCTCCCGAGGCACATCGGCCACGGATTCCCTTGCCCCGATAACTCGCGGGCCTGTCGTTTGCGGCAGGCCGTCGTTGTTTTCAGCCTCCGGCCGCGCCCGCGCGTGGCCCACGGCCGCGCCCCGGCATTGCCCGCGGCCCGGCGAGGTGATTCCTGACCGATGGCCGAAATCCGCTGGTACGGACACAATTGCTTCCGCATTCGCGCAAAGGAAGCGACGCTCGTTACCGACCCCGTAGGCGCGAAGACCGGCTATCCGCCGGTCCGCCAGCCCGCCGACATCGTGACGCTCTCCCACGAAGGACCGGGCACGGACGGACTGGGCGGCGTCAAGGGCGACTTCAAGATCCTGCGCGGACCGGGCGAATACGAGATCAGCGACGTCGTCGTCACCGGCATCCGCACCTTCCGCGACGACGAGAAGGGCGCGAAAACCGGGCACAACACCGTCTACCTGATCGAAATCGAGGGGATGACGTTCTGCCACCTCGGCGATCTGGGCCACGGGCTCGATGCCGAGCAAGCGGAATCCCTGCCGGACGTCGATGTGCTGATGATCGCCGCCGGCGGCGCGCCGCTGGACCAGGCGAAGGCGGCCGAACTGGTGTCGGTCATCGAGCCGAAGCTGCTGATCCCGATGCAGTTCCGCACCGATTCCGGCGACCGCGACCGCGAGCCGCTGGACGGGTTCCTCCGCCAGCTCGGCGTTGCCGCGCCGGAACCGGAGGACAAGCTCGCGATCAAATCCAGCGACCTATCCGAAACGATGCGCGTGGCCGTGCTGCGGCCCGCCAACTGATCTGATCCGGGGCCGACGACGCCGGCTGCGCGGTTCGCCCCGGGACCGGCGCGAGGAAGGGGCAGGAGCGGGATGCCGAAGTACATTTTCGTGACCGGGGGCGTGGTCTCTTCGGTCGGCAAGGGGATCACCACCGCCAGCATCGGCCGGGTGATCAAGAGCCGGGGCCTCAGCGTCTCCACCATGAAGCTGGATCCCTACCTCAACGTCGATCCGGGCACCATGTCGCCCTACCAGCACGGCGAGGTGTTCGTCACCGACGACGGCGCCGAAACCGACCTCGACCTCGGCCACTACGAGCGCTTCACCGACGAGAACCTGTCCCGCGCTTCCAACGTCACCACCGGTCAGGTCTACTCGGCCGTCATCGCCAAGGAGCGGCGCGGCGACTACCTCGGCGGCACGATCCAGGTCATCCCCCACATCACCAACGAGATCAAGGACCGCATCAAGCTCGCCTCGCGCCAGCACGACTCGGACGTGGTCATCGTCGAGGTCGGCGGCACCATCGGCGATATCGAGGGACAGGCGTTCGTCGAGGCGATCCGCCAGTTGCGGCGCGAGGTCGGCCGCGAGAACGCGCTCTACATCCACGTTACGCTCGTGCCGGAACTGAGCGGCGGCGAACTCAAGACCAAGCCGACTCAGCAGAGCGTGCGCGAACTGCGGGCGCTCGGCATCCAGCCGGACATCATCGTCGCCCGCGCCGACCGCCCGATCCCAGACGAGGTCCGCGAGAAGATCGCGCTGTTCTGCGACGTCGATCTGGAAGCGGTCATCTCGATGCCGACCGCCGATTCGATCTACGCCGTGCCGCTGATCCTCGAAGAGTCCGGTCTGGGCGCTTACATCGCCCGCGAACTCGGCCTCCCCGAGCAAGCGGACCTGACCGAGTGGCGCAAGCTGGTCGAGCACATCCGCCAGCCGCGACGCCCGCTGCGGATCGCGCTGGTCGGAAAGTACGTCGAACTGCCCGACGCTTACATGTCGGTGATGGAGTCGATCACCCACGCCGGCCTCTTCCACGACGTGGACCCGGAGATCGTCTGGGTGAACGCGGAAACCTCGACGCCCGAGGAGCTGGAACGCACGCTTCGTTCCGTCTCCGCGGTCCTGGTGCCCGGCGGGTTCGGCCCGCGCGGGACCGAAGGCAAGATCGCGGCGGCGCAGTTCGCCCGCGAGCGCGGCATCCCCTACCTCGGGCTGTGCTACGGGCTGCACATGGCGGCGATCGAGGTCGCCCGCAACGTGCTTGGCCTGCACGGCGCGAACTCGACCGAAATCGATCCGCAGACCCCCTACCCCATCATCGACCTGATGCCCGACCAGAAGGGCGTGCAGATGGGCGGCACGATGCGGCTGGGACTGTGGCCCTGCAAGCTGGAGCCGGGGACGAAGGCGGCGGCGGCCTACGGAGATCCGATGGTCTCCGAGCGGCACCGCCACCGCTTCGAGGTCAACAACGCGTTCCGGGAGCAACTCGCCGACGCCGGCCTGATCGTCTCCGGCGCGTCGCCGGACGGCATGCTCGCCGAGATCATGGAACTCAAGGGCCACCCGTACTTCGTCGGCGTCCAGTTCCACCCCGAGTTCCGCACCCGCCCGACGCGGCCGCACCCGCTGTTCCGCGATTTCGTCGGCGCCGCCAAGGCGACGCTGCCCGAAGGCGCCCAGCGCGAACTGCCGCTGCGCGAGGACGGGTTGCCGGTGACGGCCGACCGCCGGGTGCTGGCGGCGGCGAACGACTGACCGCGCCGTCTCCTGCAGGTGTTCGAAGCACGGGGATGCCCCGGCGCGAAAATGCGCCGGGGCATCCCGTTGCCTGCCTGACGTGGTCGGTCGGGCCTACGACCCGGAGTCGACGGGCTCCGGCGTCGCCGAGCCGTACAGCTCGTCGCGGATCGCGGCCAGTTCCCCGATCTCGCGCTCCTGGTCGGCGATCACCCGTTCGGCGAAACCGCGAAGTTCGTCGTGAGCGGCTCGCTCGGCCACGGGCCGCGACGAGACGATCGCCATCTCGTGGTGCGGAATCACGAGGTCGATGAACGCGCGGTCCGGATCGTCGGCCCGGCAAAAAGCCGCGACCTGGGCCGCCGCATCCATCTGGAACGCCATGTCGTCCATGTCGCCAGCGCCCGGCATCATCGACGCCATCGCTTCCATCATGCCGTGATCCATCGGCATCGGCGCTGAGCCCTCGTAGAACCGCTCACGATGGTTCTGCAGCTCCGCGATCTCGGCTTCCTGGGCCGAGACGATCGCGTCGGCGATGTCCCGCAACCGCTCGTCCTCGAGCCGCGGCTGCGCCGCTTTCGCGAGCGCGACGATGCTCTCGTGGTGCGGGATCATCATGTCGATGTACATGAGGTCCAGGTCCATCATGTGGGCCATCCCGGCCATCGGCGTTCCGCCGGCGGCGGCTCCGGGCATCGGGGTAGCCGCCTGCCTGGCCGCGACCGTCCCGGCGGTCGGCGTGCCGGTGAAGGAGAGACACGGATCGTCGACCGCCCCGACCGTGCCTTGCGCCGCGGCCGGCACGAACGTGGGAATACCGATGGCGCAGGCGATGGCCGTTACCGCGGCGCCGCGTGTGGCCGCTCCAAGCAATCCGGGCATGTTCGGTTGCCTCCCGTGAACGTGTCGTTCGTCATCGCGATACGGGTAGCCAGAGGCGGGCGGCCTATATCCGCCAGATCTGCAGGAGCGCTCGGGGCACGGGGCGAGCGGGCGAACCCGGCGCCGGGACGATCTCTTGCTGCACGGCGGCGGGCGTCGCCGGCATCGGGCCTTTGTTGCCCAATACCAGGGCGAGGTCGTCGCCTGCTCGCGGGCCGGCGATGACCTGGGCCGTCCCGCACGCCGGAGGGTGCGACGGAGACTCCGGCGACTGGTGCTCGCCAACCACCACGAGCGGCGCGCCCGGTCGAACCGTGTGGTCCGGTGGCGCCGCGGCCATGAGCGCATCGTGCCCGAGCAGTACGGAGACCGCTGCCAAGGCGACGAGCAGGAACGCCGTCCGACGCCGGGGCGGGAGCGCCTTCGCAAGGCGCTGTCGCAAGGGTTTCACAGCAGGTAGTCACTCCCCCGGCTCATGCCAACCCCGCCCGAGCGGTCGCACGGACGCTGCCTCCGGCGAGGCTCATGCCAGGTCGCGCTCCGAGCGCTTGAGCGAGACCGCGTTGAGGGCGACGATGATGGAGGAGAGGCTCATCAGCAGCGCCGACCATTCCGGGCGGAGCATGATCCCGAACCGGGGGAAGAGCACGCCAGCAGCGACCGGAATTGCCAGCACGTTGTAGACGCTGGCCCAGCCGAGGTTCTCCTTCATCTTGCGGACGGTCGCCTGCGACAGCGTCCACGCCCGCATGACGTCCTCGGGATCGCTGCGCATGAGGACGACGTTGGCCGTCTCGATCGCGACGTCCGTACCGGCGCCGATGGCGATGCCGACGTCGGCCTGGGCGAGCGCCGGGGCGTCGTTAATGCCGTCGCCGACCATCGCCACCCGCTTGCCCTCCTTCTGGAGGGTCGAGACGAACGCGGCCTTCTGCTCGGGAAGCACGTCGGCGAAGACCCGCTCGATGCCGAGCTGGCCGGCGACGGCCCGCGCGGTGCGCCGGTTGTCGCCGGTCATCATCGCGACCTCGATGCCGGCCTCGCGGAAGCGGCGGATCGCCTCGCGGGCGGTCGGCTTGATCGCGTCGGCGACGGCGATCAGGCCGGCCGGCTGCCCGTCGATGGCGACGAACACCGCGGTCCGCCCGGCCTCGGCGAGGGTTGCGGCGCGGTCGCCGAGGTCGCGGACGGCGATCCCGTGCCCATCCAGCAGGCGGGCGTTGCCGACGAGCACGGCGCGGCCCGCGACGGTCGCCTCGATGCCGTGCCCGGCGATGGCGTGGAACGAATCGGCCGTCGGGATCGCGATCTCGCGTTCCCGCGCGCCTTCGACGATCGCCTCCGAGAGCGGGTGCTCGCTGCCGACCTCGGCCCCGGCGGCCAGGCGCAGCAGGTCATCCTCCGTCCAGCCGGCGGCGGGGACGATGTCGGTCAGCACCGGGCGGCCCTCGGTGAGGGTGCCGGTCTTGTCGAGCACGACCGCATCGATTCCGGAGAGCCCTTCGAGCGTGGCGGCATCCTTGATCAGGATGTTGTGGCGGGCGGCGATGCCGGTCCCGACCGCGACTACCGTTGGCGTCGCCAGCCCCAGCGCGTCGGGGCAGGCGATGACGACGGCCGAGATGGCGAAGGTCAGCGCGGCGACGAAGCCGACGTTGCCGAAGAGCATCCAGGCGAGAAACGTCACGATGCCGGAGCCGACCGCGAGCACGACGAGGTACTGGGCGGCCTTGTCGGCCAGCCGCTGCCCGGGCGCTTTCGAAGACTGCGCCCGCTCGACGAGGGCCACGATCCGGGCCAGCGCGGTGTCGCTGCCGACGCGGGTGGCCCGGAAGGTGACCGACCCGGAGCGGTTGATCGAGCCGCCGACGACGGGAGACCCCGGCCCCTTCTCGACGGGCAGCGATTCGCCGGTCACCAGCGCCTCGTCGATCGAGGTCTGCCCGGTCAGGACCTCGCCATCGACCGGGACCTTGTCGCCGGGGCGCAAAACGACGGTGTCGCCGACGACGATCTCGGCGGTCGGGATCACGACCTCGCGGCCGTCGCGCAGAACGGTCGCCGTCGGCGGCACGAGGTCGAACAGCGCCCGCAGCGCGTCCGACGTGCCGCGGCGGCTCTTCATCTCCATCCAGTGGCCGAAGAGGACGAAGGTGACCAGCATCGAGGCCGCTTCGAAGAAGACCTCCGCGCCCGCGAGCAGGAGCAGCAGGACGCTGGCGCCCCAGGCGGCGAGCACGCCGATCGCGATCAGCACGCTCATGTCGAGCGCACGGTGGCGGAGCGCCCTCGCCGCCCCGGAGATGAACATCCAGCCGGACCAGAAAACGATCGGGGTGGTGAGCACCAGCATCGCCCAGGAAGCCTGCGCGTGCGGCAAGAGTTCGCGGCCGAGCAGGCCCGATCCGATCGGCGAGAGCAGGACGGTCGGGATCGTCAGCGCGAGGGCGACCCAGAAGCGGGTGCGGATGTCGCGCTCCATCGCGGCGGCCATGGCCGGGTCGGACATGTCGTGGGCCATGCCGCCGTGGCCCATCGCGCCGTGATCCATCGCCGCATGGCCCGGCGCGCCGGCGGACCCGTGACCCATGGCGGCGTGGTCGATCGCCGCGCCGTCGCCGAGTTCGGGGTGGGGGTCGAGCGCGTGCCCGAGCGGGGCGCGGACCACGCCGGGTCCCTCGGGCTCGGCGTAGGCCGGGGCGACGTGCTCGGGCGGCGCGTGGCGGGTCGTGGCCGGCGCGGGATGGTGGTCGTGGCCACCCGTGCGTCCGGTTTGCGGGACCTGTCGTCGGTGGTGGTGCTGGTGGTCGTCCATGGGGTCGTTGCTTTCCCGGTCAGCGGCGACCGGGCGAGGGGGCGGGGCGTGCAACCGCCCCGCCCCGGCGCCGCGCTATTTCGCGGCCGGGTACCCGGCCGCATCGAGGGCAGCCTCGATCCGGTCGATCGAGGTTTGGGCTGGGTCGAAGGCAACTTCGACCCGCTTGGTCGCCGGATCGGCCGCAACCCGGGCAACGCCGGGAAGTGCGCCGACGGCCTCCCGAATGGTTGCCGCGCAGTGACCGCACGACATGTCCGGCGCCGACATCGTGGTCTGCTGCACCGTGCTTTCCATCTGAATCGTCCTTTCGCCGTTCCGCGGCCCGCCGTTCGGGCCGCCGGCAGCGTCCGGTTTGCCCGCGGCGGGACTCCGGCTCGGTCGGGCGCCGATCCGGGCGCTGGGCGGGCCAGCGCCCGGATCGGTGCGTCATCAACGGGTCGAGAACGGGCGGTGGGCCATCATCCCGTGCTCGTCGGTCAGCATCAGCATCCAGGCGGCCGGGTCGTCCATGGCGAGGGTCACGGTCGCCGTTTCGCCCGGACGCAGGTTCGGCTCGAACATCTCGTGGTCGTCACGGCCCTGAGGAATGAACGAGATCATCGGGGCGTCGCTCGGTTCGATCGAGAGGACGTAGCCGGCGTCGTCGGTGTTGGTGACGACGAACGACACCGGCTCGCCCGCCGTCACCGGCAGGTCGACCGGCCCGCGCAACAAGCCGCCCGACACCGTAAGTTCCCACGTCTGCCCAACGATCAGCGGGGCATCGGGACCGGTCGCGGCGGACGCCGAACCGGCATCCATCGCGGCGTGGGTCTCCGGCGCGAAGCGGATCGCCGCCGCGCCGACGAGGATCGCCACCACCGCGATGCCGGCCAGGAATCCCCAATCCGCCACCCGTTCCCGCAGCGGCGGGTTGACGATCTGCTCGGCGTTCTCCGGCTCCCGGAACGAGCGCAGGCGCAGCGCGTTGGCGACCACGCTCACGCTGCTCATCGCCATCGCGGCGGCGGCAAGGATCGGATCCAGCAGCCAGCCGGTGAACGGATACAGCAACCCCATCGCGACCGGGATCAGCAGCACGTTGTAGGCGAAGGCCCAGAAGAGCCCCTGCCGGATCGTATTGACCGTCCGGCGCGACAGGGCGATGGCGGTAACCACCTTGCGCAGGTCGCCACCGACGAGGGTGATGTCCGACGCGGCCATCGCCACGTCGGTCCCCGCGCCCATCGCAATCCCGAGATCGGCCTGGGCCAGCGCCGGTGCGTCGTTGATGCCGTCGCCGGCCATCGCCACCCGCTTGCCATCTGCCTGCAACGCACGGATCGCCCGCGCCTTGTCCTCCGGCAGCGCGTCGGCCAGCACGTTCGATTCGGTGATGCCGACGCGGCGGGCGACCGAGTGGGCGGTGCCGGCGTTGTCGCCGGTAATCATCCACACGTCGAGCCCGAGGGCGCGCAGTTGGCGGATCGCTTCGGCCGAATCGGGCTTCAGCGGGTCGGCGACCGCGACAATGCCCGCCAGCGCGCCATCCACGGCGACGAAGAGCGGGGTCGCCCCGTCCCCGGCCAATTCGCCAGCCTTCGCCGCCAGCGGCGCCGGGTCGATGTCCGCCTCGGCCAGCATCGCCCGGTTGCCGACGAGCACCGCTCGGCCCTCGACCGTGGCGCTGACGCCCTTGCCGGTGACCGAGGCGAACCCTTCGGCGGCCGGCAGCGCCAGCCCGAGATCGGTCATCCGGCCGATGATGGCCGCGCCGAGCGGATGCTCGGAACCGACCTCGACCGCGGCGGCCAACCGCAGCAGGGCGGCCTCGTCGAACCCGGAACCGGGCGCTGGCACAACGCTCGTGACCGCCGGCGCGCCCTTCGTGATGGTGCCGGTCTTGTCGAGCACGATGGCGTCGATCGTCTTCGCCGCTTCCAGCGCCTCGCCGCCGCGGACAAGGATGCCGTGGCGGGCGGCCTCCCCGGTGCCGACCATCACCGCGACCGGCGCGGCCAGCCCGAGCGCGCACGGGCAGGCGATGACCAGCACCGCGACCGCCGCCTGCACCGCGAACGTCAGCGCCGGGTCCGGCCCGAGCAACAGCCAGCCGACGAAGGTCAGCAGGGCGATGACCAGCACGATCGGGACGAAGACGCCGGCGATGCGGTCGGCCAGCGCCTGCATCGGGGCCTTCGAGCCCTGCGCTTCTTCAACAAGGCGGACGATCTGCGCCAGCGTCGTGTCCGCCCCGACTTTCGTGGCCCGGAAGACGAACCCGCCTGCGCCGTTGATCGTCGCGCCGAAAACGGGGTCGCCGGGCTGCTTCGTCACCGGCAGGCTTTCGCCGGTCAGCATCGATTCATCGACCGCGGACGTACCCTCGACGACCTCGCCGTCCACCGGCAGTTTCTCGCCGGGGCGGACGCGGATCAGGTCGCCGGTGATCACGTGCTCGACCGGCAGGTCGAGCTCCACGCCGTCGCGGATCACCCGCGCGGTTTTCGGTTGCAGCCCGACCAGCGCCTCGATCGCCTCGCCGGTGCGCCGCTTGGCGCGCGCCTCCAGCCAGCGGCCCATCAGGATCAGGGCGATGATGACGACCGCCGATTCGTAGTAGAGGTACGGCGCGAAGCCCCACCGGACCGCGAGGTCCGGCCAGAGGGTGACGAACGCCGAGTAGCCGTAGGCGACGGTGGTGCCGACGGCGACGAGGGTGTTCATGTTCGTCGCGCCGTGGCGGGCCGCCGCCCAGGTCGCCGTGTAGAAGACGCCGCCCGCCCACACCTGCACGACCGTGGCGGCGATCAGCATCAGCGGCGCCAGGTCCGCCATCGGGACCGGCAGCGGCAGGTACATCAGCGCCATCATGACCACGCCGATGGCGAGGCTGGCGACCCACTTGCGCTTCAGGTCGGCTATTTCGCGGTCCCGCACCTGTTTGCGGCGGGCGTTCGCGCCATCGGCCGGCTGGGCCTGGACGGCGGCAAGCGTGGCCATGTCGTGGCTCGCGGCCGGTCCGTGCCCGTTGCCGGACACGGGGATGGGCACGGGAGAACCGGAAACCGCCGCACCCTCGCCGACGCGATAGCCGGCCTTTTCCACGGCAGCGCGCAACCCGTCGAGGTCGGCCACGGCCGGATCGAAGCGCACGGACGCGCGCTCGGTCGCGAGGTTCACGCTCGCCTCGACGACGCCCGGGGTCTTCTCCAGCGACCGCTCGACCCGGCGCACGCACGACGCGCAGGTCATGCCGTCGATCGGCAGCATCGCCTCGGCGGGAGACGCACCGTTCGCTCCGGCATCGCGTGCCGACGCCACAGCCGGTTCGGCAACCCGAGCAGCCGGAGCGGCCACGTGCGGCGCGACCGTCTCGATCTCGCCCGCGCCGTACCCCGCGCGCTCGATGGCCGCGCGCACCGCGTCCGCCCCGGCGATCGCCGGATCGACCTCGACGGTCGCCCGCTCGGTCGCCAGGTTCACCCGCGCCGCCACCACGCCGGGGGTCTTTTCCAGGGCCTGCTCGACCCGGCGCACGCAAGAAGCGCAAGTCATCCCGTCCACCTCGGCGGTCAGGGTCGCGGTCGCGGCGGCTGGGGTCGTGATGTCGGTGGTGCTCATTTGGGTGGTCCCGGTGAATGAATACGATACCCCGCGTGGGTATATGGCCCAATTATACCCCCCGGTGGTATCATGTCAACGTCGCCGGCGACGAATCGGGCCGGTCGGCTCGCACCGCGCAACGGAGACCCTTTCCCATGACGAAGACCGAAGAGGCCACGGCGACCAACGGCGGCACGGAGCCGTGCGCGCACGTCGCCAACCGGCCGCCCTCCTACGCCGACGACAAGGCGCGCATCCGCAACCGGTTGCGGCGGCTGGAAGGCCAGGTGCGCGGCGTCCAGCGGATGGTGGACGAGGACCAGTACTGCATCGACATCCTGACCCAACTCTCCGCGATCATTGCCGGGGCGCGCTCGGTCGGGCTGCTGGTGCTGGAGGACCACATCCGCGGCTGCGTCGTCGATGGCGACCCCGAAAACCGCGAAGCGACGCTCGCCGAACTGACCGAAGCGATCGAACGCTTCACGCGGACGGTGGGGTAGGATCTACTTCAGGACCGCCAGGTTGGATCGCTGCGGCAACTGATCGACAGGATCGCGGCAGCGTCATTCCCAATGCGCGGAGGTGACCCATGGACGACCTGTTCGGTGAGGACGAAGTCGATCCGAGAATCGGCCAAGTCATCACGAGCAATCCGGACATCATGGTCGGCAAGCCCACCGTGCGGGGGACGCGGCTGACGGTTGAACGCGTGCTGCAATTCCTCGCCGACGACGACTGGTCGCGCATCTATGACGCATTTCCCGGTATCACCGAAGACGAGGTGCGTGCCTGCCTGGCCTACGGGGCGGAGCAGGTCGCTCGATCCTGGCGAGAGGGCCGCGCGATTCGCATCGATGCCGCCTGACGATGCGTCTCCTGCTCGACCGCAACATGGACGCTCGCCTTGGTCCGTTGCTTGCCGCAGACGGCCACGACGTTGCGATCGTCGGGATCGACGTTCCCGCAGCGGCTCCCGATGAGGCCATTGTCCAGGTAGCGCTATTGGAGCATCGGATCATCCTGACGGAGGATCTCGGGTTCGGCGAACGGATTGTCCGACATGGACGACCGAACCCCGGAGTCGTCCTGTACCGGCTGAAGAATGTGACCCTTGACGAGCGGCTCACGCTGACCCGGCGGGCGCTGCTCGCCGCTCCCCAGTTGCGTGGAAGGCTCATCGTCGTTTCGTCATCGGGCGTCCGCGTTCGCGGCTGAGCGGGAATTGGCAAGGATCGGATTGATGCCCTTCGCCGACAACGACGGCGTGCCCACCTCCTACGAAATCGACGGCTCCGGCCCGCCGCTGGTGATGTACCACGGCCTCACCGGGACCGGGGAGCGCTGGCGGGATTGCGGCTACGTCGCCGGCCTGCGCGACCGTTTCACCCTGCTCCTGCTGGATGCCCGCGGCCACGGGCGCAGCGGCAAGCCGCACGATCCCGCGCTCTGCACCCGGCGCCACCGCGCCGCCGACGTGCTGGCGGTGCTGGACGCCGAGGGCATCGAGCGGGCCGCTTTCTGGGGCCATTCGCTCGGCGGCATGGTCGGGTTCACCCTCGGCCACGACCACCCGGAGCGCATCGCGGCGCTGGTGCTGACCGGCTACAACCCCTTCCCGATGTCGCCGGCCGAAGCCGCCGAGGTGCGGGGCTGGATCGACGGGCTGCGCGGCGGCATGGAATCGTTCGTCGCCGGCTGGGAAGCCAACCACGGGCCGCTTCCGCCGGACGTGCGCGCCAAGTGGCTGAACAACGACCACCTCGCGCTGGTCGCCTCGATGGAGGCGTGGGTGACCAGCAGCGACGGCTCGCAGGCGGCGGAGTTGCCGCGCATCCCCGTCCCGACCCTGCTGCTGGTCGGCACGGAGGAGCCGTTTTTCGCCGACGCCCGCCGCGCCGCCGAGGTGATGCCGGACGCGACAACCGTCCCGTTGCCCGGCTTCGACCACCTGCAAACGTTCCTGCGCGCCGACGCGCTGCTGGCTCACGCGCTGCCGTTCCTCGCCGCATCGTTCCCGGGTTGAAAAACGCGCGCCGAGTCCCGTACTACAATGACCCTTCGCCCGTTGGGCACCAATTACCCAGCATCCGCCACCCACACCCGGGAGGACGCGTGGACAGCGATACCTGGTTTACCGGCATCGGCGACGAGGGGCTGGATTACCGGCGCCGCTATCAGGGCCTGATCGGCGTCCAGTCGAAGGTTCCCGTGCGCGACCGGGCGATCCTGTCGCTCGTCTACACCCCCGGCGTGGCCGAGGCCTGCCTCGCCATCGCCGCCGACCCGATCGCCTCCTACGACCTGACCTGCCGCGGTAACACCGTCGCCATCCTCACCGACGGCTCCGACGTTTTCGGCCGCGCCGGTGGTCCGCCCGAAGCGGCGCTCCCCATCGCCGAGGCCAAGAGCGTCATCTTCAAAACCTTCGGCGGGGTGGACGCGTTTCCGCTGTGCGTCAACACGTCGGACCCGGAAGAAATCGTCCAGACCGGACTGGCCGTCGCCCCGACCTTCGGGGCGATTTGCGTTGACGACATCTGCGCCCCGCGCGCCTTCACCGTGCAGGACGAACTGGAGAAGGCGACCGACATCCCCGTCTTCTCCAACCAGCACCACGGCACGGCGATCCTCGTGCTGGCCGCGCTGACCAACGCGCTGACCGTCGTCGGCAAGCGCATCGAGGACGTCCGCGTCGTCGTCAGCGGCGCGGGCGTGGCCGGCATCGGCGTGGCCCGGCTGCTGTCGCGCGCCGGGGTGCACAACCTCGTGGTCTGCGACCGGGCCGGCGCGATCTACACCTACCGCCCGGAGCGGATGAACTGGGCGAAGGCCTACCTCGCCAAGGAGACCAACCTCGACGGCCGCCGCGGCAGCCTCGCCGAGATGCTGCAAGGGGCGGACGTCTTCATCGGCCTGTCCACCGGCGGCATCGTGGACGAGGCGATGATCCGCTCGATGGCCCCGGACCCGATCGTCTTCGCGCTGGCGGTGCCCGAGCCGGAGGTCGATCCGGGCGCGGCGCGGGCCGCCGGGGCGCGGGTGATCGCCACCGGCCGGTCGGATTACCCGAACACGATGGACGTCTCGCTGGTCTTCCCGGGCGTCTTCCGCGGGTTGCTCGATTGCCGCGCCCGCAACATCCGGCTCCGCACGCTGCTCTACGCGGCGCGGGCACTGGCCGACGTCATCCCGGACGGCGAATTGCACCCGGACTACATCCTCCCGCGCATCTTCGACTTCCGGGTGGCGCCGGCCATCGCCGCCGCGGTCGTCCGCGCCTCCATCGAATCGGGCGAGGCCGGCGTCGAGATCACGCCGGAAGCGGTCGCCGAAAAGGCACGCCGCTATGTCTACGAGGGGCGGCTCTTCAACGGGCACAACGGCAGCCGCTCCGCCGAGGGCAAGAGTTTCCGCGACGAGGCGATCGACCTGCGCAAGCGGCACGGCGGCGTGCTGGAAGTCCGCTCGAAGATCCCCATCCGCGACCACCACATCCTCAACGTGCTCTACGTGCCTCCGGCGGCGCTCGCCCCGGCCCGGATCATCCGCGACGACCCGTCGCAGGTGACGGAACTGACCTCCAAGGGCAATCTGGTCGCCGTCGTCACCGACGGCACCTCCGTGCTCGGGCTGGGCGACATCGGGCCGCGGGCCGCCCTGCCGGTGATGGAGGGCAAGGCGGTCCTGTTCCACACGCTGGCCGGGGTGGAAGCCTTCCCGATCTGCGTGGCGGCGCGGGACGTGGACGAAATCGTGCGCATCGTGCGCGACATCGCCCCGTCCTTCGGCGGCATCAACCTGGAAGACATCTCCGCGCCGCGCTGCTTCGAGATCGAGCGGCGGCTGCGCGAATGCCTCGACATGCCGGTCTTCCACGACGACCAGCATGGCACGGCCATCGTGGTCGCCGCCGGCCTGCTGAACGGCGCGAAACTGCGCGGAACCGAACTCGCCGACCTGCGGATCACGATCAACGGGGCGGGTTCGGCTGGCGTCGCCGTCACCAAACTGCTGCTCCACCTCGGCGTCGGCGACATCGTGCTCTGCGACCGCGCCGGCGCGATCTGGGAAGGCCGCACCGACCACATGGACGCCTCGAAGTTCGAGATCGCGTCGCTGACCAACAAGGAGCGGCGGCGCGGCACTCTGGCCGAGGTGATCGAGGGGTCGGACGTCTTCATCGGCCTGTCCGCGCCGGGCACGCTCACCCCGGCGATGGTCGAGCGGATGGCGCCCAACCCGCTGGTCTTCGCGCTCGCCAACCCGACGCCGGAGATCACCCCGGAACTGGCGAAGCAGGCCGGGGCGCTGGCGGTGGCCACCGGCCGCTCGGACTACCCGAACCAGGTCAACAACTCGCTGGCCTTCCCGGGCGTGTTCCGCGGCGCGCTCGACGTCAAGGCCCGCGCCATCGACGACGCGATGAAGGTCGCGGCAGCCCGCGCCATCGCCGACCTCGTGACGCCGGAGCAACTCTCGCCCGAGTTCTTCATCCCGGACAGCCTCGATTTGCGGGTCGCCCCGCGCGTCGCCGCGGCGGTCGCCGCCTCGGCCATCGCCGGCGGCCTCGCCCAGCGCCCGATGGACCCCCGCGAGATCGAGGGCCGCTGCCGCGACATGATCTACGAACGGGCAGCGGCGGGGTAGGCACGGATCAGGTCCTGACCGGGCAGCATCCGGCGTAGCAAAGCGGGATGGTCGCGGGGAGCGCTGATCGTGCGAACGGTTGCCGGGATCGCCGCCATCCTGTTCGCGCTCCTTGTGCCGCTGATCTTCGATCCCGTGGAACCGAACGCGACCGGCTCCGGCCCCGCGGCGCCCTCCGCGGCGACACCGGTCGCGGGCGATCTCGAATCGCGGGTGGCGGCGCTGGAAACCCGGACGGCGGGGCAACCCGTGCTTGCGCTGCCCGCAGCCGCCCAAGCAACGATCGCCGCCTACGCCACCGCCCAGGCGGCGGATGCGACGGCACTCGCGGCCCTTTCGGAATCGCACGCCACAACGGCGGCGGTTGCCACTCAATCAATCATCGGGGCCGAGGCGACTATCGAGGTCTACGCCACCGCGCGCGCCGAGGACGAGGCAACGATAGGCGACCTGCTCGTCGGGATGGCGACCGCCGCCGCGCGGGAGGCCGACGCCGCCGCGACCGCGGGCGCGCTCGCGGCCCGCTCCACCGAG
>JAFAEX010000241.1 GCA_023423795.1 Chloroflexota bacterium | reverse complement strand
AACGCGCCGGCGCCGGCCGGGGTGGACGCCCGGCCGGGCGCCGTCTCGTTCGTCGCGCGGAGTTCCCGCCGCTCGCAGGCGGGCGAGGTACGGCGGCCTATCCGTCGTCCCGTGGCGGTGGCAGCGTTCGCTGGAGCACCAGGTACCCGGCCGCACCCGCGACGAGCGAGGCCGCGAGGATGCCGATCCGCGCGTCGTTGGCGAGGGCGCCGCGCTCGAACGCCAGTTCGGTGACGAACAGCGACATGGTGAACCCGATCCCGCCCAGCACCGCGATCGAAGCGATGTGCGACCACGCGATGGCCGGCGATTTCGTGGCGATCCCGGAGCGCACGGCGAGCCACGAGAACAGCGTGATCCCCACCGGCTTGCCGATCACCAGGCCGGCGACGACGCCCCACGTCACCGGGCTGGAGACGGCATCGGAGAAGCCGCGGACGACCGGGATGCCGGCGTTGGCCAGCGCGAAGATGGGCACGATGCCGTAGGCGACCCACGCGCTGACCTTGTGCTGGAAATGGGTCATCGGGGTCTCGACGTCCTCGCACAATTGCTCCAGCGTTTGCGTCGCCTGCTGCTGCGGTTCGTTGCTGAGCATGCTCGGGGTGGCGTAGCAAGCCCGCTCGAAGTCGGCGATGGCCTCTTTCGCGCGGACGAGGAACTCGCTGGGGTTGATCCACGAACGGGCCGGGACCACCATCGCCACCAGCACTCCGGCGAGCGTGCCGTGGACGCCGGATTCGAACACCGCCAGCCAGACGGCGATGCCGAGGAATGCGTAGAGCGGCCAGCGGTGGAACCCGGCGACGTTGGCGACGACGAGCAGCGCCAGCAGCACGACCGCGATCCCCGCCGCCAGCCAGGAGATTTGGTCGGTGTAGAAGACCGCGATGACCGCCACCGCGACGATGTCATCGACGATGGCGAATGCGGTCAGGAACACCAGCAGCAAGGGCCGCACCCGGCTCCCGAGCAGGGTGACGATGCCGAGCGAGAAGGCGGTGTCGGTGCCGATCGCCGCGCCCCAGCCGTGGGCGCCGGGACCGCCGGCGTTGAACAGCGCGTAGACCAGCGCCGGCACGACGGCGCCGCCGACCGCGGCCGCGATGGGCAGCGCGGCCTGCCGGGGGTAGCGCAACTCCCCGACCAGCACCTCGCGCTTGATCTCGAGGCCGACGACGAAGAAGAACAGCGCCATCAAGGCGTCGTTGACCCAGTGGCGCAACGATTCGGAAATGCTCCAGCCGGCCACGCCGATCGTGAGCGGTGTTTCCCAGAACCGCTCGTACGACTCCGACAGCGGCGAGTTGGCGAGGACGAGCGCGATGACCGTTCCCAGCAGCAGGAGGCCGATGCCGGAGACGCTGGTGGCGACGTAGCGCTCCAGCGGGCTCAACGCCAGCGCGAGGGTCCGCTCCTGCGAGGTGCCGGTGATGTTGCGAACCAGCGGCGCGGACTCGACGAGGTCGTCGCCAATCGCCTGCCACGCGGCCCGTTCGTCGGACTGCTTCCATGTTTCGAGGTTGCTCGACCGATCGAACCGGACGATGACCCGGTATTCTCGGGAGTCCCCCGTAGGGCGGACGACCTGCGTACTCACGAATCCCGGAAACCGCGCCGCCGCGCCGACGATCCCGCGCAGGTACGCTTCGAACTCTTCCCGGCGTCCGGGCATGACCCGGTGGGTCACGCTCAGCGTGACCGCCGGGTCGTCCGTGGGCTGCGTTGCCGGTTCGTGTTCCTCGGCCATGCGTTGCGCCTCCGCGGCCGACTCCGGACGTGTGGACGACTACTGGGCGGGCCGCATCGCGACTTCATCGACGTAGCACCAGAGCCAGTCCTCGCCCGGTTCGAACGACTGGACGATCGGGTGGTCGGTGGCGTGAAAGTGCTTCGTGGCGTGCTTGTTCTTCGACGAATCGCAGCAGCCGACGTGCCCGCAGATCAGGCAAATCCGCAGGTGGACCCACGTGTCGCCGATGGCGAGGCAGTCCTCGCACCCGTTGGCGCTCGGCGTCACGTCGCGGATCTGGTCGAGGTGCGTGCATCCCTCGCTCATGGCCCATCCTCTCGTATTGGCTTCGCTCCCGTTCGGACGCTCCGGTAGTGTGCCTGATCACACCGTCCTTCGCGCCCTGGTTCGGACGGGGCAATTCCCGCCTCCTCGTACGGCCGGTGCAACCAATCGCCCGGCTCCCCGCTCGACAATGTCTGTGCAGCGCGTGGGGCGTGCCCGGAGTAGGGTTGACGACCTATCATCCGGGAAGCGAACGGACGGCAGGGGAGGGACGGCGTGGAGGGCGACGAGCACCAGGACGACCGGCTACGGTTCGTGCCGGGCGTGGAACCGCCGCTGGCGGCCGAGGGCGAGCGCGGCTGGTGGTTCGCTTTTCGCAACGGCGACCTGCTGGTGGCCGAGCGCGGCGATCTCCTGGAGCCGCCGCTGGCGGCGGCTTACGGGGAACTGGGCTGGCCCGATGACGAGCCGCCGCGCCAGTTCCTCGGTTTCGCGGACGGCGTTGCCTGCTGGTCGCTGGAACTCCCGGCCGATGCCGAGCCGCCGCCCGGCTGGCGTTTCGAGGGCCTGCGCGGGTTGTTCGGACGCCTGCCGGACCCGCTGTATGCCGTGGCGGGCCGTGCCGCCCAGATCGTCGCCTGGCGGCGCGATCACCAGTTCTGCGGGCGCTGCGGCATGCCGAGCGAACCGGTCCCCGGCGAGCGCGCCCGGCGCTGCCCGAACTGCGGCCTGGTGGCCTACCCGCGCGTTTCGCCGGCCATCATCGTACTGGTGGAGAAGGGCGACCGCATCCTGCTGGCGCGCGGGCACGCCTTCCCAACTGGGCGCTTCGGCATCATCGCCGGGTTCGTCGAGGCCGGCGAGTCGCTGGAGGAAGCGGTCCACCGCGAACTGGCGGAAGAGGTCGGCATCCGCGTGACGGACCTCGCGTATTTCTCTAGCCAGCCGTGGCCGTTCCCGCACAACCTGATGGTCGGGTTCCGCGCGTGCTGGGCCAGCGGCGAGATCGAGATCGACGCGAGCGAACTGGCGGAAGCCGGCTGGTTCGGTTTGGACGACCTGCCGAATATCCCGCCGAAACTGTCCATCGCTCGCCGCCTCATCGACGACTGGGCGGCCCGCCGCGGCGCGATCATCCCCGAGGACGCCTCCTGGTAGACGCGGCGAGGGCTACTGGGGCGGGTCTTTTCGACACTTCTTTTTACTGAATGTTGAGGCTATCTTCACCGTCCATCGGCGTCTATCTCACCATTCGTTCATCCGCTTGGACTACGCTCTATCTTGGTCAATGGACGGAGCGGACTTGGCGGTCGCGCGTGCAGACCGGCGGACCGACTCGGCCCGCCGCGCGCCGCCTGGAGGGACCCATGGACATCGAGAGGGCACACGGCCGTCGTGCGCTTCGCGCGCTGATGACGGGGTTGGCGGTCCTGCTCCTGCTCGGGAGCATCGTTCCCGCCGCCGCGCAGCAGCGGGCCGTGGTGCGGGACGGTTTCGAAGACAGCCTGGTAGCGTCGATCACGAACTACCCGACCGACCTCGCCTGGATGGGCAACGACCTGCTGATCGTGACCAAGGGCGGCATTATCTACCGCGTGCCGAACGCCGACCCGCAGGCGGCGCCGGAGGTTGTCCTCGACCACAGCGCGCACGTCGGGACCGGCCAGGAACAGGGCATGGTCGGCGTGGTCGCCGACCCCAAGTTCTCGGCCACGACGAACCGGTTCCTGTATGTCTACTACACCCGCAATGAAGGTGGTTGCGCGGATGTGTCATACGGGGTGCCGCCGCCAGATCCGTCGAAGTGCTTCAATCGGGTCTCCCGTTTCACGGTCAATCCGGACGGCACGGTCGATCCGGCGTCGGAGAAGCCGCTGATCCCGTTCATCCCGGTCGGCATCCCGAACCACAACGGCGGCGCCGTCGCCTTCGGCAAGGATGGGATGCTGTACATCTCCGTCGGAGACGGCGGGACGGATACCGGGGCCGGTACCCGGAAGTCGCAGAATCTCGGCGACCTGCACGGCAAGATCCTGCGCGTCCGCCGTGACGGCACGGCCCCGCGCAAGAACCCGTTCGCCGGCAAGGGCAGCGTGGCCTGCGCGAAGCGGGCGACGGCGACCGCGCCGAAGGGCAAGCGCTGCAAGGAGATCTTCGCCTACGGCCTGCGCAATCCGTACCGCATCACGTTCGACCCGAATGCGCGAGGCTCGGTCTTCTACATCAACGACGTCGGCGAGAAAACGTGGGAGGAAGTCAACCTCGGCGCGGCGGGTGCGAACTACGGCTGGCCCAACCGCGAAGGCCGCTGCCCGACCGGCAAGGAGATCGGCTGCAAGGGCACGAAGAAGCGGTTCACCGACCCGATTTATGCCTACAACCACAAGACCGGCGACTGCAACGCGATCACCGGCGGAGCGGTGGTGCCGAGGTCCAGCAACTGGGGTCCTGCCTACCGTGGCAAATACCTGTTCGGCGACTGGACCTGCGAAACGATCTTCGCGTTGACGCCCCGGCCCAAGGGGAAGGGGTACACGGTCGAGAAGATCGCCTGGCCCGGCCCGGATGACCGGCTCGAAATTACGGCGCTGTTGTTCGACCGCTCCGGCAATACGCTGTACTACACCAGCCAGTGGGATTCGGACGACCGGAGCGAGGTCCGCGCCATCAGGCGAGCCTCGTAGATCCGTCTGGCCCATTCGGGAATCGATTATTGGGAGCGCCCCGGCGAGTGAATCCTCGCGGGGCGTTCCCATGTCGGCCGGCCCGAATCCCCCGATTCGCCCGCGTCCGGATCGAGGGCGATCGATCCCTGCCGTTGAAATGTGCCGGTTGGCGGATGGCGCCGAAGGTCCTGCCTGTCATCATGGCGACGCGGCTGGATGAACCGGCCGCGCGCGGAAAGGAGACTGGCATGATTCGGGCATTCGGGCGCATGGTCGTCGTGGTCGTCGCGATCGTGGCGCTGGCGGGAGCGGCGCGCGGCGTCGGTCTCGCGGTGCAGGACGCGGGCGCGCAGGTGGGTTCGCTGGTGACGATCGCCGAGTTCGCTTACGAACCGAACGCCGTGCAGGCGCCGGTCGGCGCGCCCGTCACCTGGCTCAACCTCGATGCGGCGCCCCACACCGTGACGTCGGACGGCGACGCGTTTGGGTCCGACGTACTCGCCACCGGCGGAGCGTTTGGCGTCACGTTCGACACCCCCGGCATCTACGCCTATCACTGCCTTTTGCATCCGTCGATGACCGGAACGGTGGAGGTCGCCGCGCCGTAGCGAAGGCACGCGGCCCATGTTGCCGGGATACGGCCGAGGGCGGCGGGGAGTTCACTCCCCGCC
>JAFAEX010000091.1 GCA_023423795.1 Chloroflexota bacterium | reverse complement strand
GGTTGCCGTCGCCGACGCCGCCGCCGGGCGGGTCGCGGTCTTCGCGGGCGACGGCACGCTGGAACTCGACCTCGGCGCGGACTGCCTCTTGAATACCCCGGTCGGCGTGGCGTTCGACGCCCGTGGGCAGGTCGTCGTCGTCGATCGCGCCAGCAAACGGCTCGTCCGCTTCGGCGCGGAACCCGACTATCCGGACGTGATGGACCTCGGCCTGCTGCCGGGGGTGCCCGCCGCGCCGTGGGGCATCGCCATCGACGGCGCCGGGCGGATGCTCGTCTCCGTCACCCACGTCCACCGGCTGCTGCTGCTCGCCCCGGACGGCCAGTTCCTCGGCGCGTGGGGCGCGGATGCCGGCGGCCACGGCCCGCTCCTCCACCCCACCGCGCTCGCGGTTTCCCCCGCCGGCGGCCTCCTCGTCGCCGACACGTACAACGACCGGGTGATCGAGGCACGGATCACGGGATAGTCGGCAAGTCGGCAAGTCGGCAGGTCGGCAAGACGACGAGGCGACAGGCCACAGGAGAAGCCGGACGCATCGCCACCGCCAACCCATTATCGTCTACCGTCTATCGTCCTATCGTTTCGTTGCTTGCCGACTTGCCGACTACGTCGCGCGGCGGGCGCGACCGGCGGCGGTGAGGCGCTCGGCGAGGCGGAGCAGTGCGTCGGCGGCCAGGGCGAGGGCGGTGATAGCGACCGTGCCGGCGAGGATGCGGTCGGGGTCGTCGCGGGTGATGCCCTCGAACAGCAGGGTGCCGAGCCCGCCGGCGTCGATCCAGGCGGCGACGGTGGCGAGGCTGATCGTGGTCACCACCGCCGTCCGCAGCCCGGCGATCATCACCGGCAGGGCGAGCGGCCAGCGCACGTCGCGGAACACCTGCCACGGGGTCATGCCGACCCCGCGCGCCGCTTCCAGCGTGCTCGCACCGACGCCGCCCAACCCGGTCACGATGTTGCGGACCAGGAACAGTTGCGCGTAGGCGGCCAGCACGACGACGGCGGGCGTCCGCCCGATGCCCAGCACGGGGATCAGGAAGGCGAGGAAGGCCAGGCTCGGCACGGTGTAGACGGCGCCCAGCAGCGCCAGCAGCGGCAGCGACAGCCGCCGCCAGCGCGCCGCCGCGATCCCCAGCGGGACCGCGATCACCAGCGCGACGAGGATGACGGTCAACGTCAGCGACAGGTGCTGGCCCGCCAGCATCAGCACCCGGTCCGGCCGGCGGAACAGGTAGTCGAGGCTCATCGGGCCGGGGCGGCCGCCGTGCGGTGCGGCTCCGCGACCGGGACGCTCGCCTGCTGGATGTCGCGCAACCCCAGCAAGCCGACCGGATTGGCGTCCTCGTCGATGACCACGAGTTGCGGCGCGCCGGTCTCCAGCACCAGCGCCAGCGCCTCGCGCAGCATCCCGTGTCGCGAGATGGCCGGGATCTCCGGCGACATCGGGTCGCCGGGCGCGTGGGGCCGGGCAACCGAGGCCACCTCGATCAGGCTCAACCGCCGCAGCACGTCCTCCGCGCCGACGAGGTCGGCCACGAAGGCGTCGGCCGGGTGCAGCACGATCTCCAGCGGCGTGGCGTACTGGACCACCCGACCGTTGCGCATGACGACGATGCGTTGGGCGAGGCGGACCGCCTCCTCGATGTCGTGGGTGACGAACAGGACCGTTTGCCCGAACCGCTCGTGGATGCGGCGCAACTCGTCCTGCAAGCGGGTGCGGGTGATCGCGTCGAGCGCGCCGAAGGGCTCGTCCATCAGCAGCGTCGGCGGTTCGGCGGCCAGCGCGCGGGCGATGCCGACCCGTTGCTGCTCGCCGCCGGAGAGCTGCGCCGGGTAGCGCCGCCGGTACTCGGCCGGCGGCAGCCCGACCAGCGAGAGCAGATCGTCCACCCGCGCCGAGATGCGCGCCTTGTCCCAGCCGAGCAAGCGAGGCACAACGGCGATGTTGTCCTCGACCCGGTAGTGGGGAAAGAGCCCGGCCTGCTGGATGACGTAGCCGATGCGCCGCCGGAGCGACGCCACCGGTTGCGCGCCGACCGGCTGCCCGTCGATGCGGATCGTGCCGCCGTCCGGCTCGTAGATCCGGTTGACCAGTTTCAGCAGCGTCGTCTTGCCCGAGCCGGACGGCCCGAGCAAGACGACGAACTGGCCCGGCTCCACCGCGAGGGAGACGCCATCGACCGCCGCGGCGGACGCGCCAGGCCAGTGCTTGACCACGCCCTCGAAGGCGATGGCGGCGGCCCGTCCGTGGCCGTCGGTGTGATCGGTCGATAGGGCGATGGCGCACCATCCCGAAGTGAGTGCCGAGTGCCGAGTGCCGAGTGCCGAGTGCCGAGTGCCGAGTGCCGAGTGCCGAGTGCCGAGTGCCGAGTGCCGAGTGCCGAAAATGGTAGGCCGACGCGGCAGCGTGCACCTTACGTGCTTGCCGACCCGCCGACCCGCCGACTTGCCGACTCGGCACCCGGCGCCCGGCACTTCGGCGTTAGCCGAGGAGGCCGTTCTCGGTGAGGAAGGCTTCGGCGACCTCGACGGGTTCCAGTTTGTCGGGGCCGTCCACCCGCCAGTTCAGGGCCGACATCGCCTCGTCGGTGAGCAGCGGGGCGACGGCGTTGAGCGTTTCCGCGAGTTGCGGGTAGGCGTCCAGCGTCGCCTGCCGCACCACCGGGGCGACGTGGTAGGGCGGCCACAGGCCCTTGTCGTCCTCCAGCAGCAGGAGGTCGAGCCCGGCGACCTGCCCGTCGGTGCCGAAGGCGAGGACGACCTGCGCCTGGTCCTGCTCGATCGCCTGGTAGCGGATGCCCGGGGCGACGGCGAGCACGTCCTTGAAGGAAAGGCCGTAGAAGTCCTCCAGCCCTTGCAGCCCGTCCGGCCGCTCCACGAAGTCGGACGGGGCGACGATGACCGCCTCGCCCGCGATTGCCGCGAGGTCGGAGATGGAGGCGACCCCGTTCTCCTCGGCCCACGACCGCTTCACCGCCAGCGCCTGGGTGTTGTTGAAGGGCACCTGGTCGAGCCAGACGAGGTCGAACTGGTCCTTGTAGCCCTGCGCGACGAGGTCGAACACCTGCTCGTCGATTGAGCCGCCGTCCGGCACCGGGGTGGCCTGCACCGATTCGATCGGGGTTTCCAGCACGACGGTCAGCGCGGTGCCGGTGTATTCGGGGTAGAGGTCGATTTCGCCGGCCACCAGCGCCTCGTGGGCGACGACAGTCCCTCCGAGGTTGAGCCGGGTTTCCGCCGGGATGCCGGCGTTTGCCAGCAGCAGGGCGTACATCTCGCCGAGGATCAGTTGCTCGGTGAAGTCCTTGGAACCGATGCGGACCGGCCCCTCCTCCTGCGCAGCGGACGCGGCCGGCGCGAAGCGGAGGCCGCCCACGGCGGCAAGGGCGGACGAACCGGCGACCCCGGCAACGAGCGTTCGACGGGTGACCATGGCGTTCCCTTCTCGGCGTGCGCGCGGGCACGGCGGATCGCGAGTGCCGCCGCCATGGTACCGGCCAGACCGGCGCCGTGTCGGCGGGCGAAGAGCCGGGGCGGCGCTCCCGGCCGTCCCGGCGGTTGACATCGGCGCGGCTCGCCGGTATTGTCCACAAAATCTAGTGAGTTTATAGGATTAGGACAAGGCCCACCCGGAGGGATCGGCCGATGGCAACGCATGCCCTGCCCCACGTGTTCCGGATTCGTCCCCCTTTCCGCCAGATCCTCGAGGTCGCGGCCGACTACTGCCGCCTGCCCGTCGCCGACGGGTTCAGCTGGGGCGAGGCGTTCGCCGAGGTCGAGGACGGCGAGTGGTACCTGGTCGCCTTTCGCAGCAAGCACGCCACCGATGCCGACGAGGCGCGCCTGACGTGGCTCGACGAGCAGGCGTCGGCAGCGGCGAGCCGGCATCCGGGCTTCCTGTACTACTTCATCGGCACGCCGTTGCCGGACGGCGGCTGCCTCTCGTTCTGCCTGTGGGAGACGGCGGCCGATGCCCGCGCGGCGGCGGACGATCCGGCCCACCGGCTGGCGATGGAGGAGGGGCTGCCGGCGTTCGCGTACTACCGGCTGGAGCGGTTCCGGCTGCGCAAGGAGGGCGGCGTGCTCGCGTTCCACGACCTGCCCTCCTCGTTCGGCGCCCGCGATGGCTGCCCGTCGCGCGGCGGGTGATCCGCCAGGCGGAGCGTCACCGATGCGCGCCCGCCTCCGCCCGGACCGGGAGTGCGCGGCATCGGCGGGCACTTGCCGTCCCGCCGGTGAAACGCGCGGCCGGCCCGTGCGTGACACGGAATCCGCCTGCGCGCCGCCGTTTCGCTCGCCGGCGACGCCCTGTCGTTCGTAGGGGAGGGACCCGTGCCCTCCCTCGTCCGTACGCGACTTCAGACACGGGAGGGCACGGGTCCCTCCCCTACGACCGACGAAGCGATTCCCGCATTGAGCAACCGGATTTCGCATGAGACGTGAGGCGGAAGCCGCCCGATGGTTGCCGCGTTTTCCGTCCGAAGTGCCCCGGCGAACGACGGGCGGCATCCCGTTCCGATCCGCCGGATTTCACAGGAACCATGCGCTGGCATCTTCGCGGAGTGAAGGCCTCGCAGGCGGCGACGGTCGCGGGGCGCGGCGGGATTGCGGTTGGAGCCAATCGACTGGTTCTTGACACACTCGATCCACAACCCTAGAATCCGACCGACAACCGAACACGCACTTCACGCTCATCCAGAGGGGCAGAGGGAACGGCCCGACGACGCCCCGGCAACCACCCGCTTTGCGGGGAAGGTGCCAATTCCGGCGGCGTGGCATACGCCACGCCGAGAGATGAGGGGAAGGCGGCCGCCGGCGGCTCGCTTCCGGCTGCGTCTCACCCCCATCCGGCGATGGGGGTTTTTCGTTGCCCGAGTGACGAGTGACGAGTGCCGAGTCCCTCTCACTCAAGTCTCACGTCTCACGTCTTGCGTTCTGGTAGAGTGGTCAGACCAGCCACGGTCCTGTCCACCACGGGGGAATCGATGGCCATCCGCGAGGTTTCGTTCGTCGGGTTGCGGTCGCAGTTGCCGCAGCCTGCCCAGTTTTCGTGGGGCTCGGCCGCCCACCGCAACGTCGGGTTGGTGCGGGTCTTCACCGACGACGGGATCGACGGCGTCGGCGAGACCAGCGTCACCTTTCCGCTCTGGAGCCTCGAAGAGCGCGCGCTGACGGTGCGCGAGGGGCTGGCCCCGCTGGTCGCCGGGAAGGACGAGGCGGACATTTCCGGTCTCGTCGCGCACCTCAACGCCACCCTCGGGCGGCTGGCGCCGCTGTGGTCGGCGGTCGCCATCCAGGGCGCGATCGGCGCGTTCGAGGTCGCCCTCTGGGACATCGCCGGCAAGAAGGCCGGCAAGCCGGTCTCTTCCCTGCTGAACCCGGACGCGGGCGAACCGGCCCCGGTGCCGCTCTACGCCGTCGGGTTCGGCGGCGGACCGGAGCAGATCGCCGCCGGGGCGGCGGGCGCGCTCGCCGCGGGGTACCCCTTCGTCAAGGTCCGCGCCGGGTTCGGGGCCGACCGCGACCGCGCGATGCTGGCGGCGGTGGCCGAGGCCGTGCCGTCGATGGCGCAGGTGCTGGTGGACGCCAACATGGCCTGGACCCGCGAGCAGGCGGCCGAGCAGGCCCCGGCGCTGGCGGCGTTCGGCATCGGCTGGCTGGAGGAACCGCTGGTCCACTCCGACCACGCCGGGCTGGCGGCGCTGCGGGATTCGCTGCCGGTGCCGATCGCCGGCGGGGAGAACGCCTACGGCCGGCAGCCCGCGCTCGACCTGGTGGAAGCCGGCGCGATCGACGTGGTGATGCCGGACATCGCCCGCATCGGCGGCATCGGCAACGCCCGCGCCGCGATCGCTGCCGCCCGCGGGCACGGCCTCTCCTACAGCCCGCACCACTACGCATCCGATATCGGGTTCATCTCCAGCCTCCACCTGTGCGCGGCCGAGCCGGGCGTGCATTCGCTGCTGCGAGACATCAGCGAGTGGCCGCTGCGCGCCGACGTGCTGGCCGAACCGCCGGCGGTCGCCTCCGGGCACGCCGCCGCTCCCACCGGCCCCGGTCTCGGCGTCACGCTGGACGAGGCCGCCCTTTCCCACTTCCGGGTCGTCTGACCGCCGGCGCGGGCCGGCGGAAGGCCAAACGCCAGCCGACGCTGGCGGGATCGCTACGAGGAGGTCCGAACGATGACGCACGCGGGTAACCGGAGCATCAAGGACGCCATCCTGGCGCGGGCCAGCCGCCGGGCGCTGCTGCGCGGCGCGGCCGGGGCCGGGCTCGGCCTCGGGCTGGCGCCGCTGGCGGCGCGGAGCATTGGCGCGCAGGAGGCCACCCCGGCCGCCGCGCCGGCAAACCCGTTCCCGCCGGTGACCGTGCCCCGGTTCGAGGGCGAGACGCTCTCGTTCATGACCATCCAGCCGCACGCGGTCACCGGCGACATCCTGAAGGCCCAGTTCGAGGAACTGACCGGCGCGACCGTCAATGTCACCGTCGTCCCCTACGACGAGGTGCAGGCCAAGGCGACGCTGGACGTGCAGTCCGGGGCCAACCAGTTCGACGTCTTCGACTACTGGTACCCGACGGTCGGCGCGCTCGCCTCGCAGGGCATCCTGGAGGACCTGACGGAGTTCATCGACTCCGACCCGGAGATCGACGCCGCCGACTTCATCCCCAGCATCTACGACGTCTACACGCTGGCCGAGGGCAAGCGCTGGGGCCTGCCCTACGACGGCGACACCCACGTCCTGTTCTACAACACCGAGATCTTCGAACAGGCGGGGATCGAGAAGGCGCCGGAGACGTGGGACGAGTTCCTCGTTGCCGCGCAGACGATCACCGAGGCCGGGCTGACCACGGCGGACGGCAAGCCGATCTACGGCTGCGGGCTGCAGGGGTTCAAGGCGCCGATCATCATCGGGTCCTCCTACTCCAACCGGCTGGCCGGTTTCGGCGGCGCGTACCTCACCGAGGACGGCGCGCCGGCGCTCGATTCCGAGGCGGCCGTGCAAGCCGCGCAGGCGATGATCGACGTCGCGCCGTTCGCGCTGCCGACGCCGCTGGAGACGGGCTTCGACCAGGCGCTGCCGGCGTTCCTGTCCGGCCAGATCGCGATGATGGAGTTCTGGACCGACCTCGGCGTCTACGCCCAGGACCCGGCCGGCTCGCAGATCGTGGACAAGTGGGACGTCGTGCAGATGCCGGTCGGCGGCGACAACACGTCGCACGTCGCCCCGTTGAATGCCGGGTTCTGCTTCGCGGTCTCGGCCAACGCCCGCAACAAGGATTTGGCCCGCACGTTCGTGAAGTGGGCGACCAGCAAGCAGATGAACCTCGAATTGCTGCTGACCTACGGCACCGGGATCGACCCGAACCGGGTGTCCACGCTGGAGTCGGAGGCGTTCAAGGCGTTCGCGCCGAAGGTGCAGGCGGCGGCGGCCGCGTCGCTGTCCGGCGCGTTCCCGTGGCCGACGATCGTGGAATCGCCCGAGCTGATGACGGTGCTGAGCGACGAGCTGGCGCTGATGCTGCAGGGCAACCAGGACGCGGCGACGGCCATCGGCAACACGCAGGCGGCCTGGACGCAGATCCTCGGCGGCTGATCGAATGGCGGGGCGGGTCCGGAAAATGGACTCCGCCCCGCGTCGGGGTGGCCCGGGGCTGAAGCCCCGGGCTGAAAACACAAAGCCGGCTGAAGCCGGCTTGCCGCCGCGCCGCGGGTTCGTCGTCCCCAGCCCCGAAGGGGCTTCGTGATTTCAGCCCGGGGCTTTAGCCCCGGGTCCTCCGGCGATCGAGCTTTCGACCACCGCCATCCCCGGAAAGGCCCGTCCGTGCAGCAGGCCACCTCGCCAGCATCAGCCAGCGCGCTCGGCGTTTCCCGTGCCCGGGAAGCGCGGCCACGCCGCCGCGACGCGTTCCCGTTGCTGCTGGTGGCGCCGATGGTCGCCGGGCTGGTCGTCTTCGCGCTCTACCCGCTGATTTACCTGATCGCGCTGTCCGGCTCGGAGTCGATGCTGGGCAAGACGTTCCAGGCGTGGGTCGGGTTCGGCAATTTCCAGCAGGCGCTGGCCGACCGCGTGTTCACCGATTCGCTGGTGCGGTCGGTCCTGTTCGCGGTCCCGGTGTCGCTGGTGGAACTGGTGCTGGGGGTCGGCATCGCCCTGCTGCTGGTCGGGTTCGTGCGCGCCGGCGGGCCGCTGCGGACGCTGATCCTGCTGCCGTTGATGACGCCGCCGATCGTGGTGGCGACCGCCTGGAAACTGATCTTCAACCCGACCGGCGGGCTGCTCAACGGTGTCCTGCTCGACCTCGGGCTGATCGACAAGCCGGTCTCCTATCTCGGGCAGAGCCCGTGGGCGTTCATCGCGATCGCGGTCGCCGACGCCTGGCAGTGGATGCCGTTCGTGGCGCTGCTGGCCTTCGCCGCGCTGCTGTCGCTGCCGGCGGAGACCAACGAGGCGGCGCTGGTGGACGGCGCGTCCGGCTGGCGGGCGTTCTGGTCGGTGACGCTGCCGATGGCCGGGCCGGCGCTGGCGGCGATCTTCCTGCTGAAGGTCATCATCGCGTTCAAGACGTTCGACCTCGTTTACGCGCTCACCTTCGGCGGGCCGGGGTTCGACACCAACATGGGCACGTTCCAGATCTTCCGGGTCGCCTTCCGCGAGTTCGACGTCGGCGCGGGCGCGGCCCAGACGCTGCTGTTCGGGGTGCTGGTCGGGGTGGCGACGCTGCCGGTGGTGGTGCTGCGCGACAAACTGGTGGAGAAGGCGACGTGAACCGTCGCAGGATGGTCGGGATCGCGCGCGGGGCGGCGCTGGCGCTGGTGCTGGCCTTCGTCTTGCTGCCCATCGCCTACCTCGCCGCGACCTCGTTCAAGACGCGGGACGACGTGCTGTCCGGCAACTTCCTGCCGGCGACCGTCTACGCCGCCAACTGGGTGGACGCCTTTTCGCGGGTGCCGATCGCGCGGTTCATGGGCAACTCGGTGCTGGCCGCGCTCGGAGGAACGCTGCTGACGCTGCTGCTGGCGGTGCCGGCCACCTACGCGATGGCGCGCTACCGGGCTGGCGGCAAGGCGCTCTACAGCCTCGTGCTGTCCTCGTACGTCGCGCCGCCGGTGGTGGCCTTGCTGCCGCTGTTCTTCCTGCTGCGGGCGGCGGGGCTGATCGACAGCGTGCTCGGGCTGGCGCTCGTCTACGGCCTGATGAACGTGCCGGTCGCCGTCTGGCTGCTGGATTCGTTCGTGCGCGGGGTGCCGCGCGAGATCGAGGAGGCTGCGTGGGTGGACGGCGCGGGCCGCTTCACCACACTCCTGAAGATGGTGGTGCCGCTGATCGCGCCGGGGATCGCGGCGGCGGCGGTGATCTGCATGATCCTCGCCTACAACGAGTTCCTGTTCGCGCTCACCTTCACCTACAGCCCGGCGTCGCAGACGCTGCCGGTGGGGCTGTCGCTGTTTCAGGGCGACCGGTTGGTCAACTACGGGCAGATCGCCGCGGCGTCGCTGGCGGGCATCGTGCCGGTCTACCTGCTGGCGCTGCTGGGCCAGCGCTGGCTGGTCGGTGGGCTGACGCACGGGGCGGTGAAATGAGGGTGGCGGGGGCTGACGGGGTGCTGCCGGATGCGATGGGCGGGCGCGATGAATCGCGCCCCTACACGTCTGGCGCGGGCCGGTCTGCGATGTCGGCACGGTCCCGAAGATCGCCCGGGGTTGAAACCCCTGGCTACGGGAACGAAGCCCCTCCGGGGCTGAGAACGGTGGATGCCGCGAAATCGTCGTTCGCCGCCCAGAAGGCGGTTCGTTCGCTGCGCCGGGGCGCTCATGACGCTTGCGTATTCGGTCGTGCTCAGCCCCGGAGGGGCTTCGTTCCCGTAGCCCGGGGATTCATCCCCGGGCGTCCCGGTGGCCGGGGTATTCTGGCAACCCCCACCATCCTAGGGCGGCCGCTCGCATCAACGCACGATGCGCCACCACGGGGAGGCGCATCGTGAGCGCGCCGCAGGCCACATCCACCGCCGGGAATGGCGGCACGCCGTTCCGCAACGTGCCCCGCGCCAACCTCTGGAGCACGGCCGTCGAGCAGATCCGCGACCTGATCGACAGCGGACGGCTCGCGCCGGGAGACCGGCTGCCGGGCGAACGCGAGTTGTGCCAGCACCTCGGGATCAGCCGGGTGTCGCTGCGCGAGGCGATCCGGGTGCTGGAAAGCGCCGGGTACCTCGCGGTGAAGCCGGGGCGCGGCACGTTCGTCCTTTCGCCGCCGGCGCCGGTGGAGGCCGATCCGCTGGCCGCCTGGCTGCGCGAGCACGACGACCTGGTGCGCCAGTTGTTCGAACTTCGGCTGCTGGTCGAACCGGGCGTCGCCGCGCTGGCCGCCGAACGCCACGACGACGCCCGCGCCGCCGCGTTGCAGAACACCATCGACGACCTGGCAACCGCGGCGAACGCCGCCGACCTGCCACGCGCCATCGCCGCCGACGCCGAGTTCCACCGCCTGCTGGCGGCGGCGACCGGCAACAAGATGGTCGGCGAACTGGTGCCGCGGATGATGCAGGCGATCGGCGACGAGCGCCGGGCCAGCCTGGCGGTGCCCGGCCAACTCGAACGGGCCGTCGCCGGCCACGCCGAGATCCTGCGCGCCGTGGCTGCCAGCGACGCGCCATCGGCGGAAGCGGCGATGCGCAGGCACCTGCGCGACGCGCTCCACTACATCGACCGCTGGCTCGCGGACGGGAGTGCCGAGTGACGATCGCACAGTGCCGAGTGACGAGTGCCGAGTGAGGGCGATGGGCTGCGACGTGAAGGATGAACGGGGTTGAGCCTGTCGCCGGACGCCGGGCGGTCGCCGCCAAGGTTCGCATGACGTCGATGGGGGAGGGATCGACGCCGGCCGGAGTCGCCGCCTCACGCCTCTCGTCTCTCGTCTCGCGTCTCACGACACAGGAGGTCACGAATGGGAAGCCGGATCGTCATCGCGCCGGAGCAGTTCCTCGACGGGTCGCCGATGCAGCAGGACGACCGCTCGGTGCGCGACCTGAAACTGGTCTACCCGGAGACCGGGTTCGACGCGAAGACGCTCTGCCTCGGCATCGTCGAGATCGACCCCGGGCACCACTCCCCGCTGCACCGGCACAACTGCGAGGAGGTCTACTACGTCGTCAAGGGCTCCGGAGAGATCGAGGTGGACGGGGAGCGCCACCCCTTCTCGGCCGGCTGCGCGGTGCTGAACCAGCCGAACAGCATCCACCGCGTCTACAACACCGGCGACGAGGTCGTTCAACTGGTGGTGGTCGCCGGCATCATGCTGGTGCCGCTGTGGCCGCAGTGGCCGACCGCCTCCCCGTACGAGGTCTTCGAGGGATCGTCGGCCGACCAGCACAAGGCTGCCGAGGAGGCCTGAGATGGGCGGCGGAGCGGACACCCGGCCGATCGACCACGCGCCGCTGCCCGTCCCGCCGGGCGAGGCAGCGGCGACGCTGGCGGCATTCGTCGATGCCCTGATCCCCGGCGACGGTCATTTCCCGCCCGCCTCGACGGTCGGGGCGCAGGCGCTGCTGGCCGACCGCCTGCGCGACCGGCTGGGGCCGGAGGGCGTGGCGTCGGTGCTGGAGCGGCTGCGCATCGAATGCGGCTCGTTCGCGGATGCTTCGGCCGAGGCGCGGCGGGATGCCGTGGCGCGGTTCGCGGCGGAGGCGCCGGACCTGTTCGCCTTCGCCCGGATGGCGGTCTACCTCGGCTACTACGCCTCCCCCGCCGTCGCCGCCGCGATCCGCGCGCTGGGTCATGACTACAACGACGCGCCGCAGCCGCGCGGCTACCCGCTGCCGCCGTTCGACCCGACGCCCGGGGCGGACATTCCGGCCCAGCCGCGGGGGTTCTACAAGGCGACCGCCGACGTGGCGCCGATCGACCCGGCGGCGCTGGCCGCGCTGGCGGCGGAGGTGGGATTGCCGGTGCGGCAGGCCGGGAGATGAGCGGGCGGACGCTCGCTCCAGCCCGTGCCGCGTGACGATCGGCTCCGCGAACGACGAACGACGAGACGGCCGCCGGGGTCGCCCGGCGGCCGAGGAGGACCACGGATGGCGACCGGATTGCGCGTCGGCCACGACCGCGCCGACGTGCTGATCGTCGGCTCCGGCATGGGCGGGGCGACCGCGGCGAAGGTGCTAGCCGAGGCGGGCCTGAAGGTCGTCTGCCTGGAGCAGGGCCCGTGGACGAGGCCCGAGGACCACCCCCACGACGACCCCGACTGGGAATGGCGGCGGCTGACCAGTTTCAACACGTCGCCGATGGTCCGCCGTCTCGCGCAGGATTACCCGGTCGATACCCTCGACGAAACCACCCTGATGTGGAACGCGGTCGGCGGCTCGACGGTGGTCTACACGGCGACCTGGCCGCGCTTCCGCCCGTCGGATTTTCGCAAGGGGACCGAGCACGGCTGCCAACCCGACTGGCCGATGACCTACGAGGACCTCGCGCCGTGGTACGACGCGAGCGACCGCGACATCGGCGTGGCGGGCCACCTCGGCGACCCGGCGACGCCGCCGCGCGGGCCGTTCACGACGCCGCCGGTGCCGCCGGGACCGCTGGCGCGGATCGCGGGGCGGGGGTTCGACAAACTCGGCTGGCACTGGTGGACGATGCCGGTCGCCATCGTCTCCGAGGACCACGAGGGGCGGTTGGGCTGCAACAACTGCGGCAACTGCCAGTCCGGCTGCCCACGCGGCTCGCTGGGCGACGTGTCGGTCACCCACTGGCCGAAGGCGATCGCGGCGGGCGCGGACCTGCGCCCGAACTGCCGGGTGGAGCGGATCGAAACCGGCCCGGATGGGCGCGCGACCGGCGCGGTTTACGTGGACCGGATGACGCGCACGCGCCACTTCCAGCCGGCCGACGTGGTGGTCCTCGCCGCGAACGGCGTCGGCACCCCGCGGCTGATGTTCCTCTCCGAAAGCGCGCGGCATCCCAACGGGCTCGCCAACGGCAACGACCTCGTCGGCCGCCACCTGATGCACCACGGGCTCTCGGTCGTCGAGGCGTGGGTGGAGGACCGGACCGACTCCCACAAGGGGATCATCTCGGCGGCGCTGATCTGCGAGGAGTTCGCCGAAACCGACATCTCGCGCGGGTTCATCAACGGGCTGACGCTGCACGTCGTCCGGCTGAACGGCGCGGGGTACCAGGCGCTCGGCTCCCACTCCGGCAACGTCGCGCCGTGGGGCGAGGGGCACCACGAGGCGTTCCGCCGCCAGTTCGCCCACGGCTTCGGCATCCTCTGCGTGGGGGACGACTTGCCGCTGCCGGACAACCGGGTGACGCTTTCGGAGACCGAAACGGACTCCGACGGGCTGCCGGCGCCGAAGATCTCCTACCAGTTGCACCCGAACGACCAGCGGCAGATGGACTTCGCGGTCGCCCGCGCGGTGGACCTCGCCAATGCCAGCGGCGCGTTCGACGTGAAGGTGAACCGCTGGACGCGGGCGGACGGGCGCTACGCCCCGCCGGCGTGGCACCTGCTCGGCACCTGCCGGATGGGAACCGACCCGGAAACCTCGGTGACGAACCAGTGGGGCCAGACGTGGGAGGTGCCGAACCTCTACGTGATGGACGGCAGCCTGCTGCCGACCGGCGGCGCGGTGAACCCGACCAGCACCATCGCGGCGCTGGCGCTGCGCAACGCCAGCCACCTGCGGGACACCTTCGCCGAGGCGCGGGTAGCGACGCAGACGGCGGTGGGGTGAAGACGCACCACCGACTGTAGGGGCGCGATTCATCGCGCCCGCTCGCGGCGACGGCCCGGTTCGATCCGGACACCGGTCCCGAGGCCCAAATCCGCATCGAATGGGCAACGGTCATCGCTGCGCCTATGCCCCACGATGGCCTTGTCGAATGCGACCATGCCCGAGCGCGAGGGGCGGGCGCGATGAATCGCGCCCCTACAACGGAGGGGTGCGGTGGATCGGCAACGATTGCCGGACCGGCGTTCGGTGCGGCTCCGTGGGTGGGACTACACCCGCACCGGGCCGTACTTCGTCACGATCTGCTCCAACCGATTCGCCACCGTATTCGGAGACATTCGCCGTAACGTCCTTATCCCAAGCGACACAGGCGAAGTCGTCATCAGACATCTGGCCGTTCTCGAATCGCTCCGGCCCGGGTTAGTGCTCGACGCGCACGTGATCATGCCAAACCACGTCCACATGGTGCTCTGGTTGCCGGGCGATGAAGAAACCGGCGAACGTGGGGTGGAAATTCAGGCTCCTGCCGGTGCGCTCGGCCACGTTATCGGGGCGTTCAAGGCCGGCGTCAACCGTGAGGTGGCGGCACGCGACATGTGCGTCGTGTGACCGCTTTGGCAGCGGAACTACCACGAGCACGTCATCCGCACGGGGCGTGAACTGGCGCTGATTCGCCTTTACATCGCGAACAACCCGGGCTGCTGGGATTCGGACCCGGACAATCCCGCCGCCACCGACGTGTAGGGGCGCGATGAATCGCGCCCGCTCGTCGCGACAATGCCTGTTCGCACCGAACATGGCAGTCGCGAAAGGCGGGCGCGATGAATCGCGCCCCTACACGTCGAGGACTCTCCCCTACCCCAGGCTCTTCGCCAGCTTCCGCGCCTTGCCGCGGTCGTCGGCGGAGAGGAGGCGCTTGCGCAGGCGCCAGCCGGCGGGGGTGACCTCCAGCAACTCGTCGTCGGCGAGGAAGTCCAGCGCCTGCTCCAGCGAGAGCACCAGCGGCGGCGTGAGCTGGGTCCCCATGTCCTTGTTGGACGAGCGCATGTTGGTCAGCTTCTTCGCCCGGCAGACGTTGACCACCAGGTCGCCCTGCCGCGGCTGCTGGCCCACGACCATCCCCTCGTAGACCTCGGTCTGCGGCTCGATGAAGGTGATCCCGCGCTCCTGCGCGTTCTCCAGCCCGAAGGCGAGCGCCGTGCCGCCCTCGCTGGCGACCAGCGCGCCGGAGCGGGTGCCCTGGATCGCGCCCATCCACGGCTCGTAACCGATCAGGCGGGACGCCAGCGAGCCGTTGCCCTTGGTGGCGGTCAGGAACGCGTTGCGCAGCCCGATCAGGCCGCGGGTCGGGATGGCGTACTCCAGCCGGACGTTGCCGCGGCCGTCGTTGACCATGTCCATCATCCGCGCCCGGCGGTTGCCCAGCAGTTCGGTGACGACGCCCACGAACTCCTCGATCGTGTCGATGACGAGGTGCTCCACCGGCTCCTGCTTCTCGCCGTCGATCTCCTTGACGATGACCTCGGGACGGGAGACCTGGAACTCGTAGCCCTCGCGGCGCATGGTTTCGATCAGGATCGAGAGGTGCAACTCGCCGCGGCCGGAGACGGCGAAGACGTCGGCCTGCTCGGTCGGCTCCACCCGCAGCGAGAGGTTGGTTTCCATCTCGCGGTCGAGCCGGTCCTTGATCTGGCGGGAGGTGTGGAACTGCCCCTCGCGCCCGGCCAGCGGCGAGGTGTTGACGCCGAAGGTCAGCCGCAGCGTCGGCTCCTCGACCGCGATGGAATCCATCGGCTCGGGCGCGGCGGGGTCGGCCAACGTCGCCCCGATCTTCGCGTCCGGGAACCCGGCGATGGCGACGATTTCGCCGGCGGCGGCCTCCTCGACCTCCAGCCGCTTCAGCCCGTCGAAGACGGACAGGGCGGTCACCTTTTGCCGAACCGTCTGGCCGTCTTCGTCGATGTGCACGAGCTGGTCGCCGGTCCGGATCGTGCCGCGGTGGACGCGCCCGATGGCGATCCGGCCGCGGTGGTTGTCGTAATCGAGCGAGGCGATCAGCAGTTGGGCCGGGCCGTCGGAGTCCACCGTCGGCGGCGGCACCTCGCGGACGATGGCGTCCAGCAGCGGCAGCAGGTTCGGCTCCAGTTCGTCCACGACCGGGGTGAAGCCGGCGCGGCCGTCGCGGGCGATGGCGTAGATGACCGGGAACTCGAGTTGCTCGGGGTCGGTGGCCAGTTCGAGGAACAGGTCGTTGACGCGCTCGATGACCTCCTCGGTGCGGGAGGCGGGGCGGTCGATCTTGTTGACGACGACGATCGGGCGCAGGCCGCGCTCCAGCGCCCGGGCGAGGACGGTGCGCGTCTGCGGCATCGGGCCTTCGACGGCATCGACCAGCAGCAGGCAGCCGTCGGCCATGTTCAGCACGCGCTCGACCTCGCCGCCGAAGTCGGCGTGGCCGGGGGTGTCGATGACGTTGATCTTGTAGCCGCCGTAATGGATCGCCGTGTTCTTGGCGAGGATGGTGATGCCGCGCTCGCGCTCCAGGTCGTTGGAGTCCATGATCAGGGAGCCGGCGGCGGTGGGGTCTCGGAAGACGTTGGACTGCTTGAGCAGGCCGTCCACCATCGTGGTCTTGCCGTGATCGACGTGGGCGACGATGGCGACGTTGCGCAGCCGCCGGGGGTCGAGCGCGTCGAGGGTCGTGGGGTCGATGGTGTCGTAGCGGATTATCGTCTGGGTCGCCATGCGTCGGTTCGTCCATCGCGAGGTGCGTTCGGCCGGGTCGCCGCGGACCGGACGCCACGCGCCGAACCGGGCACACGACGCGGCCCGTGACCGGGATCACGGGCCGCTCGCTCGGAGAATTGTAGCAGAACGCGGGTTATGTTGAGCCAGCATTGGCATGCCACGCCCGCACGGGATCGAAGGCCCGGACTCCCGGAACGTCTGCGAGACGCCGTCGCCATCCCGAGCAACGCTTTCACCGCCTCCGCTCGGCGGAGATCGTGATCGGGATTGCGCAGGCGACGTGCAGGCGCGGCATTCCGACGCCGTAGACCTCGGCCCGCATGGTGAACGATTCGGCCACGCGGACTGCCCGAGGCTGAACGACGGCGAGGGTCGGGGAGCGGCGCTCCCCGACCCTCGCCGGTCTTGCCGTGCGCAGACGGACCCCGGCGCGACTGACCGACGCCGTCGCGGCAGCCCGATCCGCCTACATCGCGAAGAAGACGATCGCCAGGACGAAGATCAACGCCAGCGCGATGGCGACGATGAAGTAGGTCGAGGCCGTCGCGCCGAAGCCCAGCACCCCGGACTTCGGCCGGGTCGTGGCCTGGTCGAAGGCCGGTTGCTGCAGCGATTCGCGCTCGATTTCGTCCGAATGCGTGAACAGTCTGTCGTCGGTAGTCGCCATGGATCCTCACCTCCAGGTGCGCCCGCCGGCTGCGTCGTGAAGGCGGAGCGGGCGCAAATCGGCGCGGCTCCCTCAGCCGCCGCCGAACACGAGCAACGCAAGCAGGGCGACGCCGATCAGGACGACAAGCACCGCCAGGACCAACCGGAGCGGTCCGCCCGCCTGCCGGGTCGGCGGCGTGGCCGAATCGTGCCGATGCTCCATCGTCGGGCCTCCCGTCTCGATCGGCGGCGCCGGACGCGCCGCCCAGCCACCGCCGGATAGCGCAGACGGCGTGCCACCCGTCCGGGATCGCCGGCCCCGGCGCGGCACCGTTCCTGCACTCCGGCGAACCGGGCGCCGAGGTCCTCCGTTCCCGTCGAGGGAGGGTTCGCTGGTGGACAGGTCTGCCGACAACCGCGCCGTGATCTGGGCCGGGCTGTTGCTCGGGATCGGCATGGGCGGGTTCTTCGACGGGATCGTGCTGCACCAGATCCTGCAGTGGCACCACCTGCTGTCGAGCACGCCGGAGTTCCCGCCGACGACCGTGGCGAACCTGCAGGTCAACACCCTCTGGGACGGCCTGTTCCACGCCGCCACCTGGATCGCGACGGCGGCCGGGCTGGCGTTGCTGTGGCGGGCGGCGCGGCGGCCGCACCCGCCGTGGTCCACGCGGTTCTGGGTCGGTTTGCTGCTGATGGGCTGGGGCGCGTTCAACCTCGTCGAGGGCACGGTCGATCACCACCTGCTCGGCATCCACCACGTCAACGAGACCGTGCCCGCCGGGCAGCGCGGCATCTGGGACATCGGGTTCCTGCTGTGGGGCGCGGCGATGCTTGTCGGCGGCTGGCTGCTCGCCCGCTCCGGCGAGCGCGAGCAGGACGGCTTGGCGGCATCCGACGCAGCAGGCTTCGGCGGACGTGCCGCCGCGCAGGGCTCCCACGGTCGTGGCTGAGCCGGCAACGGTCGTCGTCGCCCACCTGGTCGGCGGGGACCAGATACATGCCGCCGACGCCGTGCTCTACGGTCTCGCCGCGCTCGGGTTGTGCGCCGGAATCGCGCTCTTCGCCTCCGGGCGGGCGGGACGGATCGCGCCTCCCGCCGAGGCCGCGGCCAATCCGCCCTCCGATCCCACCGCCGTGGCGGGCGTGCCGCTGGTCAAGGCGCGCCCGGCGGACTCGCAACCGCGGCTGCCTATCGGATCGGGCCACGGGGACGCCTCGGGATGATGGCGACTGATTGTTTGATGCGGGCATCGGTCCAGATGCGGGCGCGACAATGGCGGTTGCCGAAACATCCCGGCCATCGCCCACGCCCGCCCGGGGATGAATCTCAGGGCTACGCCAACGCCGTCTCTCCGGGACTGCGGATGGGCATCGGGGTGGCGGCAGTCGGGCTCAACCCCGGAGGGGTTTCGTTCCCGTAGCCAGGGGCATCAACCCTGGACGGGCGTGGGCGATGGCCGCATCAATTTGGCAACCACCGTCATCGCGCCCGCCGAAGGGACGGTATCCGGATCGAACAAGCAGCCGTCATCATTCCCGGGCGGCCTGCGGCAGCAGGGTTGTTCCAGGCGCCGACCGGCAGCCCCGGCGTGCGCATCGTCGTGGCAACCTCCGTCAGCACGACGCCGATTGCGCGACCATCCCGGCATCCGTTCGGCCGACACCCAGGAGCCTTCGACCCCATGCCCACATCCCCCGACGCCACGCCCACCGCCCGGCCGCCAAAGCGCCTGTTCCGGCTCGGCCCGGTCGCGGACCCGCTCTCGCTCGCGGACACCCCGGACGGGCCGTGGGACGACCCGGCGGGCGTCCGGGCGCTCCACCTGTTTTCCACCCGGCGCGGGGCGCTGCTGGCGGCGCTGGGCGGGGCGGGACGCGACTCCCTGGCCGGGTGCGCGATCGTGCCGGTGCGGGTGGACGATCCCCGCTCCTATCTCGACCTGCGCGACCCGGACGCCCTGCCGCCGGCAGTCGCCGCCATCGCGGAGAATCGGGCGGCGCTGCTGGCGCGGGCCGACGCGGCGGGACTGGCCGGAATCGTCGATGCCGTGCCGGGCGCCCCGACGCAGGCGCGCTGGGTGCTGCCCGACCGGGCGGCTGCCCGGATGCTCGCTACGCCGCAGCTCCTTTCTCCCCACGACCCGGACCTCGTCGCGGTGCGGCGGCTGCTGGACGCCGCCGGACGATGAACGCCGGCCCGCGCCAAGCGCTGTCGGGAATCCCTGCGAAACACGGTCGGAACCTGGCCTAATTCCGCTCCATCCTGTGCATCCGGCGTCACGGGCGTCCCGCGGCGCACGCAGCCCTCGTTTGCAGGGCAGCGTCGATGGGCGAGTCACCCGGGAAGGGTACCCACGCCGGGACGACCCCGTCCGCACGCGCGACGACGACGGGACGTCACTCATCATTGGAAGGGAGCGGCCATGCTGCGGGGACTCACGACGACGGTCTACCACACGAACGACTTGGACGCCGCGACGCGCTGGTACGCGGACCTGCTGGGGATCGAGCCGTACTTCCGGCGCGAGGCCTACGCCGAGTTCCGCATCGGCGACTACCAGCACGAACTCGGGTTGCTGGACAATCGCTTCCTGCCGGACCTCGGCGGCGAGAAACCGGCAACAACCGGGCCGGGCGGCGTCATCCTGTACTGGCACGTGGACGACGTTCCCGCCACGCTCGCCCGGCTGATCGCGATGGGCGCGACGCTGCACCAGCCGCCGCGCGATTTCGGCGAGGGGTTCGTCGGCGCGTCGGTGATCGACCCGTTCGGCAACATCCTCGGCATCATGGACAACCCGCATTACCTGGAGGTCCTGTCCGCGCTGAAACCGTCCTGACCGGACCGGGCGCGGCCACGGCTGCGCCGAGCCCGTGTCCGCGTCCCTCCCGCGTGTCCGGCGACTACCATTCCCGCCGCGAACGCGCGTGCAGGGGGAAGCGGATCGTGCCGAATCGCAGGCAATTCCTCGGGTTGATCGGGGCCGCGCCCGTGGCGGCGCTGACCGGGACAGGTGCGGCGCGGGCCGGGCAGTCGCAGGCCGGATTGGCCGCGGCGCGGCCAGCGCGAACGATCGCGTGGTCCGGGTTCACCTGGGACGTCAAGGACTCCGGCGAGCGCCGGGCCGGGCCGGGCGGCAACCTCTTCTCGGCTTCCCGGCGATCGGTCCGGGTGGATACGCAGGGGCGGCTACGGTTGCGGATCGAACGCCGAGGCGGCCGCTGGCGCTGCGCCGAGGTGATCGCCCGCGAGCCCGGCGCGTTCGGCTACGGCGCCTACGCCTGGACGCTGGCGACGCCGCCCCGCGCCGTCGCGCCGCACGCGATCCTCGGCCTGTTCACCTGGGACAACGCCTCTGACGAGCAGGCGAACCGGGAGATCGACGTCGAGATCGGGCTCTGGCGCAACGACCCGGAGGGCCACACCACGCTGTTCGCCGTGCAACCCACGAGCGTGGCCGGCAACAAACTCGAGTTCGACCTGCCCCGCCGTGCCGCGCCGGTCACGGTCGGCTTCACCTGGCGGCCGGGCGAGGTGGAGTTCCGGGCCGCGCACGGCACGATGCTGGACCCTGCGGACCCGTCCCTGCTCATCCGGCGCTGGACCCGCGCCACGACGGCCGTGCCGACGCCGGGCATGGAGCAACCGCACATCAACCTCTGGCTGGACGACCACGCGCCGCCGACCGCCGGGAAACCGGTCGAGGTGGCGCTCGCGTCGTTCTCCTTCACGCCGCTCGCCTGATCCACATCTCGATTCGGTCCAAATCAGGACCCCGCACGCCCGGATTTGGCGGGATCATGGGTGCGTCCCTCGCCAACGGGCCGGGGATGGGCGCGGAGAGTCCGCGCACCCGGCGATTTCGGCGACGGCGCGACGCGAAAACCAGGTGAATCGACGGCGACGCGCCCTGAACCTTCCTCAAGAGCACGCAGGTCCACCGCACCTTGGGCTCGACGCGCGGCCGCCGCGGCCTGCCGCCCCGAGCCCGTCGATCGGCGTCGCCGCCTCCGCTCTCCATCGGACACGGGACGGACTCGACGGGCTCGGGGCGGCGGGGAGCAGCCGGCATGGGTTGTTCCCTGGGACCACGATCCGCTTCCTCATGCGCGTCTGGTCGGGCCGCGCCGCTAGCCGGAGGCGATGTCTAGCGCGAAGGGACCTGGTCGCCATCGTCGCCCGCCCGGGAGTTATGGCGTTTGCTGTATTGATCCGGCCACCGGCGGCGCCCGCCCGGGGTTGAAGACGGCTGCCTATTTGATCCCGATACCGGCCCAGCGGCGGGCGCGATGAATCGCGCCCCTACACGCCGCGGCATCCCAACCCGGTTGTAGCGGCGCGATTCATCG
>JAFAEX010000074.1 GCA_023423795.1 Chloroflexota bacterium | reverse complement strand
GGCCCCCGCCCCTCCGTTTCCCTGCGCTCCGGTTCGACCCGCCGCCTACTCCGCGGCAGCCCCCACCGGCAACTGCCCCGTCTGCTCGTAGCGGCGGCGCTGCAGTTCCCAGTTCTGCCAGTTCTGGAACATGTCCGGCACCCGCGGCAGCGAGGCGAACACCTCGCGGGTGATCGCGTCGGCCTCGGCCATGTCCGCCGGATCGACCGTCTTCACCGCGCCGACGACGTTCTCCTCGATTTCCGCCACCGTTCGCGCGCCGAGCAGCCCCGTGCTGACGCCCGGCCGCCCGATCAGCCACGCGACGGCCAGTTGCGCCACCGTCATCCCGGACCGCTCGGCGATGGGGCGCAGCTTGTCCACCGCGTCGAGGCAGCGCTCGTAGGCGCCCGGCTGGAACAGCACCGTCGTGGGCCGGTTGTCGCCCGCCGGGAAGGTCGTCTCCCGCGTCAGGTTGCCGGTCAGCAACCCCTGGGCGAGCCCGCTGTAGGCCATGATGCCGATCCCGTTATCCTCGCAGAACGGGAGTTGGTCGCCCTCCGCGAACCGCCAGAACATGTTGTAGGGCGGTTGCAGCACGTCGATCGTGCCGTACTCGCCGGCGGCGCGCATCTCCTCCGAGGTGAAGTTCGACACGCCGATGGCGCGGATGCGGCCGGCGGCGCGAAGTTTCTCCAGCGTCTCCATCGCCGCGCCGATCGGCAGGTCGATGTTCGGCCAGTGCAGAAAGTAGACGTCGATGGTGTCGGTTTGCAGGCGGCGGCAGGAATCCTCGAAGGCGGCTTCGATCTGCGCCGGCTCGAAATGGTTCGGGGCCACCTTGTCGGCGATGACCGCCTTGTCGCGCCGCCCCACCAGCGCCCGGCCCAGCACCTCCTCGGCGTGCCCGGCGGCGTAGGCCTCGGCCGTGTCGAACAACGTCACCCCGAGGTCCATCGCCCGGTGGATCGTGCGGATGCTCTCCTCGTCGTCGGTGCCGCCCCACCATTCGCCGCCCATCGGCCAGGTGCCGAGCCCGATGACCGAGACCTCGACGCCGCTCGGTCCGAGTGTTCGCGTTTCCATCTGGTTCCGTCTCCGTTTGTCGGCTGGATCGCCCGATGTTGGTTTATGGCGGTTCGTCATCCCGAGCTTGTCGAGGGATCTCGTCCCTTGTTCTGAGGTGAACGACGGGATCCCTCGACAAGCTCGGGATGACGGGAGGGCGGCCGCGGATCACGCGCCCATCTTCCCCTACCCGCGCGCCTTCGGCGGGTCGGGACCGCTGGCGGTCGCGGCGGTTGGTTCGCTCAATCCTTCACCCCGCCCGCCGTCAGGCCGCGGATCAGGTAACGCTGGGCGACGAAGACGAACAGCAGCGTCGGAATGAACATGATCATGCCGGCCGCCGTCATCGATCCCCAGTCCACGCCGTATTCCAGCACGAACTTGGTCAACCCCAGCGGCAGCATCTCGGTCCGCGTGTTCGTCGAAAGCACCAGCGTGACCAGCAGGTCGTTCCAGGTCCAGAGGAACGCCAGCACCGCCGTCGCCGCCAGCCCCGGCTGGATCAGCGGGAGGGCGATCTGGAGCATCACCCGCAGCGTCGAACCGCCGTCCACCCGGGCCGAGTCGTCGAGCTCGCGCGGCACGTCGAGGAAGAAGTTGCGCAGCAGCCAGATCGTGACCGGCAGCTTGAACGCGGTGTGGGCGATGATCAGCCCGGTGAACGTGCCGAGCAGCCGGAAGTTCTCGAACAGCATGAACAGCGGCACGATCGCCGCGATCGGCGGGATCATTCGGAAGAAGATGATGCCGCCGTACACCGCCTTGTCGCCGAAGAACTTGTAACGCGCCATGGCGTAGGCGGCCGGCACGCCGAAGACCAGGTTGGTGACCACCACGGCCAGGCTGATGATCAGCGTGGTCCGCAGCAGGTCGGCCATGTCGTACCGCTCGAAAACGGTGAAGTAGTTGGTCAGCGTCGGGTTCTGCGGCAGCAGGTTGAGCCGCACCGACATGACCTCGATCGGCGGTCGGATCGACGTGATGGCCAGCCAGACGATCGGCGCCAGCATGATCGCGACGACGGCGATCACCACCACGTAGACCAGTGCCTGCCCGAGGGTCTTCCCCCACTTGATCCCGCCGGATCGGGCGGGCGCCGGGGCGATGACCGAAGCGCTCATGGTTTCCCCCCGTGCCCTAGGCCTCGGCCTGCCGTGTGCGGCGGCGGTAGAAGAGCGGGATCAGGATCAGCACCGTCACGAACAGCGCCACGTAGGAGAGCGCGCTGGCGAACCCGAACCGCCCGCTGCTGAACGCCGCTCGATAGATGTAGAACGGCAGCAGTTCCGTCGCATGCCCGGGACCGCCGAACGTCATGATGTAGACGGTATCGAAGGTCCGGAACAGGTCGATCACCCGCAGCGACACCGCCACCACGACGACCGGCCGCAACAGCGGCAACGTGATGTGCATGAACCGCTGCCATGCGGATGCGCCGTCCACCGTGGCCGCCTCGAACGGCGCGGTCGGCAGCGACTCGATTCCGGCCAGCAGCAGCATCATGAACGGAATGCCCTGCCAGATGGTCACGATCACGATCGCCAGCCGGGCCATGTTGGCGTCGGCCAGCCACGCCACCGGGTCCAGCCCGACGCTGAGCAGCAGCTGATTCGCCAGCCCGAAGCGGTCGTTGAAGATCCAGCGGAAGTTGAACCCCGCCAGCACCGGCGCGGTCAGCATCGGCAACAGCAACAAGGTGCGCGCCAGGCCGCGGCCCACGAACTGCCGCGCCATCAGCAGCGCGAGCGCCATGCCGATGACGAATTCGAGGATAAGGCAGGCGATGGTGAAGGCGATGCTCTGGGTGAAGATGAAGCGCGACGACGCGTTGGTGAACGCCTCGACGTAGTTGCGCAGCCCGAGGAACGGGCGGTCCAGCGAGGTGATGTTCCAGTCGAAGAAGCTGATCCAGAACGAATAGACGAGCGGGTAGACCAGCACGCCGCACATCACCAGGATGGCGGGCAGCACCAGCCAGTACGGCGCGTACTTTTCGCCCCAGCCCCGGCGGCCCGGGCTATGTGCCTCCCGCGCCAGCGCGGGTTGCTGCTGGAGCACACCCTGCGGAGATTCCACGCGCCCCCTCCGGCCTGGTCACGAGGGAAAGACGCCGGGGCGGCAATCACGCCCCGGCGTCCCACCCGCTGGGTGAACTAGATGATGCCGTCCCGCTTGAAGATCTCGATCGCCTGCTCGGCGGCGAAGTCGAGGGCTTCCTTCGGCTCCTTCTGCCGCGACAGAACCCGCTCGATCTCGCCCCAGAGGATCGGCTGGACCTCGGCGAACTGGGCGAAGTGCGGCCAGTCGTAGCCTTCCTTCGCCTGCTCCAGCGAGACCTCGAGGTTCTGCTTGACCACGCCTTCGGCGCTTTCGCCCGCCCGTGCGAGCGCTGCGAGGTTTGCCGGCCGGTTGCCGGCAAGTTCGAAGAACTTGAACAGCTGGTCCTCGGACGTGACGAACTTCACGTACTCCCAGGCGGCGTCCTGCTTCTCCGAGTAGCGGTTGATGCCACGGGCGTGGCAAAGCGCGTTCGACCGCCCGGTCTTGTAGGTCGGCAGCCGCGCAACCGAGTAGTTGCCGATGATGACCGACTGGGCCGGGTCCTGGGTTGCAGCGGGATCCCATTGCTTGCTCATCACGCCCTGGCCGGCCGCGAAGAGCTGGGCGTTTTCCTCCCAGCCGTAGGACGGCGTGCCCTCGGGCGAGACCTTGTACTCCCAGATGAGGTCACGCATGAACGTCAGCGCCTCGACCCCGGCGTCCTGGTTCCAGATCGGCGCCGACGGGTTCATCCCGTCCTCGAGGAAGTCGCCGCCGCATTCCCACAGCCGGTCGGCGAACTCGCGCAGCGCCGGGTCGCCCTTGCCGACGGTGATGAAGCCGTAGACGTCAGGCGGCTGGTTCACCGCCTGCGCGGTGGCGATGAATTCGTCCCACGTCGCCGGCGGCGCTTCGATGCCGGCGGCCTCGAAGAGGTCGGTCCGGTAGAAGAGGGTCCGCAGGTCGAAGGTGAAGGGGATGGCCAGCAGCTTGCCGTCGACGGTCAGGAAATCGAACGAGTTGCCGACGTACTGGTCGGCTTCGATGCCGTCCTTGGCCGCCAGCTCGTTCAGCGGGACCATGCCCTCGCCGAACTTCCCGATCTGGGCGTAGTGGGTGCCGAAGACGTCCACCTCGCCGCTCTGGGCGGCCACCAGCGTGGCCTGGCGGTCCATCGCCCGCTCGAACGGCAGGAACTGCATCTCGACCGAGATGCCGGTTTCGGCCTCGAACTCCGCCGCCTGGTCGCGCATGAAGCCGTCGCCGATGGACTGGAACGACGGAACCAGCACCGAGATCGAGGTTCCCGACTGGTTCGTTCGCCGCCGCGCCGGGCGGGAGGCGGTAGTCGCCGTCCCCGCGCCGAGGGCTTCGCGGCCACCGGTGGCCGCCGCGGCGGCCCCGAGGGCGGCCGCCTGCAGCAGGGTGCGCCGGTTCACGGACTTGTTGCCATTTTCAGCACGCATTGCCTTCTCCGTGGCTGCACTGCCAATGCATCTCGATCGTGCGCCGCTCGCGCCTCGGGCGACCTTCGTCCGGGCACACCTCCTTCCGTCGGGATCGCTCCGCTCGCCGGGGTGAACGCATCGACGGTCCGGCTCTCCCTCGCGGGCCGTGGCCGGGTGGCGATCCGGGTTGGCGCCGGGCGCATCGCCGGCCCGCCCCTTCGGGCCACCTTTGGCGACGAGAAAGCCGATCGCGGGCACCCCCCGGACCCCGGCAACCTCGCGCCGGACCGGACCGGCATGCCCGAAATCGTTTGCCTCCGTGCGCCGGTCACGCCGGACGCCGTGCATCCCCGGCGCGCTGGACCCGAACGTGGTCCGAAACTCGACCTCGTGGTCGGGATGCCGCCCTATGGTGACGATGTCATTTGCCGTTGTCAACAGGGCCGGGCAGGCATCTGCAAACGATGCCGGAGGATGCCGAACAAACCGGGGAAGCCCGGCGCGCACCCATCGAAGGCGTACCGGCCTCCTCCCCGGCGGCGAAAACCGGCGGCAATCCGGGCAAATCCCGTTTACCGGCAAGCGATTCTCCGGTACAGTCGTGCGGGAATCGTGACGAAAAGACAACGCCGGGGCAGCCGCGACGGGGCGGCGACGGCGTCGAACGCCGGGCGTAGCCGTGGGGAACGACGGCCGCGCCCTCCACGGGGAGGAACTGGGTGATGGGGGAACGTGCGCCCGCGCGCGCGGGGTCAGCAACGCGCCGCTCGCGCTGGGCCGCGCTGATGGCGGTGGCGATGCTGCTGCTTGCCGGGTTCGCGCCCGCCGCCACGCCGGCGCTCGCCCGCCAGTCCGCTGCCAGCATCCCGATCCTGATCTACCACCACATCGAACCGACGCCCGGCGAGTACGCGGTGACGCCGGACCAGCTCGAATCCCAGCTCGCCTGGCTGAGCGCGAACGGGTACGTCACCGTCACGCCGACGCAACTCGTGGCGGCGATGTCCGGCTGGGGCGAACTCCCGGCCAACCCGGTGATGCTGACCGTCGATGACGGCTGGGCCTCGCAGCACCAGTTCGTCGAGGCCGTCAACCGCTACGGCATGCGGGCCGCCTACTTCCTGCCCAACTACGCAGCCTTCTCACCCGACCAGATCCGCGCCCTGCATGCGACCGGCGAGGTCTGCGGGCACACGGTCAACCACGCCGACCTGCCCAGCATGTCGTGGGACGAGCAGGTGCGCGAGATCACCGACAACAAGCTCTGGCTGGAGGGCATCGTCGGCGGCCCGGTCTCCTGCTTCGCCTACCCCTTCGGCAGCTACACCGAGGAAACGGTGCAGGCGGTGATCGGCGCCGGCTACCAGATCGCCTTTTCGGCCTGGGGCGGCCCGGCCCCGCTCGACGGATCGTTCGACCGCTGGCGGGTGCAGCGCATCAACGTCGCCGGGTCCTTCGGCATCGACCAGCTCGCCGGGCTCATGCACCCCGGCGCCTGGTAAATCCGACCCCCGAGCGCGCCTAGATCGGTTCGGTCTCGCGGGAAACGCGCTCGTGGATCTCGGCGATCGTCACGCCGACGGTGTCGTGGGCGTCCACCCCCAGCATCTCCAGCGCCCGTGCCTCCGCCGCCTGGCCGAGCAGCAACGCGTAGTCGCTCCCGCGCCGCAGCACGAGGAACTGGAAGGCCGTCCCGTAGATGTTGCCGGAGCGGCGCAGTTCCTCGCTGTCCACCGCCAGGTCCTTCTCCACGATCCGCACGATCGCCCGCGCGTACCGGTCGATCTCCGCCTCGTCGAGGTCCGCCGCCGCGGGCGGCGTGAACCGGATTTCGCTGTCTCCCACGTCCCCGCTCCCTTCGCTGCCGCCTGTCGTCGCCCAACGATACCGCCTCGCCGGGTGCGGCGGCGCAACCGTTGCGTAAGCACCGGCAAGGGGACGGCCGGGAGTGGAGCGGGTGCGGGAGCGGCTGAACGGGCACTGGGCCGAATTGCGGGACAGCCTCTGGTTCCTGCCGGCGCTGATCACGCTCGCCTGCGGGCTGGCGGCCATCGCCACCGTCCGCATCGACGAGGGCATCAGGCTCAGCGTCGGCCCGGTGGCGACGTGGCTGTACGCCGGCGGCGCGGAAGGGGCCCGTGGCGTGCTGTCCGCAATCGCTTCGACGATGGTCAACGTCACCGCGCTCGTCTTCTCGATCACGGTCGTCGCCCTCCAGCTCGCCTCCAGCCAACTCAGCCCGCGGGTGCTGCGCTCCTTCATGGCCGACCGCGGCAACCAAGTCGTCCTCGGCGGGTTCATCGGCACGTTCACCTACGCCCTGCTCACCTTGCGGGTGGTCCGCTCGCCGCTCGAAGAGCGGGGCGGATTCGTGCCGGCGTTCTCGGTGACCGTCGCCATCGTGCTCGCGCTGGCGTCCGTCGGGTTGCTGATCTACTTCATCCACCACGCCGCCAACGGAATGCGCGGCAACGTCGTCATGGACCGGGTCGCCGCGGTGACGATCGCCGCCGCCGACCGCGTCGCCGCCGATGCGCGTACCCAGGCGAACCCCGCCGATGGTTCGGGCGCGGATGCACCCTCGTCGGCGTCCGCCATCGACCGATCCGCCGCCCCGGCGGCGATCCGGGCGGACGACGCCGGCTGCCTTCGCCACGCGGACCGCAATCGGCTCGCCAAACTGGCGTTCGGCCACGCTGCCGCGATCCGCGTCCTGCCGCGGGTCGGGGACTTCGTGCTTCCCGGCGAACCGATTGCCCTCGTCTGGCCCGCTTCCGCGACCGACGAGTCGTTCGCCGACGATGTCCGCGCCGCGCTCGTGCTCTGGGCCGAACGCGACGCCAATACCGATGTCGCGCTCGGCCTGACCCAACTCGCCGACATCACCATCCGCGCCCTGTCGGCAGGCATCAACGACCCGACCACCGCCATTCAGGGGCTCGACCGCCTCGCCCTCGTGCTCGCCCACCTCGCGCGCGTCTGGCCCGATTCCGGCGACCCGCCGGATTGCGCCCTTGCCCCGCGGGTCGTGGTCCCGTTGCGTCCCTTCGACGAACTGGCGGCGCTGGGATTCGGCACGGTCGTGCCCCACGCGGCCGCCGACGCCGCCGTCTCCGCGCACCTCGCCGCCGTCGCCCGCCGGGTTGCCGCCCTCGCGCCGCCCGGTCGGGTTCCGGTGCTCCTCGCCATCGCGGCGGCCGCCGAACGGAGCATCGAACGCGAACCCTCATCGAACGATCCCGAAACCCGCTAATCTCCAGACGCCTCGTGGCATCGCCTGATTCGGCCGGGAGAACGCGAACCATGCTCGACGTCATCGGCGCGGGGTTTCCGCGCACCGGCACCTCGTCGCTCAAGGTCGCGCTGGAGCGGCTGGGATTCGCCCCGTGCGGCCACATGACGACGATCCTGTTCGACCCGGCGCGGGCTCATCCGTGGATCGACGCGTGGGAGCGCACGTCGCGGGGCGAGAGCGTGGATTGGCCGTCGATCATCCAGGACGACCGGGCCTCGGTCGATGCGCCGGCCTACTGGTTCTGGCGCGAACTCGCCGCCGCCTACCCGGCCGCGAAGGTGATCCTCTCGGTGCGCGATCCGCACCGGTGGTACGACAGCGTGCGCGAGACGATCTACAACAGCAACGGTCCCGGAGCGGATCCTTCGCGCCTCGACGCCATGCCGCCGCACCTGCGGGCGAATATCGAAGCCGTCGCGGCGTTGGGACAGAAGGCGTTCTGGGACGGACTGTTCGAGGGCAGATTCCTCAACCGCGACCACGCGATATCGGTATACGATGCCCACAACGCCGCCGTCCGCGCCGAAATCCCTCCGGATCGCCTGCTGGTCTGGGAAGCCAGCGAAGGATGGGAACCCCTCTGCGCCTTCCTTGGCGTCCCCGTGCCGGACGAACCGTTTCCCCGCGTCAACGACCGCGAGCAGTTCAAGGCACGCCTCGCCACCATCCCCGACCCATCGACGTGGAGCGAGCACAGGCGCGGGTAGGGCCGCGTCCACCCGGTCTCCGTCCCGTTGAACGTGCAGCCGGGAAAACAATCGGCTCCCCTACCCTTCCGGCGACGAGCGCCGGCATCGTGGGCACCGTTCTGGCGGTCCTCCCGAGTGGTCCCCAGCCACACAGGAGGATTCGCCCATGACCGTGCGCACGGACCAGCGCGTTGCCGTCCAGATCCCCGGCAACCCGGATCGCATCACCCGCCGGGCAGCCGTCGGCCTCGTCGCGGGCGGGGTCGCCGCCGCCGCGAGCCGGCCGACGATTGCCGCGGCCCGCCAGCAGGCCACGCCGGTCGGGACGCCCGGCGGCCTCGCCGTCGAGGGCATCAGTTACGACACCGGCACGAAATACCCCGAGTGGGACGTCCTGTCGCGCGAGGAGTGGGCCGAGGAGACCGTGCGGCGCGACCTGCAGGCGATCCGCGACGACCTCCACGCCAACGCGGTGACGCTCTTCGGCTCGGACGCCGGCCGCGTCGCGGACGGCGCCGCCATCGCGTCCGGCCTCGGCCTTTCGGTCTGGATCCAGCCCCGCATGTTCGACGCCGAGCAGGACGCCCTGCTGGACCAACTCGGCGAGTTCGCGAGCGAAGCCGAACGATTGCGGGCCGGAGGCGTGGACGTCACCCTCAACGCCGGGGTCGAACTCAGCATCTTCGCGGCCGGCATCATCCCCGGCGCAACCTACGCCGAACGCATCCCCACCCTGCTCGAAACCCTCGACCAACTGCCGGAATACAACGAGCGCCTGAACGCCCTCCTCGGCAGCGCTGCCACAGTCGCCCGCGACGCCTTCGACGGCCCACTGACCTACGGATCGGGGGAATGGGAAGGCGTCGATTGGACCCCGTTCGACATCGTCGGCGTCGATCTCTACCTCCACGCGGGCAACCGCGAGGGCTACGCCGAGCAACTGCGCTCCTACGAGCAATTCGGCAAGCCAGTGGTCATCACCGAGTTCGGCTGCTGCGCCTACGAAGGGGCCGACGACGCCGGCGGCTCCGGCTACGCCATCATCGACTGGTCGGCCGACCCGCCGCGCCTGAACGGCGACTACGTCCGCAGCGAGGATACCCAGGCGGAGACCATCGGCGGCCTGCTCGACCTCTACGCGGCCGAGGGCATCCACGGGGCGTTCGTCTACACCTTCGTCGAACCCAACCAGACCTACTCGCCCGATCCTCAATTCGACCTCGACATGGCCAGTTTCGGCATCGTCAAGGTCTTCCCGGAGGGCAGCGGCCAGGGCTACGCCGAATCCGGCTACTGGGAACCCAAAGCCGCCTTCGGGGCGATCGCCGAGCGATTCGCCGCCGGGTAACGGTCGTCGCTCGATTCGTCCGGTATCCGACGGACGCGGGTCCCGTCGTGCGGCCACCGGTCGTTCGACCGCCGGTCCGCCGCCCTTCGGCGGATCGGCGCCGCGTTTTCTCCGTCGATCAGGAAGATCCTCTCCCGCTCGTTCGCGGGATTCCGCCGCCTGTCACCGATATCACGCCCGACCCAGCGATCGCGGGACGCAGCACACGCACGCGGCAGAAAGACCGAGTTGCGGCTTGTTCGCCCCTGGAGTGGCCGGAACCCCGTACCGCGTGCGTCCGCTGCGTACCCGCAATATGGCGTCAGGGCAGGAATCCCTCGCCGCCGGAACCCGCCTCAGATCGTCGCGTGCTCGCGGCGGGCCAGCAGGAACGCCGGGCCGCTGGTCAGCGCCACCAGCAGCAGCGCCGGCAGGGCCGCCTCGCCGTAGCGGGCGTCGGCGGCGTTCGTCCAGATCAGCGTCGGCAACGTCCGCGCGCCCGTCGGTAGCAGCAGCAGGGTGATCGGCAGTTCCTTCATCGTCGTCAGCAGCACCAGCAGCGCCCCCGCCAGCACGCCTGGCCGCGCCAGCGGCACGGTCACCTGCCAGAGCGTGGCGAGGAAACTCCGCCCGAGCCCGCGGGCGGCGTCCTCCAGCCTTGGGTTGATTTGCAGCAGCGACAACTGGGCAGCGCCGACGGCCTGCGGCAGGAAACGCAGCGCGAACGCCACGACGAGGATCGGGAACGTCTGGTACCACGGCGTGCGCACGCTGATGGCGACGAACGCGATCGCCAGCACGATCCCCGGCAGCGCGTAGGTCAGGTGCGCGATCCGCTCGACCACCACTGCGAGGCGGCCGCCGAAGCGCACCCGCAGGATGGCGACCGGCAGCGCCGCCAGCGTCGCCAGCACCGCCGTCGCCAGCCCGAGCGCGAACGAGACCCGGGTAGCCGCCAGCAGATACGGGCTCGCCTCGCCGTCCGCCAGCAGGAACCGCAGCGCCCAGTAGGCCAGCACCACAAGCGGCAACCCCAGCGCCAGCAGCACGACCGCCGCGCAGAGCGCCAGCGCCGGCCACCGCCAGCGGCCGAGCCGAACGTCGCGCGCCCGGCGGCCGGACCCCGCCCCGACCCGGTGCAGCGTCGCCCGCCCGCGCACGCGCCGCTCCGCCGCGAGGAACACCAGCGTCAGCAGCAGCAGGGCCAGCGCCAGCAGCGCGGCGGCCGCCCGGTCGAAACTGGACCGGTACGCCGTGTAGATGGCGCGCGCGAAACTGTCGTAGCGGAGAAGGCTGACGACGCCGAAGTCGCCGATCGTGTAGAGCGCGACCAGCAATCCGCCGGCGCCGATCGCTGGCCGCAACCGGGGCACGGTCACGCGCCAGAACGCCGCCCGCGCCGGCATCCCGAGGCTCCGGGCCGCTTCTTCGAGGCTCGGGTCCAGCCCGGCCAACGCGGCGCGGATGGAAAGCAGCGGAAACGGCAGGGTAAACAGCGTCAGCGCCAGCCACGCGCCCCAGAACCCGTAGATCGACGGCAGCGCCGCCACCCCGAACGGTTCCAGCATCTGTTGCAGCAGCCCGCGCGGGCCGAGGGCGGCGACGAGCGCCAGCGCGCCGACGTACGACGGCACGACCAGCGGCAGCACCAGCGCCGTGCTCCAGAACCGCCGGCCGGGCAGGTCGGTCCGCACCGTCAGCCAGGCCAGCGGCAACGCCAGCGCCGTCGTGGCCACGGATACCGCCCCGACCAACAGTAGCGTGTTGGCCAGCACCTGCACCGTCTTCGGCCGCAGCAGCGTCTGCCATGCCTGCGCGCTGCCGTCGCTCGACCGGATCACGAGGTAGACGAGCGGCAGCAGCGCGAGGCAGCCGATCGCCAGCACCGGCAGCCACAGCCAGGCCGGAGCCCGGGTGCGGCGGCCGGTACGGTCGGAACTCCAGGGCAGCACGGCGGCAGCCGGGATTGCCCAGCCCCGACGCACCATCGGCGTTGGCGATTCCATGCCCGCGTCCATCGGCCCTCGCGGTGCGGCTGGCATCGCGCCATCCCGGTCGTGCCGGATGGCGCGATGCCATGAACGGGAACGGGTTTCCGCCCGGTCGGCCGCTCCCCCGGTAATCCCGATCCTGTCGAGGGTTCACGCTTGTCCTCAACAGCCTCGGGACGACGGGGTCGAGCGTGACGCGGGAGGCGGAAATGCGCCCCGGAGATCCCGGGCGAAATCCTAGAGGATGCCCAACTCGGTCAGCAGGGCAACCGTGCCTTCGAGGTCGGCGAGGCCGGTCAGGTCGATCTCCGGGCTGCCGACCTCCTCCAGCGGCGGCAGGTCGGCCGGCGAAGCCGCTCCCGTAACCACCGGGTACTCCGAGGTCTGCTCGGCGAAGTACGCCTGGCCCTCCTCGCCCAGCATGTACTCGACGAAGGACATGGCGGCGTCCTGGTGCGCGCTGCTGGCGAGGATGCCGACGCCGGCGATGTTGACAAGCGCGCCCGGGTCGGCGGCGTCGAGGTAGTGGTTGGCGATCGGGAAGTCGTCGCCCTCCTCGCGCTTGACCGCGTAGAGGTAGTAGTGATTGACGAGCCCGAGGTCGATCTCGCCGTTGCCGACCGCCATCACGATGTCGGTGTTGCCCTCGAACGGCACGACGCCGTTGGCCACCATGCCTTCGAGCCACGTCCGCGCCGCGTCGTCGCCCTCCAGCACCCGCAACGCGGTCACGAACGACTGGAACGAGGCGTTGGTCGGCGCCCAGCCGATCTTGCCCGACCACGCCGGGTCCAGCAGCTCCTCGATCGTCGAGGGCACGTCGGCGTCGGTCAGGGCCTCGGTGTTGTAGACGAGCACCCGCGCCCGCGCCGAAGCTCCCGACCAGAGGCCGTCATCGGAGCGGAACCGCGGATCGACCGTCTCCAGCAGGTCGGCCGGCAGCGGCGCGAAGCGGCCCGCCTCGGCGAGCAGGCCGAGCGCGCCGGCGTCCTGCGCGAAGAACACGTCGGCCGGCGAAGCGTCGCCCTCTTCCAGCAGGGTGATCGCCAGTTCGCCCGTGCCGGCGTAGCGGACATCCGCTTCGATCCCGGTCGCTTCCGTGAACGCCTCGATGAACGGGCCGACCAGCGCCTCGTTGCGGCCGGAGTAGATCGTCAGTCGCTCGCCGGTCGGAGTCGCCTCGGCGGCATCCTGCGCGCCGGCCGCGTGTCCGCCAAAGCGCATCAGCGCTGCCGTCGCCGCCGTCGCCCCGGCCGCCTGGAGCAGCGTTCGCCGAGCCAGCGCCGGCCGGTGCGATGCGGTGATCGGGCCTCGAGTCGTAACCACGGATCCTCCTCCTTGGATCGCCAAGAACCGCTGTTCCCGGCCCGCCGCCGCGCCTTCTCGAGATAGCCGCGGGGGCTGCCGGGGGGCCGGATCGGCCGCCCGCCCTGAAATCCGAGTAATACGGTCGGATTTACGGGGAGGGTAACGGCGTTCCTCCGGGCCGTCAACCCGGTGCCCGCCGACGCGCCCGCTTCTCGTGCCGGCGCCGCCGCGCGACTCCAACACCGGGCGGCGCCGAACGGGCAGCACGCGCCATCCCAGCGCCGGTCGTGGCAACGGGATGCGGTTCTGGGGCGTGCAATCGCACCGGCCCCGCGCTCCCGGTCATGACGGCGTTGGCGTAACCCGGGGCTGATGACGGTTGCCAAGACGCCCCGACCACCGCGGGCCACCCGGGGTTCATGGCGGTTGCCTATTTGATCCAGACACCCGCCCAGCGGCGGGCGCGATGACGGCGGTTGCCGGAATACGCCGGGCACGCCTGCCGTCAGTCCCGGAGGGACTTCGTTCCCGTAGCCCGGGACTTCCGGTCCCGGGCGCGCATCGCCGGTGGCCGATCCACCCTGGCAACCGCCATCAACCCCGGGCGGGCGCGGCCGACTCCCGGATCAACAATGCAAGCGCCGTCACCCCGGCGTCAGTACCCCCGCTCGATGTCGAGTTTCGGCGCCATCTCGTCGATCCGCCCGGCGAGCCAATGCCCGAGGTTGCGGATGAAAATCTCGGTCAAGCGCTCGTTCTCCCCCCAGGCGGTGCTCGCCGAGTGGGGGTTGATCAGCACGTTGGGCAGATCCCAGAACGGCGAATCGGGCGGCAACGGCTCGGTGCGGAACACGTCGAGGGCGGCGAACCCGACCTGGCCGGAGCGGAGCGCCGCCACCAGCGCGTCCTCGTCGATCACGGCGCCCCGGGCGATGTTGACCAGGGACGCGCCGGGCTTGATCGACGCGATCTCCTCCGCCCCGATCATCCCCTCCGTCTCGGCGGTCAGCGGCGTCGCCAGCACCACCGCGTCGGCCCCGGCCAGCATCTCCCGCAGGTCGGCCCGCTCCCAGACGCGATCGACGCCCAGTTCCGCCGCCCGGCCAGGTGAATTGTCGCGGGCCATCGCCCAGACGGTCATCCCGAAGGCGCGCCCCAGCCGGGCAACCTCGCGCCCGATTCGCCCCGGCCCAACGATGGCCAGCGTCTGGCCCCGCAGTTCGCCGGCGCAGAAGAGGCGCCAGCGCCGCGCCGCCTTGTCGGCCTGCAACGCCGGGATTTCCTTGATCCGGTAGAGCAGCGCCGCGAAGACGAACTCGGCCAGCGGCCCCGCGTGGATGCCGGAGGCGGTCGTCACCAGCACGCCGGACCCGGTCAGCCCGTGGCGGCGGGCAGCCGGCCCCACCCCGGCCGACGTCGTCTGCACCCAGCGCAGGTTTGGGCAGAGGTCGAGCGGACCGGCATCGCCGTCGCGTGGGAAATCCCACGTCGCTTCGGCATCGCGGAGCATCTCGCGCCAGAGCGCGGACTGCTCCGGGGTGCGCCGGAACGTCGCGTCCCCGTGATCGGCGACGAAGCGCGGAACCGGCATCAGGTCGGGCCGGTAGCGCAGATCGACCCGCTCCGGAAACGCCGCCGCGATCCGCTCGGCCCATTCAGGTTCCAGCGGCGAGGTGATCGCCACGACCCGTCGTTCCGCCACGCGCACGCCCTCCCCCGGCTGGCTGCCTCGCGCCGCCGGCGCCTCGTCACGACCGCCGCCCGGCCGCGCCCAAGTCCCTCCGGTTATGCGTAGGCCAGCCGCGCCAGCGCCCGCGCGAGCACCTCCGTTCCGGCGGCGGCGTCTTCGGACGAGGTGTACTCCTCCGGCGAGTGGCTGATGCCGCCCCGGCTGCGGACGAACAGCATCGCCACCGGGCAGACGGTCGCGAACTGCATCGCGTCGTGCACCGCGCCGCTGGCCATCCGCAGGTGCGGAATACCGGCCTCCGCCGCCGAATCGGCCAGCGCCTCCACCAGCCCCGGATCGCAGGGGCACGGCTCCCGGTCGCTATCGGTGCGGACGTGCAGGTCCAGCCCACGGCGGGCCGCAACCTCCGTCCACAACCCCTCGTGCCGGGCGAGCAGGAGGGCCAGCGCCTCCGGGTCTGGGTGGCGGGCATCCACCGTGAAGCCAACCCGCTCCGGCACGACCGCGCGGCCGTTCGGCTCGACGACCATCCGGCCGACGGTGGTCACGGCCGGGCGTCCCATGCGGCTGGCGGTGTCGATCACGCCGGAAACGATCTCCGCGGCGCCGGCCATCGGGTCCCGGCGCAGGTCCATCGGCGTCGTGCCGGCGTGGTTGGCCTGCCCGCGCAGTTCCAGCCACGACTGCCGGTACCCGGTGATGCGCTCGACGATGCCGACGGGCATGCCGGTCTCTTCCAGCAGCGGCCCCTGTTCGATGTGCAATTCGATGAACGCGCCGAGGTCGTCCCGCTTCGCCTCCGGGATGCGCGCCGGGTCCAGCCCGACGTCGTGCATGATCTCGGACATGGTCGGGCCGTCGATCGCCCGCATCCGCTCGGCCTCGTGCGGCCCGATCGCCCCGGTCGCCGCGCGCGAACCCCAGAAGTTGGTCCGCGAAAAGCGCGAGGCTTCTTCCTCGCAAAGGGACACGACCCCGAGGGTGCGCCGGGGTCGCCCGTGGCGGCGCTGGAGTTCGCGCAGCGCCACGATGCCGGCGACGACGCCGAGCGTGCCGTCGAAGCGACCGCCGGGCTTCTGGGAGTCGATGTGGGAACCGGTCACGATGGCCGGCCCCGGTTCGCTGCCGCGCAACCAGCCCCACACGTTGCCGACGGCGTCGCGCTCCACGTCGAGCCCGGCTTCGGCCATCCAGCCGGCGACGCGGTCCTGCGCCGCTTCCCACTCCGGGCTGTAGACGAGGCGGCTGACGCCGGTTTCGCCCCATCCGCCGAAGTGCGAAAGCGCCTCGATCATCTCCTCGATTGCGGCCGGTTCGATGGCGGCGTGCTGGGTCACCGTGCGGACCTCCGAATACATCCAGGTCTGGCGGAACGTGGCGTCCGGCGAACGTAAAGCCATGCGGGCGGGCGCGCGGGATTGCCGCGCCCCGCGCGAACCGCCGGGACGACGCCCGTTCGGCGGCAGTGTACCCGCGCCGGCGACGGACGCTCAGGCGCGGCGGACCCACCGCCCGGCTCCGGGCGCCGCGGTGATCCGGTCGAGTCCCTCGCGCCCGTCGTCGAAAATCAGGTTGCCGCGCAGCACCGTGCGGACGACCCGGCCGCGCATGGGTTTGCCCTCGTAGGGCGTCCACGGCTGCCGGTGCAGGTGGTCGGCCGCGGTCGCGGTCCATTCCCGTTCCGGGTCGAACAGCACCACGTCGGCGTCGCTGCCCGGCGCGAGCGACCCCTTTCCGGCCAGCCCGAACACCTTCGCTGGCGTTTCGCTCACCAGCCGGACCCACGCCGAGGGGTCCAGCCCGCGCTCGGCGACCGCCGCGCCGAAGGTGGCCGGCAGCAGGGTCTGGATGCCGGGCAGGCCGAGCGGGGCGTCGAAGATATCGGCCGCACCGCGCTCCTTGCTTTCGGGCGTGAACCCGCAGTGGTCGGAGCAGAGCAGGTCGATGGTGCCGTCGAGCACGAACGGCCAGATGGCGTCCACCTCCGCCGCATCACGCAGAGCCGGGGCGCAGCGGCCGAACCCGCGCAACCGTTCGAGGTCGGTGGTGTCCAGCACGAGATACTGCGGGCACGTTTCGCAGGTGACGCGCAGGCCGCGCCGCTTCGCCTCCGCGATCAGGCGCAGCGCCGCCGCCGACGCGACGTGGCAAAGGTGGACGTGCGCGCCGCTCTCCTCCGCGAGCGCAAGGGCTACCGCGACCGCGACGGTCTCGACCAGCGGCGGCCGGCTCTCGGCGTGGGCGAGCGGGTCGGTGCGTCCATGGTCGCGCAGGCGGGCGATCCCGGCCTTCAGCAACGCGTCGTCCTCGGCGTGCAGGCCGTAGGGCAGACCGGTTTCGGCGGCCACGCGCATGACGGCCAGCAGCCGCGCCGTATCGACCGCCGGGAAGAAGGGCGACGACGAGGCCATGAAACTCTTGAACGCCACCGCGCCGGCGGCGGCCATCGCCCGCAGGTCGTCCTCGGTCTGCCCGTTGGCGAGGGTCGCGCCGCCCCAGAGCGCCATGTCGATCACGGCGTTGCGGGCCACGATCTCCGCCTTTTCCAGCAGCAGATCCGCCGTCGTGGTCGTCGGGTGGGCCTGCGGCATCTCGACGACGGTGGTGATGCCGCCGGCCGCCGCCGCCATCCCGCCGCGCACGAAACCTTCGAGCAGGTTGGGGTCGGGTTCTTCGAAATGGGTGTGGACGTCGATGCCGCCCGGCAGCACCCAGAGGCCCGATGCGTCGTACCGCTCGTCGGCCGCCACGCCCGAGGCGTCGGCGTGCCACGCGACGACCCGGCCGTCGCGCACTTCGAGATCCACACGATGCATGCCGGCGCCCGTGACCACGGTGCCGTCGAGGATGAGCGCCGATGCCATCGATCATCCATTCCGCATTTCGGTCGCCGGGCGACACCCGGTATGATTGGGATCATCGCAGACCGACGCCCGGCGCGATCCCGACGCCCGGTCACGAGACCGGCTGCGGACCCGTGCCGGGCGTACCCGTACGACGTTCGGAGGATTCCCCGCATGCCGTCCGCCCTGGTTAGCCTCGCCAGCGCCGCCGCGCCCTCGCCGGTGGCCGCGATCGCCGTCGGGCTGGACCCGGTCCTCGCCGGCCGCCGCGTGCGCGGGCTCCCGGAGGCGGTAGGGCGCTCGCTGCTGGCAACGCTGCGCCGGACCGGCACGCTCGATGCCCCGAAGATCGCCGGGATCGTCGGTGACGAGGACGACATCGGGGCGATGCTGCTGCTGCCGGGACGGGCGCCGGGCTGGACCGCCGTCGAGGTGGTCGAACTGGCCGCGGCTCTGCACGAGGCGATCCCGGTCGTCATCGTCGCCGGCCAGCCGAGCAGCCTCGCCCGCACGCCGGCTCACCTGGCCGGCCTGCTGCGGGAGCACGGGGTCGCTCCCACGTTCGCCGGCAGCCTGCCGGCGGAAGATTCGCTGACGCCTGGCTGCGCGGTGGCCATCCTCGAACGCCGCGCCGATGGCGTGGAAGCGCCCACCGTCGCCGCGCTCGTGGACGTCGATCGGCCGAGCGATCTCCTGCCGCACACGGTGCACGCCCTCGCGGCGGAGGGGATCGAGGTCATCCTGATCGACCGCACGGGCGACACCGCCGAAACACTCCCCGGAGGCGCGGTCGAGGTGGCGCGGCCTCGCGAAGACCGCAACGCCGCGCTCACGCGGGCCGCCGAACGGACCAGGGCGGACTGGGTGCTGCATTTTTCGGCGGACGAACGCCCGGTCGGGCCGTGGTTGGGGGTCGGCCTGCGCGAGACGGTGGCGCGGATTGCCAAGGAAGGCGCCGATACGGCCTCGGCGACCGTCGTGCTGCACCCGCCGACGGTCGCAACGCCGGAGCGCGACCCGGTCGCGATGCCGATCCTGTGGCGGTTCTCCACCGCGCCCGCCGACACCGGCCGGGTGGTGCTCTGGCGACGCGGGTTCGGCCCCGGCTCGCCGCAAGCCGGGAGCGCGCAGCCCGCGCGGTGGAACCTGCTGCTGCGGCGATTCACCCCGCCGGTCGCGCCCGTCCTTCCTCCGCCTTCGCCGTTCGCGGTGGACGACGGCTGGCTGGCCGATGCCGAAGGGCCTGCGAGCGATCCGGCGCCGTGGTTGCCGTGGGACGAAGCGGAATTCGCCGAGCGGTACCTGGCCGAGCGGTTGACCGGGAAGGGCGCGTTCCGCCGGACGTACCCGGTCCCGCCCCGCTGCACCTGGGTCGCCGAGGAGCGCATGCTCGACTGGCACGGCAACGTGTTCAAGACGGCGGTCGGGCGCCTGCCCTCGCCGGACCCGGCCAACCCGCAGCCGGGGTCCTGCCTGATCCGGTGGGACACGCTGGACGGCAGCGTGGCATCCCTCTTCGTGGCCCGGCCCGGGCAACCGGAACGGTTTGCCGCGCGGTCGGCGCAAGGCACCGTCAGCATCGACCTCATCCAGCCGAACGGCGCGCATTACGCGCGGCTGTACGACGGCGACGACCGGCAGCGGCTGCTCGGGGAACTGCGGTTCGGGTTCACGATGGACGTGGGCGCCTAAGTCCGCGCGAACGGACCTGGCGCAATAGATCCGGCGCGGCCGGGGTGCATCCGGGCGGAAGCGGCTGGTAGCATTGGCGACCGGACGCCGCCGGATTCGACCGGCGGACGAGGAGGTACACGCCCATGTCCAGGTCCCGATGGTCGTCCGCTCTCGCCGTCGCGCCCCTCGCCACGTTGCTGCTGACCGGCGCCGCGGCGGCCCAGGATGCCGAAACGTCCGAAACCGAGGAAGCGTCCACGCCGTCCCGGCTGGTGCTGCCGGAGGAGTGCGTGTCCGAACCGGTAGCCGCCGCCGACCTGGTTGCGGAATTGAACGCCGAGGCGCAATTCCAGGGCGTCCAAATCTCCGTGCCGCTGGGCGAACCGGCCGACATCGAGACCAGCTTGCTGGTCAACGACTCCGTGCGCGAAGTACTGGCCTGCCTCAACGCGGAGGATTACCTCCGGCTCGGCGCGCTGACGACCAGCCACGGTGCGCAGCAGTTGCTGGCCGGGTTGAAGGCGCAGGCCGGCGACGACCTCGAGGGCAGGCTGTCCCAGGAGCCGGTGGCGCGCGGCGAGGACGCGCTGATCCGCCTGCTCGCCGTGACCGACCAGACCATCCTGCCGGACGGCCGGCTGGCCGCCTTCGTGGTCCTCAACGAGCCCACCAACCTGATCCGCGGCCCGGAAACCTACCTGTTCGTCTTCGCCCGCGACGGCGAGGCGCTGCAACTCGACGGGCTCTTCGGCTTCAGCGTGGCTCCGGCGCCCACCGGCACCCCGGAGGCAGACGAGGCGTCGTCCTAGCAGTCCGTTCAATTCACCAGGACGAATCCTGCCCGTGCCGGCCTTCCAGCCGGCGCGGGCAGCCCTTTTTGCGGCCACGCGGAACCGGTTCGCGTCCACGTTCGTTTGGGAGATCGGGACCGCCGGCGATGGCACCGGCAGGTCCCTGCAATTGGCGTGCTGTAGCATTCGCCGGGGATGTCCCCGCGCGGGGACGTGCGGCAGGCTGCGGCGGCAATCGATCGCGGCAGCGGCCGGGGAAGGACACCATGGATCTGGATCGCGTGCTGCGCGTCGGGATGGCGGGCGGCCTCGGATTGGGCCTCCTGCTGGCGCACGGCGGGTTCGCCGCCGCCCAGACCGCCGACAACGTGACCTCTGACGGCTCGTACGTGGTCGCGGACGACGACGAGAACCCGGTCGCTTCCGGCGGCGGCACCGACATCGTCTACGGAGATGTCGCGACCGGCGGCACCGGCGGCGAAGTCCTGGGCGACCCCAACGCCGTCTACTACCCCGACCTCAGCGCGGTGCCCGTGCCGGGCGGCGGTTCGCGGACCCCGACCATGAGCGGCATCCCGGTCGGCAGCGCGACGGCGGGCAACATGCTCGACGGCATCGACTTCGCGGCGATCCTCGCCGCGGAGGAGGCTGCTGCTGCGGAAGAGGCTGCCCCGGTCGAGGGCGAGGCCGCACCGGTGGAGGGCGAAGCCGTTGCCGCCGAGGGTGAGGCCGCGCCGGTGGAAGGCGAAGGCGCGCCGGCCGAGGGCGAGGCCGCCCCGGTCGAGGGCGAGACGGCCGCGGCCGGCTGATCGGACCGAATCGAGATTTCGTCATGAGCGCCGGGCGGAGCCGAGAGGTTCCGCCCGGCGCTCTCGTGCGCCCCGCGCCCGAGGGGTTGCACCGCGCCCGGGAACCGGGTGCGGGAGCGTGCGATGCACCCGCTTTTTGCATGGTTGCGAGGAAATCGTGTCCGGACGAACGGCGAACGGCTTCGATGAAGCGCGGTTCAGTTGGGGCAATGGCGGTCCGCGCCGGGGAGCGGGGTGGCGCCGGCAAGCAGGCCCAGCGCGGCGAGCACGCGATCGCAGCACCGGCCGCTGACGACCTCCACCGGGCCGAGGGGCCTGCCGTCGGCGGTCACGGACCGGACTTCGAGGTGCCATGTGTCTTCATCGACCGACAACAGGGCTTCCCGCGCCGAACCGTCGGCCGCGCGGGAAGCGAACCGCCATTGACCGGGGAACGGGACATCCAGCACGGCACGCTCTCCGCTCGAGCACACGCCATCAACCGCCGGCACGGCGCTGGCCGGGTGCTGCGACGCTGGCGGTGGATTTCGGTCGTCGCCGCCTCGCCGGACCGACCGATGCGGAGGGCATCTGTCGCATCAACGAGCGCGCCCGTCATGTTACCACACGAAAGACGTGATCGAAATGGGTATGACGTAGTCGCATGCAGCGTGCCCGAATATGGCGGAGCCCCGCCCGGGTCCAGAGCGCCCGGCGGTGGTGACGAGGCGATTTCGAGCGGGAGCGGGTCGCGACCATTGCGCGCGCCGTCATCCCGCGCCGGGCGCAGGATCTCGCCTTGGTTCCTGTCGGCACGTGAACGAGATCCCTCGACCGGCTCGGGTGCCGGGGTGCGCCGGGCACGCTCGTCAGCGGGCGCGGGGTTCGAGCTGGCCCGGGCTGCCTAGTCCAGCTTGAAGTACTTAAACGATTCCACGAATTTCCCGTGGCCCGGGAAGCGCTCGGCGTCCTCGGCGGCCCAGCGCTCGATCTCCTCGCGCGGGTCCCAGCCGCCGAGCTGGCTGACGTGGGCCCGCAGCGCGGCGAGCTTGGTGTCCATGTAGTCGGTGATGTCGATGGCCACGTCCGGGGCGGCGGCGCCGGAAAGGTACACCTCGCGGACCTTGTGCGGCTCCAACCCCTCGGCCAGCAGTTCGGGGAAGGTCATGCGGTCGCGCGCGGCGGGGTAGATCGCGTCGAGCGTGGCCTCGCCGGCGGCGCGATGGTCGGGATGGTTGAGGTAACTCTGGGCGACGTAGCGGACGGTGGGGTCCTGGCAGATGACCACGTCCGGCCGGACGGTGCGAATGACCCGCACCATCTCGCGCCGCAGGGCGAGGTCCGGCACCAGCATCGCGTCTTCAAAACCGAGGAAGACGATGTCCTGCACGCCGAGGATGGCGCAGGCATCGCGCTGCTCGGCGGTGCGGGTGGCGACCAGCCGTTCCGGCGTCATCTCCGGGTCGTCGCTGCCCTTGTCGCCGCTGGTCAGCAGCACGTAGGTGACGTGGTGGCCTTCGGCGACCCAACGGGCGACCGTGCCGGAACAGATGAACTCGGCGTCGTCCGGGTGCGCGAAGATGACCGCCACCCGCTTCGGCCCCTCCGGTTCCGGCGACGCCGCGGCCTCGGCGGCGGCGTCGAACGCGCCGGCATCGACCGCCGCGGCGGGGTGGCTCATCCGCTCGCTTTCGTCGTGCTTGTGATCCGGTTGTTCGTCCATGCTCCCTCCCGAGGGTTCGTCCTGACCGATGGTATGCCGTGCATCGTGCCACGCGGCCGCCGGTTCGTGCCGCCCCGGTACGTCGTGCGCGGCCCGATGCGCCGCTTCGCGCAGGTTCGACGATCCTGCGTGTCGCCGCTGCCGGATGGCGGAGCGAGGATCGAAGCAGCGCCGGAATCCGCGTGCTCCTCCCCCGTGCCGACGCGGCGGTCGGAGCGCGTTGCGGCGCCACCGGCAGGGGCGGCAACACCCTTGTGCAGGCCTGTGGCATGCGGCGGGCGACCTTCAAGCGCCGGGAAGATGGCGGTCACCGGTCCCGCTTCGCCCGCGTGCTCCATCATTGGCGCAACGGGGCGGCCAGCCGGCGCGGAACACCGATTGCGCGCCAGCCGTACCGGAAGGCGAATGCGGCCGGGTGAATCCGCCCGGCCCACGAGGGAGCGCCGAAGGTGGAGCGAATCCTCTCCGATCAGGCGGATGCGCCGCCGGCGAACCGGCTGGACCCGCGGGCGCGCATTCTCTGGCGGGTCGAAGCGGCGCTGGGCGCGATCCCGGTACTGGCGTTCGCGGGCATCGTCTGGCTGGTGCTGGAACGCTCGGGCCGGGGTCCCTGGTGGGCCGGCCCGGCGATCGCGGCGGCGGCCCTGCTGTGGCAGGCGTGGGAGGTCGCCGTGCATCCGGACCTCCGCTGGCGCGTCTGGCGGTGGGACGTCGGGGAAGCCGAGGTGGACCTGCTCTCCGGCTGGTGGACGCGCACGCGGACCGTCGTCCCGATGGCGCGCATCCAGCATGTCGATACCCGCCGCGGGCCGCTGGAGCGGCGTTTCGGGCTGGCCACGGTCGTCCTGTGGACGGCGGCCGGGGCGAACGCGATCCCGGCATTGCCGGAAGCGGACGCGGCGGCGTTGCGGGAGCGCATCGCGTCGCTCGCCAACGTGCGCGAGGACCTCTAGCCCGTGGACGACCGACACGCGCTACCCAAGGAGGATCGCGAGCCGACCGGGCCGGATCACGGCGACCGCGCATCCGGCACGTCGTCGCGCAGCGCGCACGGCCGCGCCAACGAATCGGCAGCCGACGCGATGGCGCCGGCTGCCTCGTCCGAATCGGCGGCACCGCCCGGCTTCAACACTTCGCGGGCGGAGGGTCACACGACTGACCCTGCGACAGGCGAACAGTCGGCCTCCGTGAGGCCGCGTCGCGGCGAGCACGGAATCCCGCACGGCGGATTCGACGGGGACCGGATACACCCACCGGGACCGGTCGCTGACGACGTCGGCGCCCACCGGTTGCACCCGGCGTGGATCGCCATCGGCGCGGTGAGGCGGTTCCGCGGGTTCTTCGTGCCGTTGCTGGTCCTCCTGCTGACGCGCGATCCGGGTCAGGCCGGCATGCTGGGCATCGTGCTGCTGGCGACGCTGGCGATGCTCGCCTGGCAGGCGGTCGAGTGGGCGACCACCCGCTGGGACGTGGCGAACGGTCAGGTGCGCCTCACCACCGGGGTGCTCGGCCGCCGCGAACGGCTGGTGCCACTGGAACGGGTGCAATCGGTGGACCTGACGGACACGCCGCTGGAGCGCGTGTTCGGCGTCGCCGGGGTGCGCATCGAAACGGCGGCCGGGGGAGCGCAGGGCGGCATCGTGCTGGAAGCCGTCGGCCGCCGGGAAGCCGAGGCGCTGCGGACGGACCTGCTCGCGGCGCGGGCGGCCTCCGCGCCTTCGCCGACGGCGACCCAAACGGCGGGTGACGGGGCGGCTCCCGCGGCGGATGCAACGGGCGCCGGCACGATCGATACGGCCGAGGTGCTCGTCCGGCTGGGGTGGCGCGAGGTGGTGCTGGCGGGCGCGACGTCCGGCCGCATCGGGCCGGCGGTGGCGCTGCTCGGGTTCGGGGTCGGCTTGCTCGACGACGTGGCCGAATTGCCGCTCGCCGGCCGCCTGGCGGGCTGGTTGCCGATGGCCGGCGAGCGCGGCCCGGGCACGGTGGTGGCGGCGGTCCTCGCCGGGGCGGCCATCGCGTGGCTGCTGGCGATCGGCGGCGCGGTGCTGACCTGGGCGGGGTTCGAGTTGCGGCGCGACGGGGACCGCTTGTTCCTCTCGCACGGGCTGCTGGACCGGCGGCGGCGGACGGTGCCGTTGCAGCGCATCCAGGCGGTCTCGGTGCGGGAATCCTCCTTGCGCCGCCCCCTCGGGCTGGCCGAGATCCGGTTCGCGAGCGCGGGTTGGGGCGCCGGGGAACAGGATTCGGGCATCCTCGTGCCGCTGGTGCGGGAGGCGGACGCCGCCGCGCTGCTGGAGCGGATCGCGCCGGCGTTGGCGCCGCCGCTGGACCCGCCGGCATTCCGGCGGCCGCCGGCCCGGGCGCGCGGGCGCTACCTTGGAGCGCCCTTGCGGGTGCTGGCGGTCGTCGTCCTGCTCGGGATCGCGGCGGCTGGGTTCGCCCCGGGCATCGCGTGGTGGTGGGGGTTGGCGCTGCTGGCGGGGTTGCCGCTGGCGATCCTCCACGGCTGGCTGGGCTGGCGCGATTCCGGCTGGGCGCTGGACGGAAACCGGCTGTTGCTGCAACGGGGCGGGCTGGAACAAACGCTGACGGTCGCGCCGCGCCGGCGGCTGCAGCGGCGCGGCACGGTCCAGACGCCGTTCGCCCGCCGTGCCCGGCTTGCGACCTTCGCCGCCGATGTTGCCTCCGGCGGCGGCGGCGGGCGGTTGCGCCTGCCCCACCTCGACGCGGGCGAGGCCGCCCGGCTCGTCACGATCCTCCGCGATTGACGGGGCGGAGTGGCCGCGTGGTGATGCGGGACGGGAGCGCCCGGCGCGCCCGCAACCGCGGCGGCCATGGCGGGGCAGCCCGATAGGGCGATTTCGCCGTCGCTGGCCGCATGGCGCAACACCCTTGCCGGTGTGCGCGCGCCGTCCGGTTGGACGCGGTGGGTACACTTGTCCCAACAGGCATGCGCGACGGGCCGTCGCGGAACGATCGTCATGGCAAGGATCGAGTGATCATGACCGACAACGGCAGCGCGGGGTTGACCCGCGACCGGGTGCTGGAAGCGCTGGCCGGGGTGACCGAGCCGGAGGTGCTGCGCCCGCTGACCGAACTCAAGATGGTGACCGGGGTCGAGATCGACGGCGGCACGGTCACCCTGGCCGTCGAACTCCTCTACCCCACCGCACCGTACAAGGACGACCTCGACGCCGAGATCAAGCGGGCGGTCGCGGCGCTGCCCGGGGTGGATGCGGTCGAGGTCGCGTGGTCCACCCGGGTGCGCGCCTCGGGCCGGGGCAAGGTGGACGCCGAGCCGATCAAGGGCGTCAAGAACACGATCGCGGTGGCCTCCGGCAAGGGCGGCGTCGGCAAATCGACGGTGGCCGCCAACCTGGCGGTGGCGCTGGCCAAAAGCGGCGCGGCGGTCGGATTGCTCGACGCCGACGTCTACGGCCCGAGCATGCCGCTGATGATGGGGCAGACGGCCAAGCCTGCCGTCAACAACGGCAAGATCGTGCCGCTGGAAGCGCACGGCGTGAAGGTCATGAGCATCGGGTTCCTGCTGGATCCGAACAAGGCGTTGATCTGGCGTGGGCCGCTCGTGGCGCAACTGATCACCCAGTTCCTCAACGACGTGATGTGGGGCGAACTCGACTACCTCGTGATCGACCTGCCGCCGGGCACGGGCGACGTGCAGTTGACGCTGGTCCAGAAGATCCCGATCTCCGGCGCGGTGATCGTGACGACGCCGCAGCCGGTGGCGCTGGCCGACGCGGTCAAGGGCCTCCGCATGTTCGAGGAGGTCAAGACCCCGGTCATCGGCATCGTGGAGAACATGTCGGGCTTCGTTTGCCCGTGCTGCGGCGAGAAGACCGCTATCTTCGACGAAGGCGGCGGCCGCCGCACCGCCGAAGAGCACGGCGTGGCGCTGCTGGGCGAAGTGCCGATCGAGCCCGCCGTGCGCGAGGGCGGCGACACCGGGCGGCCGGTGGTGGTCGCTCACCCGGAGAGCCCGTCGGCGTCGGCGTTCACCTACCTCGCCGGACGGGTCGCGGCGCACCTCGCGAAGGACGCCGCCGAGAAGCCGCGCAAGGCGACCATCCGGCTGATGCAGGCGCGGTAGCCGACCGCCCGGCCAGAATCGATCGCGATGGCGGGCGGAACGGTGTCAGATCGTTCCGCCCGTCTGCCGAGTTGGTGCCGCGTCCGGGCACGGGCGAACAGTACGGCGTCATGCATCCGTCTGCACGGCTTCAGTCGAGTACTCGAGCGATACTGGGCGTTACAAGAGAAGCCATCCTCTGGATGGGATCACGGCAGGATGGCTTCGGAATGTCACGGGGCCGGTCTCGGCCCGTGACGGTTTCTCTATCCCAGACAGATCGCGTAGGGTGTTACTAACGGCGATCCCGGGCCAATGCTGCGAACCTTGACCTCCCACGTATCGCTGTCGAGTTGTCTTGACCCCACCATCAGGACTTGGTCAGCCTCGGTATAGTAGCCGCCGCCGATCGCATTTGTACCCTCCGGGCAATTGGCGCGCAATTCGCGTGTTTCATCCCTGGCAATGTTGAAGGCTTCCCCTTCAACCTGCGTCACCGTCGGCGTGCCGCCACCGCCACCGGGGGTGAGCTGGACGCCGTTGGCCCACATCTCGGCGGCATCGACGCGGCTGGCGCCGATCCCGGCCGGGTTGTTCGCCCAGAGCGCGTTGGTGCCGAGCAGGGTGACGTTGCCGAGGGAGAACGACGGCAGCCGCACGCAGTCGGTGAAGACCACCTGCTGCGGGTCGGTCGCCGCATTGCCGATGGCCGAGTTGCCGAAATTGCAGCGGGTGAAGCGGACCGCCGCGCCGGGTTGCAGCGCCGGGATGGTGACCGGGCCGGAGAACGTGCAGTCGGTGAACTCGCACCAGTTGGAGAACGCACCGGCAATGGTCAGGCCGCCAGCGAAGACCATGCCGTGGAAGGCGTGGCGACCGTTGGTGCCGCTGATCGTGGCCTGTTGCTCGACCCTGATGCCAACCATGCGCACGCCCGCGGTCGAGCCGCCGGAGATTTCGAGGCCGCGCCCGGCGAACGAAGTCAGCGCCGCTCCGTTGGGCGTAAACGGCCCGGCGATCTGGATATCCTCGAACCCGCTTACCGTCACCGTACCGCCGCTGAAACTGCCGGGAGAAAGGAAGAAGAGCGAGCTGCCGTTGGCGGACGGGTCGTCCAGGGCCTCCTGGATGTCGCGGTCCCCGGCGTTGACGTAGACGACGTTCTCCCGGGCGCCCGTGGCGAGGAAATCGGTCGCGTCGGCGATCGCGAATGGGCCGAGGCTGCCCGCGTCGCCTTTCGGGCCGGGTTCACCTTGCAGGCCCTGTTCGCCCTGCGGCCCCGGTTCGCCTTGCGGACCGGGTTCGCCTTGCGGACCGGGTTCGCCTTGTGGACCCTGCTCGCCCTGGAGACCCTGCTCTCCTTGCGGACCGGGTTCGCCCGTAGGCCCTTGCTCGCCTTGCAGGCCTCGTTCACCCTGCGGACCTTGCTCGCCCTTCGGGCCGGGGTCACCTTGCAGGCCCTGTTCGCCCCGAGGGCCTTGGTCGCCCGTGGCTCCGGTGTCGCCCTTGTCGCCTTTCTCGCCCGGGATGCCAGGCCCACCCGGGTCTCCCTGCTCGCCCGGGTCTCCCTGCTCGCCCGGGTCGCCTTTGTCGCCCTTGTCGCCCTTCGCACCCGGCGCGCCGGCTGGCCCGGCCGGACCTTGCGGACCGATCGGACCCTGCGGTCCCTCGACGCCGACGCCGCTACCGGCAGGGCCGGTTGGCCCGGTAGCGCCCCGCGGGCCGGCCGGACCGGTGGGGCCGCGCTTTGCCGCTTTCTTGCTGGCGTTGGCGGACGGCCCGCCGGCCCTGTTGCTCGTGCCTGCGGACCCCGCGCGGCAGCGTCCGCCACGGCAGGCGCCAGAAGCGCACTGCGCGTGGCGGTTGCACCGGCAGGTCGCGCCCCTGCCCGAGCCCTTCGTGCACCGCTCACCAGCGCCGACAGCAGGCGAACCGGCATCGATCTCGCTCGCGCTCGGGTCGTTGTCGCCGGTTCCCGGGTCTTCGTCGTCGGCGTCAAGGTCCTGGGCCACGGCGGGGACGGCGGTTGCGAGCGCGGCGAGACCGACGCCAGCGGTGGCGGTAGCCATCTTCCGCAGCAACCCGCGGCGCGGCTCCTGGCGCTCGAGGACCGCGCGTTCTCCAAAGCCGACGGCCGGGGTGATCCCACCGGATGCGGGCGTTGGCCCCACGCCGGCGTTACCGGGATCGCTGAGCGGGTCGGGGGCGATATCCTCCGCGCCCGCGATCGCCCCGTTCGACAATCGCTCGCCGTCCAAGGTTGCTCCTCCCGGTTGCGAATCCCGATCCACCCGAGGTATCGGCGGCGGTCATCCCTGATCCGACTTTCCGAATTGACGTGGCCGAGTACGTCATGGCTCCGCGGTTATCAGTCATTCGCTCGCTACAATGGCGCGCAATGACCCAACCCGTCGTGGCCGTAGCGCCGGCGAGGGTCTTCCCGCGTGTTGCCGATGAACGGTTCCTGGCGGGCGCCGGGTTCCGGTGCGTCCCGGTCTCCCAGCGGGCCGCGACGACCGATCGCACGCTCGCAAGCCGGCTGGAACGCTCCCACCGAGCGAAATCCAAACCGGTTCCAACGCGCGATCTGGCGCAGACACGTTACTCAACCCGACCGCACACTACCGGCATATGCCGTGAAGATCAACATGATATTTACGCCTGAAGTCATGCATATCGATACGATGGAGCGGAACGCTGCGGGATCGATGGCGAGTGGCGAACTCGCGGGCGCCGTCGTGCCGGACGACCGTCGCACGGCCGAAGCGGCGAACGCGCGAATCGTCGGTTCCCGGCAAGCATGGCGTCCCCGCCGCGCTCGGCCGTGCCAACCGCGCGCCTCCGTGCCATCCTGCACGGCCAGCGACCCGATTGCTTCGTGCGACGTCCGGGTTTCGCCACCGGTCAGGGACGAACCATGGATACCTTCGACGTACTTGCCTTGCTTCGCGACCGGTCGCCCTCGCTGGCGACGATCGACGGTCTTCGGCCGTTCGCCGAGGTGCTGCGCGACGTGGCCGACGCCGAACGGCGCTCGCGACCGGACGACCTCATCGCCGTCGTCGGCATCGATCCGACGACGGGGGAGCGACCCGGCGAAGCGGACGGCGCGGCCCGGCTTCCGGGGCGCCTGCGGCGCCACCGCCCAGACCTCGCGCTGTGGGCGCTCGGGCGGAGCGAGGCATCGCCCTCGGGGCTGCTCGCAATCGGTAGCCTCGACCCCGAGAACCGGACGCTCGAACGGGAGTTTGACGAGATCGTCGCCGAGGCCGCGCGCTCGATTCCGTCACCGCTGGCGGCGGACGCCCCGGCCCGAACCACGCTTGCGGCGTTGTTGGCCGCGCTGCCCGCCCGGCGTGAAACGCTGGGCGACCGCCGCGAAGGACCGGGTACGGCCACGGTCCAACGAGACTGGCGCCGGGCCGAGCAGCGGTGCATCCGGGCCTACTACGAGGGCCGCCACGCCGAAGGGTTGCTCGCCTGCGATGCCGTGCTGTCGTCGGCGGATGCGCCGCCAGTGGTCCGCACCCAAACGCTGCGAAACGCGACGTTCTACGCGCCGACGTTCGCTTCGCTGGTGTCGGTGTTCGACCACCGCCGCATCGACCTCGCGTTGCCGCCGGGCTGGTTCCCAGCCAACCCGAGCATCTCGGCCGCCGACGACGGGTACTTCGCCATCGTGCGCGTCGTCGATTACGAGATCGTCGGGCCTCACCAATACCGGTTTGCCGACCCGGATGGGGCGTCGCACACGGTCAATCACCTGCTACGGCTCGACAGCGACCTCCGGGTGATCGCCGCCTACCCGGCGGTGGATGCCACGCTGCTTCAACCTCGCCAGCCCTGCGAATTCGCCGGGTTGGAAGACTGCCGGCTCTTCCGCTGGCGGGGCGGCTGGGCGGCGTCGTGCGGCACCGTGGATCGCACCCCGCGTTGCGTGGGGATGATCGACCTCGTCCACCTCGACCCGGCGACCGGGTCGTTCCATTCCGCCGTGCCCCTTTCCGACCGCATGGCGATGCGCTGGGAAAAGAACTGGATGCCCGTCGTCTCGGGGGACGACCTGCTGTTTGTCTACGGCTGCGACCCGGTCACGGTGCTCCGCTTCGACCCGGACGTCGGCGCGATCGTGCCGCACCGGCAGCACGCCGCGCCGCCGATCGCGCGGGAACTCAAGGGAGGATCGCAGGGGCTGCGCGTCGATGGCGGCTGGCTGTTCTGCGTGCACCAGTCGGCCGATTTTCCGGACCGGAACCGATGCTACCTCCACCGCTTCATGCTGCTGGACGACGAGTTCCGGATGACGCACCTGAGCCGCCCGTTCACGTTCCTCGCGCCGGGCATCGAGTTCTGCGCCGGCATCGCGCTGCGTGGGGATGACCTGGTCGCCAGTTTCGGCGTCGAGGACCGGGAAGCGCACCTCGTTCGCACCTCGCTGGCCGATGTGTTGGCGCTGCTCGAACCGATCGCCGGGACGTCCTGACCGAGGGCGCGGCGCCGTTCCCGACGCGGATCGTACCGGCAGCCCGCACGTGCGCGGCACGTTTCCCCGTCACCCCGCAAACGGTCCCGAGACGACGGCGGTAGCAGGCGGAGACGGGGCTCCGAAAACGTTCCTACCGATCCGCCCCGGCCTCGCGAGCCCCGGCGGCGAGGAACGTTCGCAGGGAGGCCTCCACCACGGCCGGGTCGAGGTCGCGCAGGATGAGGACGAGGCGGCTACGGCGGTCGGCGGCCGGCCACGCCGGCAGGTGGCGCGGGGCGTGCACGACGTGCTGCACGCCCTCGACCAGTAGCGGCCCGGGCGCTCCCGTGTCGAGCAGCCCCTTCAAGCGCAGCACCCGTTCGCCGTGGCGGTGGAGAAGCAGCGTCAGCCAAACGCCGAGCATCCGCCAGTCCGGCGGCGCGTCGAAGACGACCGTGCGCGAAACGACCGTTCCCGCATCGTGGAGCGCCCGGGCCGTTCCTGTCGGAGCGACGCCGGCCGCCGCGGCGCCCTCATCGCCGCCGGCGGCGTGCGCCGTTCCCGCCCTGTCCAACGGCGCCACATCCGCCAGCAGCAGCGCCGGATCGACCCGGCCGCGGTCGGCCGCGACGACCTGCGCCGCCGGGTTGAGCGTGGCGACCGCCCGCCGTAGCCGGGCCGGCGCGTCGGCCGGGGCGAGGTCGGTCTTGGTCAGCACGACCACGTCGGCGGCCGCGACCTGCCGGATCGCCTCGTCGTAGCGGGCGAGGTTGTCGCCGCCGGCCGCCGCGTCGAGCGTCGTCACCACCCGGCCGCGGCGCACCCGCCGCCGCAGCAGCGGGTCGGCGACGAGGGCGTGCAGG
>JAFAEX010000259.1 GCA_023423795.1 Chloroflexota bacterium | reverse complement strand
CCGAGGCTGAGCACGGGCGGTGGCCGCCCTATTTCCGCGACCGCCACTATCGTGCCCGCTCCGCCGATGCCCGGACCGTGCCGGCAAACGCGATCATCGCGCCCACCGATGGGCCGGTATCCGGATCGAATAGGCCAACGCCAGTTTCCCGGGCGGTCGGCGCCGGTCGCCGGGGTATCTGGGCAATCACTCTCACCCTGGGCGGTCGGTCCCATCGCTGGTCATGGCCTCGACCAGGGCGCCGGTCGTCGCGCCCCAGACGACGTGCGCGGCGATCATCATCGTGTTGCGTTCGGCGGGTTGCCGGTGGGCCGGGGCCATCAGGCCGAGGGCGGGCACCCAGCCGAAGTACCCGGCGGCCCAGAGCGCGAGGCCGGCGGCGACCCCGGTTGAGATCGGCTGCCGGGTCTTGCTTGCGGCGACGGCGTAGAGCGCGCCGGCGGCGGCGCCATAGGCGAAGTGGCCGGCGACGGTCGCGGCCTGCAAGCCCGTTTCCCCGAGGTCGTCGCGCACGCCGACCTCGTCGGCGGCTTCGGCGGTCACGATCTCGGGCGGCAGCGGCGCTTCCCGCGTTTCCGGCCAGGCGTTGCGCAGCAGCAGCATCGTGGCCGACATCGGCGCCGTTGCGATCAGCCCCGCCAGCGCGCCCGCGGTCAGTTTGTCCATCGTCCGCCTCCGTCCCTCGGCTCGGTCGCCGTCGTGGCCCTGCCCGGCGTATCGGGAGCGTCCCGACGAGCGGGTGGCCGGTACTCCTCGCCAGTGGCGCATGCCCGGTGCCAAACGCCGAGGATCGCCAGTCTGGACTGCCGGGGCGGGTCGCCAAGGCGCGGCCCGGCGTGCCATCCTCCCCGGCGACGGGCCACGCGGGTCCGAAGGAGGAGCCGTCATGGCGCTGCGGGTCATCGGGGCCGGGTACGGCCGCACCGGCACCCTGTCGCTGCGGACCGCGCTGGAGCGGCTGGGGTTCGCTCCCTGCGAGCACATGATCAACGTCATGGAGAACCCCGAGCGTTTCCTGCTGTGGCAGGCCGCGCTGGAGCAGAAGGAGCGCGGCGGCGCGATCGATTGGGACCCGCTGTTCGCCGGTTACTCCGCGACGGTCGATTGGCCCGGCGCGTTCTTCTGGCGCGAACTCGCGAACGCCAACCCGCGGGCGAAGGTGATCCTGACCGTTCGCGATCCCGACCGCTGGTACGACTCGGTGCGCCAGACGATCTACCGCGCCCGCCTCGCGTTCGGCCCGGCTCCGGTCACCCGCATGCTGACGGCCATCGCCGGCGCGCTCGGCCCGTGGATGGGCGCGGCGATCCGCGTGCTCGACGGCACGATCTGGGAGGGCGCGTTCGGCGGCCGCTTCGAGGATCGCGCCCACGCCATCCGCGTCTTCGAGGCCCACACTGCGGCGGTGGAGCGCACCATCGCGCCGGACCGTCTGCTGGTCTTCGACGTCCGCGAAGGCTGGGAGCCGCTGTGCGCATTCCTGGGCGTGCCGGTTCCGGACGAGCCGTTCCCGCACCTCAACGACGGCGACGAGTTCGAGCGCCGCGTCCGCGAACGGTTGCTGCCGATGGCGGCCGCGGCGCTCGGCGGGCTGGCGCTGGCGGCGGGTGGGATGATCGCGCTCGGGCGGGCCGCCGGAAGGGCGAGCCGGTCGGCGCGGGCGCGGCGGTAGACGTGGCCCGGCCCTAAAGGACCGGGCTGAGGGGACAAAGGACGCCGAAGCGCCCTGACGATGGGGTGGGCGCCGGGTACGGGGAGTGCCGACATCGCCCGGGCCGCCCGCCCGGAGCCGGTGGCCGCATCAAACGGGCGCCCGACCGTTACCGCGCGGCCCGTGTGAGGTCGCTCAGGCGGGTGCGCTGGCGGCCGTTTTCGTCGAAGTTCTCGGGGGCCAGCCACTGCTGGTAGGCCGCGCGCAGCCGGGGCCATTCTCCGTCGAGGATCGAGAACCAGGCGGTGTCCCGGTTGCGGCCCTTGACGATGGTGTGTTGCAGGAACAGCCCCTCGAAGTTGAAGCCGAGCCGCGCCGCCGCCCGCCGCGAGGGTTCGTTGGCGGCGTCGCACTTCCACTCCATGCGGCGGTAGCGCAGGTCCGTCAGCAGGTGGTCGATCAGCAGGAAGAGCCCGTCGGTCGAGGCCGGGGTGTCCTGCAGCGACGGCCCGAGCCAGATGTGCCCGATCTCCCCGCAGCCCATTGCCGGCTCGATGCGCATTAGCGAGGCGATCCCGGCTGCCGTGCCGGTGGCGTGGGGCACGACGACGAAGAAGCGCGGATCGGTCGAGGCCGCTTGCCGCTCAAGGTGCGCCCGGTAGGCCGCCTCGTCGGGGAACGGCCCGTAGGGCAACCAGTTCCAACTCGGGACCGCCTCCGGGCGCGAGGCTTCGGCCCACAGGGCCGCGCCGTGCGCGTCGGGGTCCAGCGGCTCCACCCGCGCCCACCGCCCCTCGATCGTCAGCGGAACCACCGGCTGGCGCGGCGTCGGATCGGGGACGGGATCGACGTTCGGCTCGCGCCAGCGCGGTTCGGGAAAGGGCATCGCGTCCTCCGCTCCCATGCGTTCGGCGGCTCTGGGATCATTGTTCCAGTGGTTCGAGTATCGCAGAGCCGCCCCGGCCGCAGCCGGTGCGCCGCGCCGTCGGGGCGTTCGCCCGAAAGGAGTCCACCGTGCCCACCGCCGCAACGGAGCAGCAGGCCGCCCGCCGCATCACCGTCGAGCGGATCGAGGCCGCCGCGCGCGCCATCGATCCGGTGTTCCTCGATGCGCCGCAGTACGAATGCGAGCCGCTCGGCGATGCCCTCGGCTGCCGGGTCGTGCTCAAGGTGGAGACGGTCAACCCGATCCGCTCGTTCAAGGGGCGCGGCGCGAGTTGGCTGGTCGCCAACCTCGACGAGAAGAACCCCGCGCCGCTGATGTGCGCCTCGGCCGGCAACTTCGGGCAAGCGATGGCCTTCGCCTGCCGCGCCGCCGGGGTGCCCTTGACCGTCTACGCCAGCACCAACGCCAACCCGCTCAAACTCGACCGGATGCGGGCCCTCGGCGCGACCGTCGTCCTCCACGGCGAGGACTTCGATGCGGCGAAGGCCGAGGGGAAGCGCGTCGCCGCCGAGCGCGGCGTCCGCTTCGTCGAGGATTCGCGCGATCCGGAGCCGACCGAAGGCGCGGGCACGATCGGGCTGGAACTGGCTGCCCTGCCGGGCGCGCTCGATGCCGTGCTCGTCCCGCTCGGCAACGGCGCGTTGCTGGCCGGGGTGGCGACCGCCCTGCGCGCCCGCCGCCCGGAAACGCGGGTGATCGCCGTCCAGTCCACCGGGGCGCCGGCGATGACCGAATCGCTGCAATCCGGCCGCATGGTGATCCACGAGCGGATCGACACCATCGCCGACGGCATCGGCGTGCGCGTTCCCGTGCCCGAGGCGCTGGAGGACCTGCGCGGGTTGGTGGACGATTACCTGCTGGTCCCGGACGCGACAACGGTGCGCGCGATGCGGCTGCTCCACGAGCACGCGGGCCTCGTGGTCGAGCCGTCGGGGGCGGTCGGCGCCGGGGCGCTGCTGGAGCATGCGGGGCAGTTCGCGGGCGCTCGCGTCGGCATCGTCGTCTGCGGCGGCAACCTCACCCCGAGCCAGATGCGCGACTGGCTGGGGTAGGGGGAGGCAGGTGGCGTTCTCCGGCGAGGGCGATCGTGGTGCACGAAGAGGTCCAGCCTCGGTGCCCGCCTGGGGCTGAAGGTCCGGGCTACGCCAACGAAGCGCTCCAGGGCTGAGCACGATGTCGGAACACCCGTCCGTCGGCCTCACCCCCGGAGGGGTTTCGTTCCCGTAGCCCGGGGTTCATGGCAGTTGCTGTATTGGGCTGGGCACCGGCCACGACCGCCTGGGGATAATGGCGTTTGCCAAAATAGTCCGGCCATCGGGTGGTCGGGCGCGATGAATCGCGCCCCTACGG
>JAFAEX010000253.1 GCA_023423795.1 Chloroflexota bacterium | reverse complement strand
GTCGAGAGCATGGAGAACGCCGCGCTCGCGATGTCGGCGATGGACGCCAAATCGCGCGGCGGCGCATCGCGATCCGGCAGCGCCCGCCGCCGCAAGGTGGCCTCCGGCCCGCGCTCGCGCCGCCGCTGACCGGGGCCGGCACGGCCGGGTTCCCTGCCGGCAGCGCGGGTCCCTCGCGCCCGAATCGGCCTCCCCTCCCGACTTATTTCGGTGTTTATTCGGTATTGATTCGGTATTTATTCGGCCCCGGTTTTCCCGCAACCATGCGGAATCCGGGTTTCTTCGGGGCGGGCCCGGCACCCTGCGGCAGATCGCGTTCCGGGCGGGAACGCCAGGACGCCGGAAACGCGTGTCCCGAACGGGCCGGCGGCCTCGGCACCCGGTTGCGCCCTGATGCTTGTTGTCGGTCGTCGGGGCAACAAGGGCAGCGTTCGCACGGGTTTCCGCCCGAGGGCGTGCGGGCCGTGCCGAAGAAATCCGAATTCCGCGTGGTGGTGCGGAATCACGCACCGAAAAAATACCGAATCAATACCGAATAAACACCGAAAAAACCCGGTGGCCCCGTCAGCGGTCGGGCCCACGGCGGCGGGCGCCCAGCCAGCCGGAAACCGCGGCTGCTCCGGCCACCAACGGGGCGAGCGGCGCGACGCCCGACACCGGCCCCGCCCCGGTCGAGGGCAGCGCGACGACCGGGGAATTCGCGCCATCCTCGTCGCACAGGCCGCTGGGGCAGTCGCAGACCGCCTCGAAGCAGGTCAGGCCGCCGGTGCAGGCGTTGCCGCACACGCCGCAGTGATCGTTGTTGCAGCACAGGGCCACGCACGCGCCGTCGCAAATCGTTTCGCCCTCCGCGCAGGCCGAGCCGCCGGGCGGCACGCAGCGGCCGCCCTCGCAGGTCCCGTCGCCGCAGGCAGCACCGCACGCGCCGCAGTGCTCGGGGTCGGTCTGGAGGTCGCGGCAGCCGTCCATCGCGCCGCAGTACTCCTGCCCAACGGCGCAGTTCGCGCGCTCGCACACCCCGGCGTTGCAGCGGACGGGAACGAGCCCGCTCTCGCAGACCGCGCCGCACGCGCCGCAGTTGAGGAGGTCCGCCTGCAGGTCGGCGCAGCCGTCCGGGCAGGCGGTGAACCCGGCCGGGCAATCGCCGCCGCCGTCCGGCACGGGCGTGCCGGCGCCCTGCGCCGCGACGCCGCGAACCCTTGCGCCGGCCAGCGCCCCGCCCAGCAAGGCCAGCACGCCGCGGCGGGACAACCCGCCTGCCGCCACCGCCCGCGCGATCCCGTCGAACCGTCGCCCGTCCATGGCGTCCCCTCCGGCTGTGGATGCGGTCGAGGCCATTGCCCATCGCGTCGGCCGCCTCGGCGGGCGATGCCACCGCACGTCCCGCGCCGGGAGTTCGGGAGCACGCCGCCATTGTCCCAATCGCCTGCCCATCGGCGCGGTTCGGGGACGACGGCGATTGCCACATCGGTGCGGCCACGAATCGTCCGGGGGTGCTGGCGGTGGCGTTATCGATCCGGGCTCCGGCCACGCCCGCCCGGGGATGATGGCGGTTGCCGAAAGACGCCAGACACGCCCGCCGTCAGTCCCGGAGGGACTTCGTTCCCGTAGCCCGGGACTGGAAGTCCCGGGCGCGCGTCGCCGGTGGCCGGAGCATGTTGGCAACCGCCATCATCGCGCCCGCGTCTGGGCCGGTGTCCGCATCTAACAGGCAAACGCCATCAGCCCCGGGCCACGGAAAACCACCTCGTATGCCTCACTCCATGGCTCGGCCCGCAACCCGCCAACGATCGAACGCGTCGGCTAGCGTCCCGGCGTAGCGCATCGCCGGCTCGCATCGGATACTGCGCCCATGCAACGGCGCGACCCTTCTCCAGACGGCGATCCAACCGGCCCGTGCCCGGCTTGCGGCGCGGTTGTCCCGGCGGACGCGGCTGCCTGCCCGGCGTGCGGAGAGCCGGTCGCCGCGACCGGAGACGATGCGCCCCTGCCGCCGTTGCCGGACGGCGGCCTCGCCGCGTTGATGCCCACCTGGCTGCGCGATGCGCCCGCGAGCGCCGCCAACGAAGCCGGCGGTTCGGCGCTGTCCGACCGGTTGCCGGCTGGCGCGGCTCAGGGGTTCGCGCCGTCCGCGCCATCCCGGGATGACGCGGCGCCGCCGGAGATGGGTGAATCCCGCCGCCCTGCCACCGAACCCGGAGCCGCGGCGGTCTTCGCGATCGGGGCGTTCGCAGGCGGAGCGACGCAGACCGGTGCACCACCGGGCAAGGCGGCGGCATTCGATCCGGCGAGCGTGATCTCCGCCGACGACCTGCCCGCGTGGCTGCGCGCGATCGGTGGTGTGAGCGCCGGGTCGTTCGGCCCGCCGGCCGAATCGCCCGACGAAACGCTGCCCGAGGCGGCTCCGTTGCCGGACGCCGAGGCGCCGGCCGCACCGCTCTACCTGCCGCGCGCCGAGGCCCGTCCCGTCGCATCCGCGGCCGATGTCGGCACGTCCACGGGATCGACCGCCGAGCCCGCTGCGCTCATCGCGGCAACCGGGACCGGCCGCCCGGCCGCACCGGAACGGGCCATCGGCGCGGATCTCGCCCCCGATCTGCCAGTGGCGGAGCCGTCCGTCGTGGCATCACTGACGCCCGGGGACGACGGAACGCTGCCGTCCGTGGCCGCCGAGCGTGGCGAGCCCTCGGCGGCCGCCAGCATCCCGACGGTGGACACGGATGCCGCCGTCGCGGCTGCCGAGCCTGCGCCAGAGCCGGGCCCGGCCGGGCACGCTGCGATGGCGCCGGACCCTTCGCACCACGATGGCTCGCGCGGTCCGTTGCCAGAGGGCATCGCCGCCGGCATCGCCACCATCGCGATCATGATCGTCGTCGCCGCGATTCTGTTCCTCGTCTGGCGCGCGCTCGCCGCGCAGTAGGACCGTGACGCTGCCCCGACCCGCCCGGGAGGGTTGACCTGACCCGAGGCAAGCGGTGGGTTCGGGGGAGCACGACGCCTATCCGGGCGTCCACCCGTGCGCGGAAACGAGCGTGGCCGCGGGAGCAACCCACGAACCGCCCGATGACGGCTGCTGTCGCATGGACGCCGAAACCGGTCGCGCCCGCCCGGGGTTGATGACGGTTGCGGCAATGATGCGGCCGCCGGTCCACACCGCCCGGGGATGAATCCCTGGGCAGGCGTGGGCGGTACCCGCGCCAGGAATGCAAACCCCATCATCCCGGGCGGGCGTTCCCGGCGGCCGCGCTACGCCCAGCGCGTTCCGCCACGCCGCCGACCGATGCGCGCTACAGTTGACGAATGGACGATCCCCTCGCCGGCGACGACGCCGCGTCCGCCCTCACCGGGATAGCAAGCTCCTCGCCGACGGTCGCGGTCGAGGTGTTCGGCGTGCCACGCCTGCTGCTGGGTGCGCCGCGCGCAGAGGCCGCCGGGCGTACCCTCGGCGCGCTCGCGGCCGATCTCGTCGCCCGCAACCCGGCGTTGGCCGGCAGCGTCCTCGATCCGGAAACCGGCTGGCTGCTGTCCGGCTACGTTTTCGTCGTCGATGGCCGCTTCACCCGCGACCGCGCGCTGCCGATCGCGCCGTCCTCCGAGGTGTTGCTCGTTTCCAGCGTGGCCGGAGGCGCGGCGTGAAGGGCGTCCACGGCCGCTTCCTGCGGGTGAGCCTGCCGGGCGGGGAGGCCGAGGCCGGGCCGCTGCCGCCGGAGGATTTCGCGCTCGCCGTCGGCGGCGGCGGGCTGGCCAGCCTGCTGCTGCTGCGCCATTGCCCGCCCGGAGCCGACCCGCTGGGACCGGACAACCCGCTCGTCTTCGCCTCCTCGCCGTTCGCCGGCACCGGCATCACCACCGCCGCCAAGATCGCCGTCGCCGCCCGCTCGCCGCAGACCGGGATGATCGGCGACTCGCTTTCGTCGTCCTACCTCGCGCTCGCCCTGAAGCGCACCGGCTACGACGCGCTGGTGATCCTCGGACAAGCCGCCGCGTGGTCGGTGCTGGTCATCGACGACGACCGGGTGTCCCTGCTGCCCGCCGGCCACCTGCTCGGCCTCGATCCCGCCGCCACCGCGGAAGCCGTGCGCGCCGACCTCGGCGGCGCGTATCGCGTCGCCGCCATCGGCATCGCCGGCGAGCGCGGGGTGCGCTACGCCGCCGTCGCCAACGACGGCCGCCTGGCCGGGCGCACCGGGACCGGCGCGGTGATGGGATCGAAGGGGCTGAAGGCCATCGCCGTGCGCGGCAGCCGCCCGGCCCCGGTGGCGGACCCACGCGGGCTGGCCGTCGCCGCCCGAGCCCTGGCGGAGCGCAGCCTCGGGCCGGAAACGGCCAAGTACCGCGAGGTCGGCACGGCGGCCAACGTCGCCTTTTTCGACCGCATCGGTACGCTGCCGACCCGCAACTTCCAGCACGGATCGTTCGCCGGCGCCGCCGCCATCTCCGGCGAAACCCTCCTGCTCGACCACGGCACGGACCGCCATGCCTGCGCCGCCTGCACCGTCGGTTGCGAGCACCGCTACCGCACGACCGACGGCGGCCCCGCCACCGAAACGCGGCTGGAATACGAAACCCTCTTCGCGCTCGGCTCGCTCTGCGGCGTGTCGGACCCCAACGTCGTCCTGCGCGCCGCCGCCCTGTGCGATTCACTAGGCATCGACGCCATCTCTGCCGGCGGCACCGTCGCTTGGGCGATGGAGTGCGGCGAACACGGCATCGACCTCACCCCGTGGGGCGCCCCGGCCCCGGCCTTCGGCGACGGAGCGGCGCTGTTGGACACGCTGCGAGCCATCGGGGAGCGGCGCGGGCTGGGCGATGTGCTGGCCGAAGGCTCCCGCCGCGCCGCCGAGATCGTGGGGCAGGGAAGCGACGGCTGGGCGATGCACGTCAAGGGGCTGGAACTGCCCGGCTACGACCCGCGCAAGTTGCGGACGATGGCGCTCGGTCTCGCGGTCGCCACCCGCGGCGCCTGCCACAACCGATCGTCCGCCTACGAGGCCGACCTTTCCGACGCGCTCGACCCGGACGCCGCCGACCGCGCCCGCGCGCTGGCCGCCGTCGCCGCCGAGGACCAGGCCGCCCTGCTGGACAGCCTGACGGTCTGCAAGTTCCTCCGCCACGTCTTTGCCGACCTGCCGGAGGAGACCGCCGCGCTGCACCGCCTCGTCACCGGCGAACCGACCACCGGCGACGACCTGCGCCGCGCCGGCACGACGATCACCGCGATCAAGAAGCGCTTCAACGAGCGCATGGGCTGGACCCGGTCGCTCGACACGCTGCCGGCTCGCATGCGCTTCGACGTCGAGGAGTCGAGGAGTCGAGGGGTCGAGAAGGAGAACGGCGGCGTGTCTGGCTCCTCGGCTCGTCTCGACCTCCTCATCGATGCCTACTATGCCGCGCGGGGCTGGAACCCGGACGGCACCGTGCCGGATGCGGTCCTGGCGGAGTTGCGGATCGCCTGATCGCCGGCCGCTGCGGGCGATGCGGAAGGGCGGTCTGATACGAAATCCGGCAGATCGGTGCGGAAATCGCCTCCCCTACGAACGGCGAGGCGCGGCGGGGTGAATGCGGCAGCGATCACCCGGATTCCGCATCATTCCCGGTCGGGCGAGCGCCGGGGACCGGACGCCAGCAGGGTGAACCACGGGTGCAGCCCGTCCCCTCCTCCCTGCCGTTGCATCCACGCCCTCTGCCGCGGGGAGACGAAGCGGCATGCCCCGTCCACCGGGATCGCGCCGGGCGGGCAGGCGGCGGGTTCGGCTCCGTCGTTCGCCCGCGCAGGGTGGGCGGGTGCGAAACCGGCCGCCATCGCCAGCCCGGCGGTGAGACCGAGGAGCGCTCTCCGGCCGATCCGGGGCACGGCGAGACCGGCGTTCGTCGTGGCGGTGGATGGCGCGGTACGCCGTGTCGCGGCGCTCATCGCTCGCCGACCAGCGCGGCCGGGGCGGAGCCGACGAGCGGCGCGCCGTGCGGCTGCGATGCGCTCGCCGGTGGCGACGAGGGGCGCAGGATCAGGTACGCCTGCAGCAGCAGGATGAGCGCGACCGCCGCCCACTTGTCGGCCGGCAGGTGGACGCCCAGGCGAACGCGCTCGTAGAGCAGGATGCCCACCTGCAGGAACACCACCCAGCCGAAGGTCACCACCGACAACTCGGCGTAGGACAGGCTCAACCCGTAGACGATGAACAGCACCCCGAAGCAGGCGAACCCCAGCGCCAGCCAGCCGGGGTGGCGCGCCAGCGACCATTCGCGGGCGACGATCGCCCCGAGGAAATCGAGCGCGGCAAGCGCGACCATCGCCGAAAAGGCGATGACGGCGACGTGCCACGCGGACGGCAGCCCGATGCGGTGCAGGAACTCCGACACGGCGAACCTCCGTTTCGTGCGGGCCGTGGCGACAGCGAGCCGGTCCGACCATTGGCGGGCGGGCGCGCCGTCGCTCCCGATCCCATCCTCCCGCCCGGCCGGGCGGCTCGCGTTTCCGGGGTTGGCCGTGGCGCTGTCAACAACGCGACAGGCGCGTTCACGAGGATCGGCGTCGGCCTCGTTGCGGCGACGGTCTGCCGCCGAGCGCTCCCGAGCGTTGCCAGCACCCGAACCGGTCCGGCGGCCGTCGCCTTCCTCGGGCTCGCCTGGTTGTGGGGAGCGACGACCGGCCCGGCGGGCGTTCTTGCCCGTCGAGGCGGGTTCGGGAACGACGGGCGCGCCGAGCCGCGCCGACTGGCCCCGGGGCGCGCCAACGGGCGATGATAGGCGGCAACGGCATCCGGTCGGCGCGCGTTGCCGACATCCCGATACCTCTGGAGGGCGCGGCATGGCGAACCTGACCTACCTCGGCCACAGCGCGTTCCTGCTGGAAGCGGACGGCCACACCGTCGCCGTCGATCCGTTCCTGACCGGCAATCCGGCCGCCTCGCACGCGGCGGACGACATCCACCCCGACGCGATCCTGCTCACCCACGCCCACAACGACCACGTCGGCGACACCGTCGCCATCGCGAAGCGGACCGGGGCGACGGTCGTCGCCACCAACGAACTGGGCATCTGGCTCCAGCAGCAGGGGATCGAGCAGGCCATCGCGGCCAACCACGGCGGCACGGTCGCCATCCCCGGCGGTTCGGTCAAGTTCACCCCGGCCTGGCACACCTCGGCCTACAACGACGGCAACGGGTTCGTCGCCGTCGGCATCCCCGCCGGCCTGGTCGTGCGGCTCGGCGGCAAGACGGTCTACTTCGCCGGCGACACCGCCCTCTTCGGCGACATGCGCCTCATCGGCGACGAGGGGCTGGACGTGGCGGTCATCCCCATCGGCGACCACTTCACGATGGGCCCGGCCGACGCGGTGCGCGCCGCCGAGTTCCTCCGCGCCGGCACGGTCGTGCCCTGCCACTACGACACCTTCCCGCCGATCGCGCAGGACGAGGCCGCCTTCGCCCGCGCGGTCGAGGAGAAGACGTCGTCCCGCTGCGTCCCGCTGAAGCCGGGGGAATCGTTCGGGTTCTAGGTTCGTGCTGCGTGGATGTGGTGCGCGGTGTGGTGGGAGGAGGGCAATGAGCGACCGCCAGGGTGGTGACGAGTCGGGCGGCGGAAGCGCGCGGCATCCCGCACCCGGCGCCCAGGACGTCATCGACGCCGAGTTGCAGCGCACCGCCTTTCAGAAGAAGGCCGTCAGCCGGCAGCCGCCGGACGACGTCCTGGACTTCGCGGTCGCCTTTTTCACCGAGCGCGGTTACCGCGCCGGCCGCAGCGGGCGGCCCGGCCAGGCGTTCGTGATGGGCAAGGCCGAAGGCATCCTGCCGCGCGTTACCGGCGAGGTGTCCGCCCGCGCCAACGTCGGCAAGGCCGGCACGACGCTGGTGACGATGGACGCCGCCGGCGAGCGCCTCGGCCCGCTCATGGCGGAGTTCGCGGGCGAACTCCGCGCCCGCCGCAAGGCGTGAGACGTGAGACGTGAGACGTGAGACGAGCAGGAGCGAGGCTGATACGTCGGTGCCGATACCGTCTCGGCACTCGGCACTCGGCACGTCGCCGTCGCACGTAGCACCCGGTTGGAGGATGATCCGGAGGAGCGGAATCGATGGCGAAGCCGCCGCCCTACGACGCCGACGCGCAGGACGCCCTGATGTCCGGCCAGATGCTGACCGGGCAGCACCGCCTCGCCCAGTTCGAGCCGGAGGCGCTGGTGGCCGCCCTGCTGCAGGCCCCGGATGGCGATGCCGCGCGGCTGCTGCGGGCGCTGGCAATCGATCCGGCCGCCGCGCGCCTTGCCGCCGAGCGGGCGCTCGAGCGGATGCCGTCCCTTTCGGCGGGGTCCGACGTCAGCATCGCCTCCACCCGGCTGCGCAACGTCCTCGCCCTTGCCGAGGCGGAAGCGGCCCGGGTCGGGGACGCTACGGTCGGCGCCGGTCACCTGCTGCTGGGCGTGCTAGCGGCCGGCGATTCCCCCGTCGCCCGCGACCTCGCCCACGGCGGCGCGACCGCCGACGGCGTGCGCCGGGTGC
>JAFAEX010000158.1 GCA_023423795.1 Chloroflexota bacterium | reverse complement strand
GGCGGGGTGGACCCGCCCCGGGGGCCCACCGCGACGAGCGTGCGCACCACGAGCGGCTGCACGCTGGCGTCCGCCGCCTGACCGACGACGTAGACATCGACCACCTCACCGGGCGCGAGCGACAGATCCGGCAGCGCGAACGTCACCGCCTCCGCGCCCGCCGTCCATCCCTCGATGGCATAGACCCCCGCCGGCAACTCGGCGTACTCGCTGGCGGCCATGTACTCGACCGTCGGGAAAATGGCATCGCCACCGGTGAACGAGACGTCGAGCGGCCCCGCATCCGGGCTGCCGTTGACCACGCGCAGCCGGGCGCGGTCGGCGTCGAGGTTCGAAGCATCCACGGGGAAGAGGACCGCCGGCATGTCCGCCGCGCTGCCGACGAGGGCGATGTCGGCGTTCGCGCCCGCATCGATAGTCAGCACCGAATCGACCAGCGGCGCGTCGAGGCTCCCGCCGCTGGGAGCGACCGACAGCCGGTGGTCGCCGGCGGCGAGTTGGAGCGGAACGGTCGCGCTCGGAAACCCTGCGCCGACGACCGCCAGCCGTCCGTCGAGGTAAACGTCGATCGGCCCGAGGTCGGATACGCCATGGACGACGCGGATCGAACCCGTGCCATCCTGCGCGGTCGCGAGCGGCGCGATGACCGCCGCGGCCAGCAGTAACGCCAGCGCCAGCAGCGCCCTCGCCGCGCGCCCGATCGCCCGCATCGTCGTCCGTCCCGGCCAAACCATCGCTGCCCTCCCCCAACGCCCAAGGAACGCCGGCCAAGTGTGTCACAGCGCAGCCGCGCGGACAGGCCGGTGTTCGAGCGGGACGAAAAACGGCCCGGGCGAATCGCCCGGGCCGTTCTGGATCGTCGTTGTTGCCGTTCCCGGCCGGTACTCCCCTATACCGGCTGGATCGCGAGCACCGCCACAAGGGCGACGAGGAACAGGATGACGACCGACGCTCCCCGAATGAGCAGATCCGACGCACGCAACGTGTCCGCCGCGCGGCGCTCGTTTTCGCTCACGCTAACCCCCTGTTTCTTCCCTACCTCGTTCGCCCCACCGGCCGCGATCCCCAATATCGCGGAGGCGTTTTGCGGGCGCCCGAGGACATTCCCCGTCAGGAGTCTAGGAGTCGTCGGACCGGGTGTCAACGCCGAACGCGGCAACGCTGATCAGGATCAGGACCGACAGGACCATTGCGGACGATTCGATCGGGATGCTTTCCCGGCCCGGCAGGCGCGGACTGTGCCTCGCAGGCGACGTTTCGGGCGGTCCGGAACTCAGGCGCGGCCGGGCTCCGAATCGGCCTCGTCGAGATCGTCGTCGTCTTCGTCCTCGTCGTCGTCCTCGTCATCCCAGTCTGCGGAATCGTCGTCGTCCCAATCTTCGTCGTCGTCCTCATCGTCGTCGTGGAGGTCCCAGAAGGCATCGGCCGAGAGCGCCATCTCGACGACGTGCAGTTCCACCCGCCGCCGCCCGACCCACTCGACGTGCTCGCCGGTCACCTCGAAACCGACGCGGCGGTAGGCCGCGATGGCCCGCGGGTTGTGCCGGAAGACTTCGAGCCGAACCTCGTCGAGGTCCAATTCGTCGAACGATTCTTCCATCACCAGTTTCGTGGCTTCCGTGCCGTAGCCGCGGCCCCAGGCGTCCTTCTCGCCGATGACGATCCGGAAAAGCGCCGAGCGTCCGGCCCCGCGCCGCGAGGTCACGTCGGTGATCGCGGTCGTCCCCAGCAAGCGCCCGGACGCGTGCTCGTGGATCGCCCAGCACATGCCGCGCGCCGAGAGCGGCAGGATGAACGTCTCGAAGTAACTGCGCGACTGGATCTCGTTCAGCGGTTCCTGGTCGTGGCGCAGCAACTCGGCGATCTCGGGATCGGCGTACCAGCGCTGGAACGCGTCCCGGTTGGCGGGGACGTGCCGCCGCAGATCCACCAGTTCGCCGGCGCGGACAAGTTCCGCGCCGGCCGTGGCCGACTCGCCTCGGTCCTCCTCGGCCGCGCCGGGCGGGAGGTCTGGTTCGGGTTCGCGGTTCGGGCGCCGCCGCCACCATCGACGCAGCATGGTGGCGGAGTATAACAACCGGTCTGCGCCATGCCGTGGATCGTTGCGGCCCGGGAACCGGCGGCCGGTCCCTGCGCCGGGCACGATCACCGGAGATGTCCTTCGCGACGAGCGGCCGTTCCCCTATCCAACTTCGTCCCGCGCGCCCTCACCGTCATCCCAAGGCTACAGGTGAGGGCGCCACCAGCGGCGCTTCGTCCATCACGCCGCTACGCGCCGCCTGGCGCCACATCGCAGGCAATTATTAACGAGTTAACAATTCCCTCGATGGAAACGGCTACACTTGCCGATGGCATCAGCGAACCCCGTTCGCCATGCCGCACTGCTCGCAATCGCGGGAACGCGCCTTCCGCCGCACCTCGTGGCGCACTTCAACCGCCGCAGGGTCCGATTCCGGGCGTGGCGCGGGACGTGCATCTCCACGTCCGCGGGGGATGCACGTTCGGGCCGTGCGTGGCATCCTGAGCGTGGGCAACCATCCCCGCGCCCGACCCCGCCGCACATCCTGCCCGTCGTTCCGGAGGACACGTGACCGCCGCGCCGCGCCCACAACCCACCATTCGCATCGAGTTCGACGGGCTCGGTTCGCCCCGGCCGCGTGCGCGAAACCTCATCCTCCTCATCGGCGACGGCATGGGCGCCGCCCACCGCTTCGCCGGGCAACTCCTGCTCGCCGGCCGCTCCGGCGCGCTCGCGATGGACCGCATGCCCTACCGCGGGCAAATAGGCACCCTGTCGCTGGACCCGGAATCCTTCGTCACGGACTCGGCGGCGGCGGCGACGGCCATCGCAACCGGCGTCAAGACCGTCAACGGCGCGGTCTCGGTAGATTCCGACGGCCGCTCGCGCGCGACCATCCACGAACTGGCGCGCCGGGCCGGCAAGGCGACCGGGCTGGTCACCACCTGCCAGGTCACCGACGCCACGCCGGCGGCCTTCGGCGCGCACGTCATCCACCGCTCGGACCAGAGCGAGATCGCCCGCCAGTACCTCGAAGAATCCGGGATCGACGTGATCCTCGGCGGCGGCGGCGCGTGGTGGCTGCCCGAGGGCGGTCCGTCGCCGTTCGGCCAGTCGTGGGAGGAGCGCAACCGCGGCCGCCACGGCGACCTCGTGGCCGAAGCGGTGGACCTCGGGTACCGCCACGTCGCCAACGCTCGCCAACTCGCGCGCGCCGCCCGCGACCCGGGCGCGTCGCGGTTGCTCGGCCTGTTCGCCGCCCAGGAAATGTTCGTCCAGTCCGCCGAGGGCGAGGGCGACGCCTACGACCCGCCCGTCTCCCTCGCCGAGATGACTGGCGCGGCGCTCGACGTCCTGTCGCGCAACCCCGAAGGGTTCGTGCTGATGGTCGAGGAATCGGCCATCGACCGCATGGCCCACCGCAACAACGCGCCGATGACGATCAAGGGCGTGCTCGAACTCGACCGCGCGGTGCAGGTCGCGCTCGCGTTCGCGGACCGCCACCCGGATACGCTGGTCGTCGTCGCCGCCGATCACGAAACCGGCGGGCTGGCCATCGCTGGATCGGGCGACACCCCCTACCCGTACGAGCCCGGCGGCGGGCTGCTCGACACGCTGCTTGCGGGCGAGGACGGTCCCTTCCCGGTCGCGGACTCAGGCTACGGGTTCGTCGTCGGCTGGGCCACGACCGGCCACACCGCCGCCACGGTCCCGGTTACCGCCGCTGGGCCGGGCGCGGAACAGGTCGCCGGGTTGATCGAAAACACCGACCTGTTCGACACGATGGCCAACGCGCTGGGCCTCCGCGCCGCGGGCGCTCGGATGCCCGCCGCCGTCGGCGCGGGATCGGACGCGGCCTGATCCGGTTTCCCGAGCCGTTTTTGCGTACCGCTCGGGAAATCGGGCGTCTCGTCCTCCCTCGGACAGCACGCGAATAGTCTTCGCGCGTTCATGCGGCTCCGCCCGGTCCACATGTGGCACACCGTTATTGGCAACCGGAAACCAGCAACACCGCACGCCGCGAAGGCCGCTATGGCGAAATCCGGTCGATGGCCGGCGTTGCCGCAGCCATCGGCCGTAGACAACGAATCGAAACCAGAAACGTGAGTTATTTCATTTGCTCGGTATTCACTATGCATTGATACGAAATCCGGCTATTCGCCGCCGTTTCGCCCGACCGCATTGCCGTACGTTCATAGGGGAGGGACCCGTGCCCCGGGTCGTGTACGGACGAGGAAGGGCACGGGTTCCTCCTCTACGAACGACGAGGTAAATCGGCTCGATTTCGTTCGATCTGGTTGTGGAACAGCGTGAACGTACGTGTTGCCACCTAACGCGTCTGGATATATTCGCGCGCCACCCACCCGCAGCGCGCGGAACGGGTTCACCGGCCGGCTATGCAGTGCGAGATGTACGCCCCTACGAATATATTCGCGCACCACCCACCCGCAGCGCGCGGAACGGGTTCACCGGCCGGCTATGCAGTGCGAGATGTACGCCCCTACGACGTTTCCGCTCCCGGCGCTCCCCGTACCGATCCGAAGTGATCGAACGCGCCCGTGCCTATGGACCGTTCCTCTCCGTCGTGGCCGAGGATCGCGAGCGATGGCACGTCGCCGGAAGCGCGTATCTCCCCGATCGCCGTGACCGTGGCGCCAAGCCGCGCCGCTTCCTCGGCGATCCGGTCCCAGGCTTTGGGCGAGGCGGTGAAGAGCAGTTCGTAGTCTTCGCCGCCGCGCGTCGCGAGGTCGAACCACGCGTTGGGAAAGAGTGCGCGCACCGCGGCGGCGACCGGGATGGCCGCCGCGTCGAGCCGGGCGGAGACGCCGCTCGCCGCGAGGATCTTCGGCAGGTCGCCGAGCAACCCGTCGGACAGGTCCATTGCCGCCGACGCGCCGCATTGCAGCAGCACCCGACCGAGTGCGACCCGCGGCGCAGGATTCAGATGGGCATCGATCAACAACTCGCTGGTCGTGGCGCGGCGCCGCGGATCGTCCTCCCCGGCGAGCAGGATGCCCAGCCCGGCCGCACTCGCCCCGAGCGTGCCACTCACGCCGATCGAGTCGCCCGGGCGCGCCCCGGACCGGGTGAGGACGCGGCCGCCCACCGTCTCGCCGAGCGCGGTCACGTGCAGCGCCAGCACGTCCGGCGAGCGCACGATGTCCCCGCCGGCCACGACCATGCCGTTCTCGGCGGCGAGACTCCCGAGTCCCCGGTACAGCGCCCGCAAATCGGCCGCCCGCTCGTCGCCGCGCAGCGCCAGCGTCACCACGGCGATCCGCGGGATCGCACCCATCGCGGCGATATCCGAAACGTTGACCGCCAGCGTCTTGCGACCGAGCCGCTCCCAGTCGGTCCAGTCCAGCCGGAAGTGGATGCCCTCGACGAGGCTGTCGGTGGTCACCACCACCCGCTCGCCCGGAACAGGCGTCCAAACCGCCGCGTCGTCGCCGATCCCGAGATCCACGCCCGGCGCGGCCCGGGCCTCCGGCGGCAGCGCCGAAACCAGTTCGGCGATCAGCCCGAATTCGCCAACGTCGCGCACCGTCCGCGCGTCCGCCATCCCGTCCCCTTCCGGCGCTTCGGGGTCGGCAGACCGCGCCGCCCCTCGCCGGATCATGCGCGACCGGTCATCATCGCGCCAGCATTTGCCCGCCTCTCACGCCGCAACGGAGGAGCATGATGGGATCGAACCGCCCCGAACACATCGTGGAGCCACCGGCGCGAGAATTCGCGTCGGACTACCCAACGCCGCCCCGCGTCGAGCAGACCAGCCAGCGCATCCGCGTCGTCTTCGGCGGCACGACCATCGCCGACACCACCCGCGCCTGGCGGGTGCTCGAAACCAACCACCCGCCCGTCTACTACGTTCCGCCCGAGGACGTGCTGGTAGAGCACCTCGAACGCACCGAGCGGCAAACGATCTGCGAGTTCAAGGGCATCGCGGTCTACTACACCGTCGCAGCGAACGGCCACGGGACCACCGACGCGGCGTGGTGCTACCCGGACCCGACGCCCGGGTTCGCCGCCATCGCCCGCCACATCGCGTTCTACCCGCAGGCGATGGACGAATGCTGGGTGGACGATGAGCGCGCCATCCCGCAGCCCGGCGGCTTCTACGGTGGCTGGATCACGTCCAGGGTGGCCGGCCCCTTCAAGGGATGACCCGGCATTTACGGCGCGGCAAGGCCCGTTGCACGGTCCCTGCGCTATCCTCCATCGGTTGAGGACTCGTTCGCACCGACGGAAGGTTGCCCAGCGTTGCCGCCCAAGCGTTCGTTCCGGCCCAAGCGTCGCCCGCCCACGGACGACCGACACGACCACCGCGACCGTGAGCGCGAGCAGCGGCAGGCGGCGCCCCGCCCGTTGCCGCAAACCGACCCGCGCCCGTGGCCGCTCGATCCGGCGGTCGAGGCCGACATCGACGCCTTCGCCGCGATGTACCGCTTCGACCTCGACGATTTCCAGCGCGAGGCGATCCGGACGCTGCTTCACGGCGAGTCCGTCATGGTCGCCGCGCCCACCGGCACCGGCAAGACCGTCGTCGCGGAGTTCGGCGTCTGGGATTCGTTCAAGCGCGCCGGGCGCGTCTTCTACACCACCCCGATCAAGGCGCTCTCGAACCAGAAGTACCGCGACCTGCGCGGCATCTACGGCGACGAGGTCGGCCTGCTGACCGGCGACGTCAGCGAAAACCGGGACGCCCGGATCGTGGTGATGACCACGGAAATCCTCCGCAACATGCTGTTGCAGACCCCATGGGACCTCGATCCGGTCGAGTGTATCGTCTTTGACGAGATCCACTACCTCGCCGACCCCGAGCGCGGCACCACATGGGAAGAGGCCATCATCCTCTGCCCGGACCACGTGCAACTCATCTGCCTGTCGGCCACCGTCTCGAACGCCGACGAGATCGCCGCCTGGATCTCGCGCACCCACCGCCCGATTCGCCTCGTCACCCACTACCAGCGCGCCGTCCCGCTGGCCCTGCACTACTTCCTCAACGGCAAGATGCACCTCGTGCTCGACCACACCGGCAACCTGGTCAAGGACTTCCCGCACACCGGCGGCGAGTTGCGGCGGCAATCGAACCGCGGCGGCAACCGCGCCCGCCCCGGCGAACGCGCGGTCCCGGAGATGGACGAACCGCAGCCGCGCGAGATCGTGGACGCCCTGGCGGCGAACGATCTGTTGCCGGCGATCTACTTCCTGTTCAGCCGCAACGATTGCCAATCGTTCGCCGAGCGGCTGGCCGTCATGCGCCCCAACCTCATCGGCGAGCGGCAGGCGAACCTGATCGAACAAACGATGACCGCCGTGCTGGCCGGGCTGCGGCCGGAAGACCGCGAACTGGAGCAGGTCCGCACTATCACCTCGCTGGCGCGGCGCGGCATAGGGTTCCACCACGCGGGATTGCTGCCGATCCTGAAGCAACTCGTCGAGGTGCTGTTCACCCGCGGCCTGATGGAAGTCGTCTTCGCGACCGACACCCTCGCGCTCGGCGTCAACATGCCGGCCCGCACGGTCATCGTCGGCCGCATGAGCAAATGGGACGGACGCCGCCGCCGCGCGCTGATCCCCAACGAGTTCCAGCAGATGGCGGGCCGCGCCGGCCGTCGCGGCATGGACCGCTACGGGCACGTCGTCGTCCCCTACTCCCCGTGGTTCACCTTCCGGGAATCGCTCGACATCGCGACCGGCGAACTCCACCCGGTGCGCTCGGCGTTCGGCGTCCGCTACAACACCGTCCTCAACCTCTGGGACCCGCCGCAGGGCGAGCGCGTGCGGGCGATGCTCCAGCAGAGCCTCGACCAGTTCCAGTCGGCCCAGCGGGTGCGCGACCTTGAGCAGGAGATCCTCGCCCTCGGCCGCGAGATCGACGAGGTGCCGAAGGGCTGCCTGATCGGCCTCGACGCCGGCGACGAACTGCTGGAGGACTACCGGCGCGTCACCAACTCGCTGACCGTCGCGCAGGGCGCGGAGCGGCGGCTCGCCGAACAGGCGCGCATGGCCGAACTCTCGATCGATTCGACCACGCCGTGGCCGGAACCGGGACGGCAGGCGCTGCGCAAGGCGTTTCGCGCCGCGGAACCGGGGCTCATGGCCCACGTCCGCAACCGTGGCTGGGGCATCTTCGTCGGTCGCGGCGGGCAGGGCGGCGTCGGCCGCTTCCTGTTCGGCGAAACGATCGAACTGGTCGGCGAATACCGACAGATCGACCACCTGACCGACCGCGTCGTCGAACTTCCCGCCGCGCTGGTCGAACCGCCGGATACCGTGTCGGATGCCCGCGACCTGGTCGGCGAGGATGCACTCGCCGACCTTTGGGCGCGCGTTGATGCCCTCGGTCTGCCCGACCTCGACGCGCAGTTGGCCGCCCACCGCGAACGCGAGCGGGAACGGCTGGGCGACGAGCGCGCCCGCCTGTCCGAAGCGCTGGCCGAGGCCGCGGTCGAGGTCAAGACGATCCTCGAAGAGCGGCACAACCACCCCTGCCACGCCTGCGAGCGGCGCAAGGAGCACCGCGACTACCTCGCGGCGGTGGACAAACTCGACAAGGAGCGGCGCGAGGTCGAAGCGCGCCTCGGGCGGGAACTCGACGCCGAGGACGAGCGGATTCGCGGCGTCATCCGCGGCATCCGCAACGTCCTGCACCGGTTCGGCTACCTCCACCGCGGCTACCCGACCGAAAAGGCCGACATGCTGGCCGAGGTCTTCGACAACGACGGCCTCATCCTCTGCGAAATGGTCGATCGTGGGCTGCTGGATCGCCTGCCGCCGGAGGACCTGGCCGAGGTCTTCTCGTGGTTCTCGTTCGATCGCGAGTACCGCTACGGCAACCGGTTCGTGCTGCCCGACCGGCTGGTGCTCGCCCGCCGCCGCATCGAGGACATCGAGCGCTCGGTGCTCGGCGAGGAGCGGGCGGAAGGGCTGTTCATTTCCGAGGGGCACAACCCGAACTTCTACGGCGCGGCCCGCGCCTGGTCCCTTGGCGCTACGATGGCCGAGATCGGCGAGGCGCTGGAACTCTCCGAAGGCGACCTCGTCGTCACCTTCAACAAGACCATCGACCTGCTGCGCCAGGTCCGCGAAATGCTCGTCGGCATCGACCCGGAACGGCCGCTCCTGCGCACCCTCTCGGAGGCCGAACGGCTCCTGAAGCGGGACATCGTCGAGCAATCGCTGCTGCTGGGCTTCGCGCCGATCGAACTGCCCGAGTTGCCCGAACGGGAACCCGACCCGGAGCCGGCGTCGCCTCGCCGGCGCCGCACCAAGCGCAGCGTCACCCCGGCCACCGCCGACGACGAGCAACCCACCGCCCCAGCAGCGAAGCCCGAACCGGAAGCGGGTTCCGCCAAACCGCGAAAAAGCCGGGCCAAGGCAGCGGCTTCGGTAGACCCGATTCCCGAACTGCCGCCGGTCGAAAAACCGAAGCGGTCGTCACGGCGCGCGGCCAACTCCCCGCCGGATGCCGTAGTCCAGGTGGGCGCGCCTGCCGATGAATCCACTCGGCCGGCGGCTGCCGAGTCCGTTTCGCCGGAACCCGACGGCCTGAAGCCACGGAGGCGGACGCGAGCCGCGAAGGAAGCGTCACCGGAAACAGTGGCGCCAGCAGGCGAGGCCGAGGCAAAGACATCGCTGCGCAAGCGGACCCGCAAGACCACGCCCGCGTCATCCGAACCTGGAACGTAGCCACGACATTGCCGCCCACAGACCGCGGCCGTCGTTCGGGTCATTCTGCCGTTTGCCTATTTGATCCGGATACCGGCTCCGGGCGGGTCGATCATGGCGGTCGCGAAAACACCCGGACCACCGGGATGCCCGGGGTTGATTGGGTTTGCTTACTTGATGCGGAAATCCGGCGACGGTCGGGCACGATGAATCGCGCCCCTACGCGCCGCGGCATCTCAACCCGGTTGTAGGGGCGCGATTCATCGCGCCCGCCCCGCCGATGCCGGGCGTATTTGGGCAACTGCCGTCATCCCCGGGCGGGCGTGGTCGGTGGCCGGATCGATCTGGCAACCGCCGTCATAGTGCCCGCCCCGCCGATGCCCGGACGATTTTGGACAAGGCCAGCATGACCCCGACGCGTTGCTTCCGGCAACCGTGTGCGCGACACGGGAGACCGTGCATGGGCCGCATGGCGGCACGATCAGGCGAACAGCAGCCGGTACAGCAGCAGCACGAGCGTGATGCCCGCCAGCGCACCGTTCAGCATCGCGGCGAAGGCCATCCGGCGGCCCTCGTCTCCGATTGCGGTGCGCGAAACGTCCCACGCCACGAACGCAGTGGCGGCAAGGGCCGCCGTCGCCACCGCCAGCCCGGCATTCGGGCCGTACTGCAACCCGAGGAACGGCGCGGCCACCATTGCCAGCGCGAAAACGCACCCGATGCGCTGCGACATGCCATCGGGAATACGGAACATCGTGGCTCCCAGGGGTTCGTCCGAAACCGGCCGGCCGGCGCGACCGCTCCTGTAGCATAGCGGCAGCACCGCCCTCGGCCGGAGCGCCCATGTTCTGCACCGCCTGCGCCGCCCGCAACGACCGCCCGAACTCGGCCTGCGCAACCTGCGGCGCGCGGCTCGACGGCGGGCTGGCGCGGGCCGATACCGGCAACAACCGGGCACGCCGGTCCAGCCGCGGCGGAAGACATCGCCGGGTGCTTGCAGGGTTGCTCTGGGCGCCGGTTCTGCTGCTCGCTGGCCTCGTTGCCTTGGGCGTGGCGACGGCAGTCAGCAACGAGGCGCGGCTGGAAGCGGCTTTCCAGCGTGGCGAGGCGGCGGCAGCGGCGGGCGATCCGATTGCCGCTGCCGAAGCGTTCACGGAAGCCGGTACGTATCTCGACGCGCCAATTCGGCTGGCGGCGGCCAACGCCGCCATCGAGCCGCTGCGTGCCGAGCGGGAGGCCGGCGTGGCCGCCCTCCAGCGCGGCGACCACGCCGCGGCGATCGACCTGCTGCTGCCCGTGGCGCGTCGGGCCCCCGGTCTCGACGACGTCACCGACCGCCTCGGTGATGCCCGGCGCGGCCTGGCGGACCGGCTCCTGCGCGAATCCGAGGCCGCCGCGGGCCGGCGGGACTGGCAAGCCGCCGAGACCGGATTGCGCCACCTCGCCGCGCTGGACCCGGCGAACGGCGACACCGCCGACGGGCTGCGCGGTCTCGTCCAGGAGCACGGTCCGCTCGTCGTCGGACGCGATCGCGACATCTGGCTGGTCGGGCCGGACGGATCGGACGCGACCCGCCTGACCGACGGGGAGCAAGCGCTCTGGCCGGTCTGGAGCCCCGACCGCTCCCGGGTGGCCTACCTCTCGGTCGATATCCGCGACCTTTCCGGTGACGTGGCGCTCGTCGTCGTTCGCCCCGGCGAAGCCCCGGAAACGATGGCGCGTTCGGTCTCGGCGCACGCCCCACCTGCGTGGAGCCCCGACGGGCGGCTGCTCGCCTACACCAGCCTGGCCGACTACGACCCGGTGCTGGAAGCCGGACCGATCTCGATACGCACGGTCGATGTCGAAACCGGGTTGCAGACAAACCTGACCGGCAACACGTACGATCTCGCATTCAACCCGGTCTTCTCGCCGGACGGCGCCGGCATCGCCTTCGTCGCCAAGGAGCGCCGGTTCGACGAACGGCCTCAGCACGCGCCGGGCGACGTGTGGCTGGCGGACGCGGCGGGCTCCCGGTTCACCAACCTCACCGATGGGGCAATTGCCGACGCCTGGAGCGTCCACTGGCAGCCGGGCGGCGACCTGGTGCTGGTCTACAGCCTCTACGGCCAGAGTTGGTACGAACCGCCCAAGAGCACGCTGCACCTCGTCGATCCGCTGACGGGTGCAACCGAGGTCGTCGATAGCGGCAGCGTCATCCCGGTCGGCGCGCCGGTCTGGTCGCCGGACGGTTTGCGCTTCGCCTGGGTGTCGGGAGACCGCACGCTCTGGCTGCGGGACGGCGGCGGCGACCACCACTGGGAAGCGGGGCACACGCTCTCCAACGACCTGACCTGGGCGCCCGACGGGTCCGCGCTGCTGGCGCCGGCGCTGGACAGCACCCAGCCGTCGGCCATGCTTCGAGCGGACCCGCTCACCGGCTGGGGCGGCGCCGCGCCGTCCGCGGTTACGATCGCCTACGATTCCGTCCAGCCGTTTGTCGGTCCGCCCCAGTGGAGCGCGCCTGGGGTCGCCGCCTCGTGGCCCGGCGACGCGCCCGCCGGGACTGGACTCGATTCCCGCCCATGACTGCGAACCGAACCGTCGCCCCGGCCGAATGGAACGCGGCGTCCTACCACATCCTGTCCAACCCCCACGTCGATTGGGGCGAGCGCGTGCTGGCCCGGCTCCCCTTGCGCGGCGACGAAACCGTGCTGGACGCCGGTTGCGGAACCGGGAGGCTGACGGCGCGCCTGCTCGAACGGCTGCCGAACGGCAAGGTCTTCGGGTTCGACCGCTCGGCCAACATGCTCGCCGAGGCCGAAGCCAACCTGCGGCCGCGCTTCGGCGACCGCGTGACGTTCCTGCAAGGCGACTTGCTCGACCTCGACCTGCCGGAGCCGGTGGACGCCATCTTCAGCACGGCCACGTTCCATTGGGTGCTCGACCACGACGCCCTGTTCGCCAGGCTGTTCGCCGCGTTGAAACCCGGCGGCATGCTCGTCGCGCAATGCGGCGGCGGCGCGAACATCGCCGGTGTGCTCGACCGCACCCGCGAACTGGCCGCCGCCGTTGTGTGGGGCGAACCACTGCGCGGCTGGGCCGGGCCGTGGGAATTCGCCGACGATACGACCGCGGCGAAACGGATGCGGGCGGCGGGGTTCGTCGATGTCGCCACCTCCCTGGAGGAAGCGCCGACGATCCTCGACGACGCCACGACGTACCGGGAGTTCGTCCGGGACGTCGTCCTGCGCGCCCACCTCGACCGCCTTGCGGACGACGCCGCGCGCGATGCGCTGCTCGACGCCCTGACCGAGCGCGCAGCATCCGATGATCCGCCCTTCTTCCTCGACTACTGGCGGCTCAACCTCGCCGGACGCCGGCCTGCCTGAGCGTGTCGCCGACCGCACCCACGGAGCCGCCGCACCAATGACCATGAACGGCAGCCGGACCATCCGGATCGCGACCACGGGGCCGGAGCAGACGCGGGATCTTGGGCAGCGCATCGCCCGCGCCCTGCGGCCGGGCGACGTCATCCTCCTGCACGGGGATCTCGGGGCGGGCAAGACGACGCTGGCACAGGGCATCGCCGCCGGGCTCGGCGTTTCGTCGCCGGTCCAAAGCCCGACGTTCGTCCTCGTCCACGAACACGCGGGAACAACGAGCGACGGCCGTCCTGTGACGCTCCACCACCTCGACCTCTACCGGCTTGCCGGCGAGGACGAAGTGGAGGCAATCGGCTACGACGACTACCTGTCGCCGGAGGATGGGGTGAGCGTCGTCGAGTGGCCGGAGCGGGCAGGCCGTGTACTGCCGGATCGGTGCCTGCTCGTCGAGATCCGGGCCGGCAGCGGCGATGAGCGGACCATCGCGCTGACCGCAATCGGGCCGGACGAGGCGGCGCAGCAATGGCTCGGATCGCTGGAACACCGGCCGGGCGGACCCGGAATCCGGTCCGCTTCGTGACACGCCGTTCCGCCGGGTGCAGCAACGGCTCGGGTACACTCCGCGGCGGCACGGTCAAGACCGAACGGTGGAGAGCGGTGGAATCCAGCGGGCAGCCAGCGCGAGGGCCGGTGCTCGCGCTCGACACCTCGACGGCGCAGGCCGGCATCGCCGTCGGCGGCAACAGTTCGTTTTCGAGCCTGACGTGGGACGCGGGCCGGTCGCACACCGTCCTGCTGCTGGATCAGGTGCACCGGTTGCTGGAGTTGCACCGGATCGCCGTCGGCGACCTCACCGCCGTCGCGGTGGCCACCGGGCCGGGCGCATTTACCGGCCTGCGCGTCGGGATGGGGTTGGCCAAGGGCCTCGTGCTGGCGCTCGACCTGCCGCTGATTGGCGTCTCGACGCTTGAAGCGGTTACCCTGCCTCACCTCGACGGCAACCGCACGGTGGTCGCGGTCGTGCCCGCTGGTCGCGGCCGGATCGCCTGGGCGGCGTTTGGCGGATCGTTCGGCCGGCCGGATCCGATCGTCCACCCTCGCAACACGACCGTGGCCGAGTTGGCCGAGGCCGTGGCCGATTTCCCGCAGCCCGCGATGGTCGTCGGCGAGTTCGACGCCGACGCCGAGTCCATCCTGACCACCCATTCGCCTGCTATGGTTCCGCCCGCCGCGCTGCGGTTGCGGCAGCCAACGGCGCTGCTGGAGATCGCCCTGCGACGACTCGCGCGGGGCGAAACCGACGACGCCGTGTCGCTGGAACCTGTCTACCTCGGACGCTGAGCCGTCCGGCCTTGTCCGCCGATCGCACCGGATGAGAAGATCCCCCCGTGAGCGCCATCGAAAAACCCCGACACCGACGGAACTATGGCTACGTGGAAGATCTGCCGGTCGCCGCGAGTTACCGGATCGATCCGATGCGCCCCGAAGACATCGCGGACGTCTCGCAGGTGGAGAAGCGCAGCTTCACCAACCCGTGGCCGACCTCTGCCTACCGGCGGGAACTGCAGGACACCAGGCAGAATCACTACATCGTCCTGCGCGCGGAACTCGATCCCGAGCAGGTTTTCGACCTCGAGACCCATTCGGTGCTGCCGCGGCGCCTGCTCTTTCCGATGACCTTCGGGCGGCGCACGCTGAGCCGCAAGCGCACGCACCCGGTCATTGGATTCGCCGGGATGTGGCACTCCTTCGACGAAGCGCACGTCACCACGATCGCCGTGGACGATCCGTGGCGCGGGCGCGGCCTCGGCGAGATCCTGCTGGCGTCGCTCTACGACGAAGCGGTCCGGCGCGGCGCAAACTGGCTTACGCTCGAAGTGCGAGTCTCGAACGAATCGGCGCAGGCGCTCTACCGCAAGTGGGGTTTCACCACGCAGGGCACCCGCCGCCGCTACTACAGCGACAACAACGAAGACGCCTACATCATGTGGTCGAAGGCCATCAGCGATCCGGCCTACCGATCACAGGTCGAGCAATTGCGCCGCACGGTGCTGGAGCGGATACCGGTCCCGATCGTCGGGCTCCCGGACGAGCCGCCCGTCTGGGCCGGGGTCAAACAGGCCGGGAAGCCGCCGTGGGAAACGTGATCCGGGCGGCCGAAGGGGCGCGGCGATGCTGATCCTCGGGATCGAGACGTCGTGCGACGAAACCGCGGCGGCGGTAGTCGTCGGCGGTGCGCGCGTGCGCTCCAACGTCGTCGCGTCGCAGATCGCCGATCACCAGGCGTTCGGCGGCGTGGTGCCGGAACTGGCCGCGCGGGGCCACGTCACCGCGATCATCCCGGTGGTGCGGACGGCGCTTGCGGAGGCAGGGGTAGACCGGGAGGACGTGGACGCCGTCGCCGTCACCCACGGCCCGGGCCTTGCCGGGTCGCTGCTCGTCGGGGTGAACGTCGCCAAGGCGCTGGCCTACGCCTGGGACCGGCCGCTGGTCGCCGTCAACCACCTCGAAGCCCACGTGTACGCCAACTGGCTCGGGTTGCCCGGAGAACCGCCGCCGCCCGCCCCGGCGTTTCCGCTGGTATGCCTGCTGGCGTCCGGCGGCCACACCGAACTGATCCTGATGACCGGCCACGGCCGCTACGAGCACCTCGGGCGGACGCTGGACGATGCCGCCGGCGAAGCGTTCGACAAGGGCGCACGGTTGCTCGGCCTCGGCTACCCGGGCGGACCGGCGATCCAGCGCGCGGCGGCGGGCGGCAATCCGGACCGCTTCGACCTCCCGCGCGCCTGGCTCGGCGACTCGTGGGACTTTTCGTTCTCCGGACTCAAGACGGCCCTGCTGCGGCTGGCTTCCCCCTACCGGCTGCCGGATGGGGAACCCGCTGCCGCTCCCGGTGGGGGTCCGGCCGGCCCGTTCCGTGAGCACACCCCTCCCCGCTTCCGCGACGACTTGCCGGTGGCCGACCTGGCGGCCGGTTTCGAGCAGGCGATCGTCGAACCGCTGGTTGCGAAGACCTTGCGCGCGGCCCGCGAACATGACGCGCGGACCGTCATGCTCGCTGGCGGGGTGGCGGCCAACCGCCGCTTACGAAGCGAACTGGAATCGGCCGTGGCGCGCGACCTCGGCGCCGACGTAGCATTTCGGTGCCCGCCACTTGCCTACTGCACCGACAACGCCGCGATGATCGCCGGCGCGGCGTACTTCGCGATGCGCCGAGGCGGCCAGACCGGTTGGGAAACCGACGTCCACCCACGTCTGGAACTCGGGTAACGTCGTCCACACCCCACCCCGGGGCCGCTTCGTTCCCGTGGTCCGTGGATCATGGCGGCTGCTCAAACACACCGGCCATCACCGCCCAACCGGGGTAGTTGGGCAGCCGCCATGATCCTCGCGAGAACGCTCAGACAGGACGCTCCGGCGAGCTCGAGGGCGGATCGCCGGCCAGCTCGACGTTGACCGCCGCCGCCACGCTCGGCCCGAGCAGGTGCTCGTCGTCGCCGATCGCCACGCGCAGCGGGCCGTCGAACGGGAAGCGTTCGAGGACGCGCACGGCGCTGCCGGGGCGGATGCCCAATTCGCCGAGGAACCGCAACTTGGCCGGGTCGCGGTCATCGACGCGGGTAACCGTGCCGCAACTGCCGGCCGCGAGTTCGTCGAGCCGGGTCGGGGCGATTCTGGCGATATCCCCTTCTACCGTGGGAATCGGGTCGCCATGCGGGTCGTGCGTCGGGTAGCCGAGGATCTGGTCGATGCGGGCTTCGAGTGCTTCCGAAAGGTGGTGCTCCAGCCGCTCCGCTTCCTCGTGGACCTCGTCCCAGCCGAACCCGAGCGTCTCGGTGAGGTACAGCTCCAGCAGCCGGTGGTGGCGGACGACTTCGAGCGCGACCACCCGGCCACGGTCGGTCAGGCGCACCCCCTGGTACGGCTCGTGGGCAACCAGGCCCAACTCGTGGAGCCGCTTGGCCATGCTCGTCACCGACGGACCGGAAATGCCGAGTTCCTCGGCCAGCTTCTGGGTGGAGGCCGCGGTCTCGTCCGTTTCCAGCTTGTAGACCGCCTTGAGGTAGTCCTCCATCGCGTGGGTGATCCGGTGATCGGCCTCGCCCGAGGAATCCTGCCGGCGCTCCGGGGCATGGCTGAGTTTGCGCGGCTGCCGCTTGTGTTCGATCTCCATCACGCCGCCTCCGCCTGGGCGGCCAGCGACCGTTGCAGGGCGCGGCGGCGGCGCCACCCGGCGATCGCGCCGTGCTTCGGCGCGGCGGCAAAGGCGAGCGCGAACAGGATGCCGCCAACGGTCGCCATCGACCCCGAGATCGAACCGTCGAGCAGCCGCGCCAACCAGTATCCGCCGATCCCGGCGAGCGCGGCGGCGCCGACCGCCAGCACGAGCATCGCGCCGAGGCGGTCGGTCAGCAGCCAGGCGGTCGCCGCCGGCACGATCAGCATGCCGACCACGAGGATCGAGCCCACGCTGTCGAACGCGATGACCGCGGTGGCGGCGACGACGGTCATCAGCCCGTAGTGGATCACCCGGGGCGAGAACCCGAGCGTGGCCGCCAGTCCTTCGTCGAACGTGGCCAGCTTCAGCTCCTTGAAGAACAGCACGGCGAACGCGACGTTGACGATCGCCAGGGCGCCCAGCACCCAGAGGGAACGGTACCCCAGATCGGTCCCGAAGAGGACGAGCCGGTCGAGCGGGGCGTAGGCGATCTCACCGTACAGCACGTGATCGACGTCGAGGTGAACCACCGACGGAAACCGGGCGATCGCAACCACGGCGACGGCGAACAGCGCCGGGAAGACTAGCCCGATGGCCGCGTCGTCGGCGACCAACCCGCTGCGGCGCACGAGTTCGACGAGGGCCACGGTCAGCACGCCCACCGCCGTCGCCCCGACGAGGACCGGGATCTGTGCCTGCCCACCGGTGAGCGCGAACGCGGCGACGATGCCGAGCAGCACGGCGTGGGAGATGGCGTCCCCCATCATCGCCGTGCGCCGCAGGACGAGGAAGCAGCCGGGGATGGCGCAGGCCACGCCGACCAGCATGGCGGTCAGCACGATCACGGTAGCGGCGCTCATGCCTGCCCGCTCCCCTGCGCCGCCAGCGTACGCTGGCGGCGCATACGCCAAATCACGCCCCGCTCCGGCGCGAACAGCACCGAGGCGACGGCGAACGCCGTGGCGACAAGCACGATCGCCGGACCGGTGGGAACGTCGGTAGCACCGGCGCTCAGCAGTGTCCCGACGACGCCGGAGGTCGCCCCGATGGCGGCGGCGAGCAACGTCATCGCACCGAGCGAATGGGTCCACTGCCGGGCGGCGACCGCTGGAGCGATCAGCAGGGCCACCATCAGGATCACGCCGACCGCTTGCAAACCGATGGCGACGGCGGCCACCAGGAGCACGGTCAATCCGACCGAGAGCGCGGTGACGGGGAACCCGGCGGCCGCGGCGAAGCCGGGATCGAAGGCGAGCAGTTTCAGTTCCTTGAAGAAGGCCCAGACGGCCGTCAGCACGACGGCGGCGAGGACCGCCATCGTCACGACGTCGCGTTCGAGCAAGGTTGCCGCCTGCCCGAACAGGAATCGGTCCAATCCGCTCTGGGCGGCGTTGCCCTGGTGCTGGATGCGGGTCAGCAGCAGGGTGCCGAACCCGAACGACACGGACAGGACGATGCCCAGCGCGGCGTCCTCCTTGATCCGGCTGCCGCGCACGATGACGAGCAGCGCGAGCGCGCCGGCAAGTCCGGAGAGGATCGCACCGGACAGGATCGGCAGCGGCTCGCGCAGGCCGGTCGCAAGGAACGCGAGGCAAACGCCCGGCAACGCCGCGTGGGCCAGTGCATCGCCGACCAGCGATTGCCGCCGCAGCGTCGCGAAGGAGCCGAGGACGCCGCCAACCGCCCCCAGGATCGCGGCGCCTAGCAGGACGGTGCGGAGGGTATATCCGAAGTCGAGCATCTCGCCTTCCCGTTCAGTCCGCCGCCAGCACGGCGGGCGCGGCGGTTCCGCCGAGGAAGGCGATGCGGCCGCCGTAGGTGCGGCGCAAGTTCTGCTCGTTGAATGCCTGGGCGACCGGCCCGGCGGCGATGACGGTCCGGTTGAGGAGAACGACTTCGTCGAAGTACTCCTCTACGGTGGAAAGGTCGTGGTGGACGGCGACGACCGTTTTGCCCTCGTCCCCAAGGCGGCGCAGCAGTGCCACGATGGCGCGCTCGGTCGCGGCATCGACGCCGGCGAACGGTTCGTCCATCAGGTAAAGATCCGCGCCCTGCGCGAGCGCGCGGGCGAGGAACACCCGCTGCTGCTGCCCGCCCGACAACTGGCTGATCTGGCGATGGGCGAGATCGGCCATGCCGACTTCGGCGAGGCAGGCCAGCGCGGCCTCGCGGTCCGCCGGCCCGGGGCGGCGCAACCAGCCCAGACGCCCGTAGCGTCCCATCGTGACGACATCCAGCGCGTCGGTCGGGAAATCCCAATCGACGCTGGTCCGCTGGGGAACGTACGCAACCCGCAGCCGCTCGTTGCGCAGCGGCCGCCCAAAGACGCGGGTCGTGCCCGAGATTGCGGGAACCAGTCCGAGCGCCGCCTTGATCAACGTGCTCTTGCCGGCGCCGTTTGGTCCCACGATGGCGGTGAGCCGCCCGGCGGGAATCGAAACGGAAACGTCGAGGAGCACCGGCTGCTCGTGGTAGGCGACGGTCAAGCCTGTGACGGACAAAGCGGGACCTGCCGGCGACGCGGGCGCGGTCGGCACTGAGCGCAAATAACTCATTGCAGGGCCTCCACGATGGTGGCGACGTTGTGCCGGAACATGCCGGCGTAGGTTTCTTCCGCGGTGCCCGGCTCGCCGAGGGCGTCGGAGAACAGCGAGCCGCCGATGGCGACGTCGCCGCCCCTGTCGCGCACGGCCGCCTGCACCGCCTCGACCGTGCGCGGCGAAACGCTGGTCTCGACGAAGATGGCGCGCACGCCGCGATCGGCGATCAGGTTGGCAATCCGCGACACGTCGGCGATGCCGGCCTCGCTCTCGGTCGAGATGCCCTGCAGCCCGACGACCTCGACGTCGTACCGGTCGCCGAAGTACCCGAAGGCGTCGTGGGCGGTGACGAGCACGCGGCGCTCGGCGGGGATGGCGGCCAACGCCTCGGCCGCGTCGGCGTCGAGGGCCGCCAGTTCGCCGGCGTAGCGCTCGGCGTTGGCGCGGTAGACGTCCGCGTGGTCGGGGTCGAGTTCCGCCAGCGCTTCGGCGACGCGATCGGTCGCCTGCGTCCAGAGCGTTGGGTCGAACCAGACGTGGGGGTCCGGGTGCTCGGGCGCGGCGGGGTCGGCGCGCAGCACGTCGGGATCGATGCCGTCGGTGACGGCCACGACCGGCCGGCGCTCGGAGAGGCGCTCGAGCAGGTCCTCCATCTTCCCTTCGAGCCGGAGCCCGTTGTAGAGGATCAGGTCGGCGTCGGAGAGTTTGGAGACATCACCTTCGGAAGCGCGGTAGAGGTGCGGGTCAATCCCCGGTCCCATCAGCGCCTCGACCGAAACCCACTCACCGCCAACCTGCCGGGCGAGGTCCGCCACCTGCCCGGTGGTGGCGACGATCCGCATCGGCCCGTCGCGCTCCGCCGCCGGCCCGTTTGCGCCGCAGGCCGCCAGCAGCGGCAGCACGAGCAGCACCGCCATGACCATCAGCACGCGCCGCCTGGCAGTGGGTTCAAGAATTCGGAGCATCTATCAGGGTCCCTCGAGGATAATTTCATGATACGACCGAAATAGTTTAGACGACACTAAACCTCAAGCGCAAGGAATCCGACCTTTGGAGCGGCCATCGCTGTTCTCTGCTCCAACGCCAGGTGACTATGGGTTCCTCCCAAGGGCAGGTGGCATGCCCTCGGGACGCGGGGAGCGTCGCACACGACGCGAAGAGTGTTCGGGTGTTCCAGGAAAGGCGGCCACCAGGCGGCGCAGCCCGACTGCACTCGTACTTGCCTAACCATCGCGACACCTGTCGTCATTCCGGGCCCGTCGCGGGATCTTGTCCGTCTCCCAAAGCAGGATGACGCGATCCCGCGACGGGCCCGGAATGACGGCGGGCGCGGCCACCGAGGACGCATTCGGGCGAACCGACCTTTGCCGATAACGGTCGCCGCCCGGATCGCAATCCCCGGAAGACGGGATCAGGCGAGCGTCGGCGTGCTGTACAGCGTCTTTCCCGCCACGCGGATCTCGACCGGGACGAGGTACCGGGCCAGCGCATCGAGGTCCGGATCGAGACCCAGACCGGGACCGTCGGGGATGCGCACCATGCCGTCATGCCCGACCAGCAGGTGGCCCTTCGTGGCCTCCCACGCGAGCGCCTTCGGTTCGACCGGGTATTCGCAGATCGCGCCCGCCGGGTGGTCCGCCCACGGCTGGAGGCTGGCCGACAGCGCGAGGTGGCTGGTGAAGGTGTGGTTCACGTAGATGACGCCGCGCGCGTGGGCGTAGTCGGCCACCTCCTTCGAGGTGGTCAAACCGCCGATGCGTCCGGCATCGATCTGGACGTAGCCGATGCCGCCCCCGTCGATGAGTTGGCGGGCCTGCAGCGCGTTGTGCGCGCCCTCCCCGCCGGCGAGTTTCACCGGCGCCGCATCGCGCGCGAGGTCGGCGTAGGCCCAGACCGCGCCGCCGGGGAACGGCTCCTCCAGCCACAGCGCGCCGGCTTCCTTTAGCGCGGGCAGCCGCAGCCGGGCGCGCTCGACGTCTTCGCCCCAGATCGTACCGGCATCGACGAGGACGAACCCGTCAGGCCCAAGGCCTTCGCGAGCGGCCATCACCTGGTCGGCATCGGCCTCGACCGTGCCCGCGCCGTAGGGCCCCCATCCGAACTTGGCCGCCCTGTATCCCTGCTCGCGGATGCCGCGCGCCTTCTCCATCGTTTCTTGCGCGTCGTCGCCGAATAGGACCGAGGCGTAGGGGACGCGCGGCTCGGCCCGCTCCAGCCCGAGCAGTTTCCAGGCCGGCTCGCCGCGAACCCGGCCGAGCAGGTCCCACAGCGCCATGTCGATCCCGGAGAGCGTGTGGTCGGCCTGCAACAGGTCGAACGAGTTCTCGCGGACGAGGCGGTTGATCCGGGCGATGTCCTCCGGCCCGTCCAGCGCCTGGCCGAGGACCGACGCCTGCACCGGTTTGCAGGCGGAGTGGCTCATCGGGCAAACGAGCGCGGCGATCGACGGCAGCGGCGCCGCTTCGCACTCGCCCCAGCCGACGTGCCCGCCTGCCTGCACGCGGACGAGGCAGAGATCCTGGCTGCCGTCGCCGATGTCGAGCACCTCGGGCATGGAAAGGTAGTAGAAATCGACCGCTTCGATTCGCACCGTGTCGTTCTCCCCTAGCGTGAATCTCGCGTCAGAACGTGACGCTCAGCCCGCCGTCCACCCCGAGCACCTGCCCGGTGACGTAGCCATTCTCGCCGCTCGCCAGCCACGCCACATGCCCGGCCACCTCGGCCGGTTCCGCATGGCGGCGCAACGGGATCTTGCCGTTTCCGACGTAGACCGTCCTGAACCAGTCGGCGTCGCGCTCGTGGACTCCATCGACCACGCTGAGGCGGGTCGAGATGAATCCTGGCGCAACCGCGTTCACGAGGATGCCGCGCGGCGCAAGATCGACGGCGAGGTTGCGCGTCGCCTGCTCCAGGCCACCCTTGGCCGAGGCGTAGGCGAGCGCGTTCTCGACCGCAAACCGGCCGTGGATGGAGGTGACGTTGACGATCCGGCCGTAGCCGCGCGCCGCCATCCCCTGCGCCGCCGCGGTCGCCAGCAGGACCGGAGCGGTCAGGTTCACCGCAATCACCCGCGCCCAATCGGCCGGGTCCAGCCCGATCGAGGGTGTCTCGATCCAGATGCCGGCGTTGTTGACCAGCACGTCCAGCGGCCCGACCGCGGCCTCGACCCGCTCGACCAGCGCCGGGATTGCGGCGTGATCCGCGAGGTCGAACCGCTCGAACGCCACGCCGGGCGCGAGCGAATCCGGTGATTCACGGGCCACGGTCGCCACCCGCGCGCCTTCCCGCCGGAACCGTTCGACGATTGCGGCCCCGATGCCGTGGGTTCCTCCCGTTACCAGCGCCGACCTGCCGGCAAGCAGCACGCTTTCCTCCCCTTCGCTCAGCGGCCGCGAACGACGCCGTCGCGGCCGATGTCCTCGACCCGGCCGACGCCCTCGTAGGCGACCATCGTTATGGCGAATTCGGTCGTCTCCCCGGGAGCGATGACCCGGGCGCTGCCGTTGGCCCGCGCCTTGTCGAGGTCGGAGGGCCAGCCGACCCCCGGTTCGAGGATGACGGTGCTCAACCCGCGCCAGCCGCCGAACGTGGCGAACAACGTCACCGTGTCGATCGCGGCCGGATCGAACGCGAAGCCGACGCCGAGGCCGTCCGCGCCGGTGAGGGCGCACCAGCCGGCGCGGAGCCGGGTCGCGTACGCCTGCAGCATCCTCTCGTGGCCCGGTTCGGGGCAGACGCCGAGGTTCGACACGCCGCCATCGGTCGTGCGCGCCAGCGGCCAGGCGAACGGGCGACGGTCGAGGCCCGGCGACGACGCCGCCTCAATGACGACGTGCTCCGACGGGATCTCGATGCGGGACCCGGGCGTCGCCGGCAACGCCGGATGGATGCGCCAAAGGAACGGCAACGGCGCGTGCCCCTCGTTGCGAATGGTGGTCGAGCACCAGATCGCCCGCTCGTCCTCACGCAGTTCGATGACGCGCTCCCAACGGTGCGGGGTGACCAGGCCGAGGCCGGAAAGCACGAGGCGCAGCGTCCCCGGCTCCTCGTCGATGCGCCACCGGCACGGGCGCGCCCACCACTCCCCGTGGTCCGGCAGCGGCTGCCCGTCGAGGAGCACCGGGGCATCGTTCGGGAACAGGTCGTCCCAGCCGCCGGCGAACCAGTCGTCGTAGCGCGCGCCGAACGGCGCCGAGGACGGTGGCACCCGCGGGTTGTGCCACAGCAGTTCCCGGTCGTGCGCCTTGTCGCGGATCGACCAGATCTTGCCGCCGAGGTCGGGCAAGACCACGACGCGCAGCCGCCGGCTCTCGATGACCACCGCCGGCTGGCCGCGGTAACTCCAGTCGGCGCTCCAGTCCCGCACCGGGCAACCCCCTCTTCCCCGTGGCGCGGCGCGGCCGGCGACGGGCGCGCGATTTCAAGCATCGTGCGTGTATCATGCCCTACCCAAGCATTGGCGGGAATCGTTTACCGCCCGTCGTGCAAACCGTCTCCGGCAGGAGGAGACCGGCCCGTGGTTGCCGAGCAACGGAGCGACGCGCTGGCGCTGCCCCGGCGCGCCGTTGGGCGCGCGCCGGGGCGCCTCGACCACCGGGACGACCACCGCCCGCGCTACCGCCGGGGCGATGGCCGGGCCGCGCTGCTGTTCCTGCTGCCGGGGTTGGCGCTGGTCGCGTTCACGTTCCTCTATCCCGTCTACGCCCTCGTCCGGATGAGCCTCGTGCAATCGCTCGGGTCGTTCTCCATGTACGTCGGGGTGGACAACTACCGGCTCGTGCTGACCGACCCGCTGTTTCTCACCAGCGTCCGCAACAACCTGCTGCTGATGGCCTGCGTGCCGGTGATGGTCGTCGTCGCGCTGGTGTTCGCCATCCTGCTCTACGAACAACGCAGATCGGCGCCGGTGTACCGCTTCCTGCTGTTCGTGCCGTACATCGTCTCGATCCCGGTAAGCGGCATCGCGTTCTCCCAGATCCTGACCCGCAACGGGGCGCTGAACCAGATGCTCGGCGCGGCCGGGCTCGGGCTCCTCCAGCGCGACTGGCTGGGCGACCCCTCGCTGGCCTTGGTCTCGATCGGCGCGGTGATGGTCTGGCGCGAATGCGTGCTGGGCATCGTCCTGTTCGTGGCGCGGCTGCTGTCGCTTTCCACCGAACCGCTGGAGGCGGCGATGGTGGACGGCGCGACGCGCTGGCGGGCGCACCGGGACGTGACGCTGCCGCAACTCGCCTCGGTGATCGGCTTCTTCGCCATCACCGCCGTCATCACCGTGGCGGTCTGGACGTTCTCCTACGTATTCGTCATCACCAACGGCGGTCCCGGGAACGCGACGATGACGGCAGACCTCTACATCTACCAGAACGCCTTCACGACGGCGCAGATGAACCTCGCGGCGGCGGCGGCGACCGTCGTGCTCGTGACGGCGATCGTCGTCGCCGGCGTATCGCTCGTCGCGCCGCGCGTCGCTGGCCGGGGAGGTTCCCGATGAGCGCGGTGGCCAACTTCGAACCCTCCCCCGCCCCGCCGCGCCTCAGCGCCCGGACGCGCCGCAGGATTGGCGGGGCCATCCAGCAGGCGCTGCTGCTCCTCGGATCGGCGGTGGCGCTCTTCCCGCTGTGGTTCATGGCCTGGAGCGCGCTGCGCACGCAGGGCGACTACATCAGCGCGCCGTTCGGCTGGCCGGCCGCCTTCACGCTAGACAACTTCGCCCGCGCCTTCGGTGAGAACATGGGGCGCTGGATCGTCAACTCCCTGATCGTCACCGGCGGCTCCGTGCTGCTGGTGACGCTGGTCTGCATGCCGGCGGCCTACGTCTTCGTGCGGCTCCCGTTCCGCGGCTCGGCGACGCTGCTGCGGGTCTTCGTCTTCCTGATGGTCGTGCCGCCGATCGTCATGCTCCTGCCGCTCTTCTCGCTGATGACGGCGCTCGGCCGGGTCAACCACTTCGACGCGGTGATCGTCGCCTACGCCGGGCTGATGTTCCCGTTCTCGGTTTTCCTGATGGTGCGCTTCATCGAGGGAATCCCCGGCGAACTCTACGAGGCCGCCATCGTCGAGGGCGCGGGGCACCTGCGCATCCTGTGGACGATCGTGGTGCCGCTGGTGCGGCCCGCCCTGCTGACGCTGGGGATCGTCAACGCGCTGTGGGCGTGGAACGAACTGCTGATCGCGGTGGTCATGCTCCAGAACGAACAGTCCCGCACGTTGCAGGCCGGGCTGGCGCTGCTGAAGGGCAAAAACACCGTGGACATCCCGCTGGTGATGGCCGGGGCGACCATCTCGGCCATCCCGTTGCTGCTGCTCTACGTGTTCGGGCAGCGGTTCTTCATGAGCGGTCTCCTGGCGGGCGCGGTCAAAGAATGACCGCCGCCGGGCGGCGTGGGACCGGTCCCGCGCCGGGCGGAACGCGGAGGACGAAGGCGATGGCAAACCTGTCGAGGCGCGGGCTGATCGGGTTCGGCGCGGCGGCGCTCGGCGCGACCGCCGGCGTGCTGCCGGCGGCGCGGCGGGCATCCGCGCAGGACGCGGCGCTGCCGACCGATCCGGTGCAGATCGACTTCTGGTGGTGGGGCGAAACCGAGGCGCCCGGCTCCGAAGCGTGGCTGGAAGCCGCGCAGGCGGCCTACGTCGAGGCGCACCCGAACGTCACCTTCAACAACAATCTGCTCTCCACCGATGCCCTGCTGCCTTCCTACGAGGCCGCCGGGCAGGCGAAGCAGGGCCCGAACATCATGTACCTCTGGGGCGGGATCTATACGATGGACCCGGCCTGGAAGGGCTGGATCGTGCCCATCTCCGACCTCGTCGGGATGGAGGAAGCGTCCCACTACCTCAACGGCGACGAGGCCACCTTCGAAGGCAAGATCTGGTCGGCGGCGTGGTACCTTCAGCCGTCGTACCCGCTCATCTACAATAAGGCGGCGTTCACCGCCACCGGGCTGGACCCGGAGAACCCGCCGGCGACGTGGGACGGGTTCCTCGCCGCCGCCGACGCCTTCGCCGCCGCCGGGATGCCGCTGATCGGCTTCGGCGCGAAGGACACCTGGGGCGCCGGCCGCTTCCTGCTCGACAGCCTGATCCAGCAGGTGGAGGGCGTCGGCGAGGTGCTCCAGGCCGTCACCGGCGAGACCAGTTTCACCGATCCCGCCTACGTGGACTTCTTCGCCCGCTGGCAGGAACTGTACGAGCGCAAGGCCTTCCCCGAGGACGTAGCCTCGCTGGACATGTATTCCGGGCAGCAACTGGTGACGCAGGGCAAGGCCGGCCTGACGCTGATCACCGGTTCCGAGATGGCGTCCTACGTTGAGGCCATCGGCCCCGACAACGCCGGTGTGATGAAGTTGCCGCCGACCGGCGACGGCCCCTTCGCCGACCGGCTGACCTCGACCTCGCAGACGCTGGCGGTGACGAGCTGGTCGAGCCCGGAGCAGCAAGCGATCGCGGCAAACTTCATCACGTTCCTCCACACCCCGGAACAACTCGCCGCCTACTACGAGGCGACCGGCGTGCCGCCGGCGGACGACCGCTTCGATCCGGAAACGATCACCGACCCGCTCGTGCGCGAGGTGTTCGACTGGGCAACCGAGAATCCGGCCCCGCAGATCGAGAATTACGTGCCGTTCGACGTCTGGTTCAACGGGTTCAACACCGCGCAGGTGCAGCTCATCACCGGCCAGATGGACTCCCCGGAACAGGCCGCCGCGTTCACGCAGGACGTGGCCGACAAGTGGCGGCAGGCCAACCGGTTGCTGCTCGAGCGGTATAAGCAGTGGGCCGCCGAGAAAGTCGCCGCCGGGGTCTGACGGCGGATCGCCAATTGCGTACCGCGAAGCGGCCCCTAGGGAGTCCTCGGGGCCGCCGGCGTTCCTTCGCGCCGTTGCGGAGACCGGGCTACGAGCCGCTCCGGCCACGCATTCGGGGGCACCCCGGTTCCTGCGTCCACGTCCGGTCAGGACGTGGCGTAATGGTTGCGGCGCCGTCCCCAAGGCCGCTGGGAGCCGAAGAAAACCGGGCCGGCGACGCCGCTGGCCGCAGGGTCAAGGGGGATGAACCATGAACAATGCCGTTCGCATCGCCATCGTCGGAACCGTGGCCGGCCTCGCGCTACCGTTTGGCGCAGCCGCGCAGGACGGCGCGTACCCCGCCGCGATCTACTCCGGCGGCTGCGACGAGCCGGGCGCGCTGGTCGCCGATCTCACCCCAGCCGCCGTGCCGGTGGGTGAACCCGTCGGTCACGAAGACGCCGTGACGGCCGCCCAATCGCGCACGTCCCTCGACGTTCCGCTCGCCGCCCTCGCCGAAGCGGGCTGGTCGCTCTTCGTGGCCGATCCCAAGAACCCGAACGTGGATCTCGCGTGCGGCTCGATCGGCGGGGTGTTCGACGGGTCCGGCTCGCTCGTCGTCGGCCTGATTCCGATCGACGACTCGGGCGTCTCCGGCATCGGCTACCTCAGCCCGTCCGCCGCCGGCACTGACCTGTCGCTGTTCGTCATCGACGAAATGGCGCCGGTGCCGGGAAGCGTGGCCGACGACTCCGCAGACGACGAAACGAACATCGCCACCAGCCCGGGTGCAGCGACTTCTCCGACGCCCACGCCGGCGCCGGCTGCCGCATTCGACGACACGGCAAACGTCGCTGCCTACATCGACGAGATCACGCCGATTCTCTCCGACATGTCCGACAGCCTGGGCCGGTTCAGCGCCCTCGCCTCGAACCCGCGGATCGGCAGCGACGACTGGACCATCGAGGTCGCGACGGAGTTGGCGATCTGGCGAGTGTCCTACGAACGGGCCCAGGAGATCGTGCCGCCTGCGTCGATCGCGTCCGTTCACGCCGAAACCCTGAGCTCGTTGAACCTGCTCAACGACGCCTCGTTCCTGATCGCCGAGGGCCTCGACACGTTCGACGCCGCCAAACTCGAACAGGCAGCGGCGCTGATCCAGGAAGCCACCGACAAGATCGGGACCGCGAACGACCTTCTCACGGAGTTCCGCGACGAACGTGGCCTCTAGATCCCACCGCGCCGGTTTGGCCAACAGGACGCACGGTAGGACGAAACAAAAGCGGCCCCGAGGAAGTCCTCGGGGCCGCAAGCGTCGGTGGGTACTGGAGCGGGGGACGGGACTCGAACCCGCGACAGCCTGCTTGGGAAGCAGGTACTCTACCAACTGAGTTACCCCCGCAACTCGGCCGGAGTATATCACCCGGCCCGCGGCCATGCTAGCGGTCGCCCGCGGCATCCCACGGGTCTGGCGGCCGTCCTCGTTGACGCTTCGGCCCGGCGCTGCGTATACTCTCGGCGTTCCGCGCGGGGGCGTAGCTCAGCTGGGAGAGCGCTACAATCGCACTGTAGAGGTCGGGGGTTCGAGTCCCCCCGCCTCCACCACGAGGAACCTGCGACGGCCCGGGCAATGCGCCCGGGCCGTTTTCAGTCGTGCGCAAACCTCCGAGATCCGGCCGGTGGCCGGTGGCGCCAGCGAACCCGTCTCTCCGGCCGCCTGACCCATCCCTTGCCCGCCGTACTGGGCCGGACCCGGTCAGGTTGCGTGCAGCGCCTTCAACCGTGTTTCCTCGGCCCTTCTTCGCTGCTGGCTCGGCATTTTTTCGATCGCGAATCTCTGCGTACGTACGCGCCAGAACGACCGCAGTCGGGTCGATTCGCGTTCCCTCCCACCCCAACGCCCGGAAGTACGTGCAAGGGGTGTCTGTGCCACCGCGTTCGCGGAGTGCGCCCCAACCTGCGATCGGGCACGGGAACGAAACCGCGCCCGGTCGTTCGACCGGGCGCGGAAGGGACCAGACTGCCTGAAACGGTCAGTCGGCGGGTTGCGGCGACCACTTGCCGGGGCCAGACTTGGCGTCCAGTTCCGGCCGGTTGTCCGGCGCGACCTGCGGGCGCGGATTGAAGCGGGTCGCCGGGCGGCCCAGCGGCGGCCCGACCAGGTCCGGCTGCGGGCGCGGGGTGTCGAAGAGGGCTTCGAGTTCCTCCCCCTCGATCGTCTCTTCCCGGATCAGCAACTCGGCGATGGCTTCCAGTTTGTCCGCGTGGGTGGAGAGGATCTCCCTGGCGCGGGCGTGCGCCTGCTCGACGAGGCGGCCGATCTCCTGGTCGATCCGGTAGGCCACCTCGTCGCTGTAGTTGCGCTGTTCGGAGATCTCGCGGCCGAGGAAGACCAGTTCGTCCTTCTTGCCGAACGCGAGCGGGCCGAGGTCGCTCATCCCGAACTCGGTGACCATCCGCCGCGCCACGGCGGTCGCCCGCTCGATGTCGTTGGCCGCGCCGGTGGACTGCTCCTCGAACACCATCATCTCGGCGACGTGCCCCGCCATGAAGACCGCGAGGTCGTCCTCGAACTGGGCCTTGGTCTTGAACAGGCGGTCCTCGTTCGGCACCACGCGCGTGTAGCCGCCCATCATGCCGCGGGCGACGATGCTGACCTTCCGCACCGGGTCGGCGTTGGGCAGCATGCGGGCGACGAGCGCGTGACCGGCCTCGTGGTAGGCGGTCATCGTGCGCTCGCGCTCGGAGATGACCCGGCTCTTGCGCTGCGGCCCGGCGATCACGCGGTCGATCGCCTCGGTCAGTTCATCGTGGCCGACGGTCTTCTTGTTTCGCCGCGCGGCGAGGATCGCCGCTTCGTTGACGAGGTTCTCCAGGTCCGCGCCGGAAAAGCCCGGCGTCTGGCGGGCCAGGTTCTCCACCGAGACTTCTTCTTCCAGCGGCTTTCCGCGGGCGTGGACTTCGAGGATTTGCCGGCGACCGGCGATGTCGGGCCGGTCCAGGATCACCTGCCGGTCGAAGCGGCCCGGGCGCAGCAGCGCCGGGTCCAGCACGTCGGGCCGGTTGGTCGCGGCGATGACGATGACGTTGGTGGACGAGTCGAAACCGTCCATCTCGACCAGGATCTGGTTGAGGGTCTGCTCCCGCTCGTCGTGGCTGCCGCCGAGGCCGGCCCCACGTTGCCGGCCGACGGCGTCGATCTCGTCAACGAAGACGATGCAGGGCGCGTTGCGCTTGGCTTGCTCGAAAAGGTCCCGGACCCGGCTTGCGCCGACGCCGACGAACATCTCGACGAACTCCGAACCGGAGATCGAGAAGAACGGCACCCCCGCCTCGCCGGCGACGGCCCGCGACAGAAGGGTCTTGCCGGTACCCGGCGGTCCGACGAGCAGCACGCCGCGCGGGATGCGCGCGCCGAGCGCGGCGAACTTCTCCGGGTACTTGAGGAACTCGACGACCTCGACCAGTTCTTCCTTGGCCTCATCGACCCCGGCGACGTCGGCGAACGTCACCGTCGGCTTGTTGCCGGTGAAGAGGCGGGCGCGGCTCTTGCCGAAACTCATCGCCTGGTTGTTGCTGCCCTGCGCCTGCCGCATCATGAAGACGAAGATGCCGATCAGGAACAGCGTCGGCAGGAGGAAGGTCATGGCCGACAGCAGGCCGGTCCAGCGGCTGGCCGGTTCGAACACGACCAGGTCCGGCGGCAGCGACGACGCCTCGATGCCGTAGTTGTCGAGGACGGTAAGCAGGTCGGTGCCAGCCGGCAGCGTGACCACCGCGTTGGCGAGGCCCGCCCCGTCGCGGTAGTGAACGATGACATCACGCCCGTCCTGCTTCTGGACGAGCCGGTCAACCTGGTTGCCGCGGATCGCCGCCGCCATCTGGCCGACGCTTATGTTCTCGGTCTGCGGGTCGTTGCCGACGAACGTCACCCACAAGGCGATGGTCGCGACAACGAGAACGAGCCAGACCAGCCCGTTCCGGAGCCATTTCGATTCACCCATGAACTGTCTCCCGCAGCGCGCCGTCGGGAACGTCTCCGTCATCGCGGGCAGGCGGCGCGTAGCGGAAAAGTATACACCCGAACCGGGTTATTCCTCGATTGCGGACGGGTCCAGGACGGCGACGTAGGGAAGGTTCCGGTACCGCTCCGCGTAATCGAGCCCGTACCCGACGACGAACTCGTCCGGGATGTCGAACCCTGCCAAATCGACCTGCACGTCGATGGCGTCCGGCTTGTCCTTGCGCAGCAGGGCGACCACCTCCAGCGAGGCCGGGTTGCGCCGCTGGAGCACGTCGAGCAGGTACTGCAGGGTCAGGCCGCTATCGACAATGTCCTCGACGACGAGGACGTCGCGGCCCTCGACCTCGTTGTTAAGGTCCTTGATGATACGGACGACCCCGGAACTCCGCGTCGATGCGCCGTAGGACGAGACGGCCATGAAGTCGATCTCGACCGGCACGGTCATCGCCCGCATCAGGTCGGTCATGAACGCGACAGCGCCGTTGAGGACGCCGACCATCAGCGGCGCCTTGCCGACGTAACGGCGGTCCAGTTCCCGGCCGAGTTCGTAGATGCGCCGCTGCAACTCCTGCTCGGTGATCAGGATCTTCGCCACCCCGGCTGCCCGCGGTTCCCGTTGCCAGTTCATCCGTCCTCCCCGCCCGTCCGACGCTCCAGCCGGATCATCCCGCTCCGCCCGATCGCGGTCCACCCCTGCCCCACGTCGATCCGGCGCCCGCCGCGTCCCGGGTCCAGCAACCCGAACACGGCATCGGTGCGCTCGGCCGAAATCTCCAGCCCGGGCGCATTGTCCACGAGCCACGCCCGGATGACCCGGCGCGCGATCGCCGGCGGCTCGCCCGAGACCCGTGCGGCGAGAAGTCCGCCGTGGACACGCGCCTCGGCGAGCACCGCGGCAGCCATCCCCGACAACAGCGCGTCGTCCTCGGCCGCCAGCGCGGCGTGGCGGGAAAGCGCCGCCGCCGCGCCCGGCCACACCTGCTCGAGCGCCGGCAGCACCTCGTGCCGGACGAGGTTTCGCCGGAAGGCGGGATCATCATTCGTCGGATCGTGCAGCGGCGCAAGCCCGGTCGCCGAGACGTAGGCAGCGAGTTCGGCGCGCGGTTCCGCGATCAGCGGGCGCCAGATCGTCAACGGCCACGGCCCGGCTTCCGGATCGTCCCACCACGGCACCGGGCGGACGACCGTCTCCGCCATCGCGGCGGCGCCGCTCGTTCCCGCTCCCCGCAGCACGTGGAGCAGCACCGTCTCCGCCTGGTCGTCGCGGTGGTGGGCGAGGGCGAGCGCCGCCGCCCCTTCGCCCCGCACGATCGCCGCGAGCAGCCGGTACCGCTCACGGCGGGCGGCCTCCTCGACGCCGAGCCCGGGATGGAGCGAGCGCGGTTCGCCGGCGATCCGGCACGCGCGAAACGGAAGACCCAGCGTCGCGGCCAGCGCGTTCGCGGCATCGGCGTGGTCAGCGGAATCGGGCCTCAAGCCATGATCGACGTGGGCCAGCACGATGCGCCGCCCGGGCTCACGCACGCGGGCGAATGCCGCCGCCAGCGCCAGCGAATCCGTCCCGCCGGAGAACCCCACGACGAGTGGCGCACCGACCGCAAACCCCGCGCCGCGAAGTCGCAAGGCCAGCCGTTGTTCGAGGCCGACCGGCGTCTGACGCGTGCGCGGCAAGGCGCCTTGAAATCCGTCCATGGAGGCGGAGTGTAGTGCCGGCGGGCCGGAGGCGCGGTCGCTGCACGTTCGCGTTCTGGCGGGGCTGCAGTCTATCGGCGCGGCCGAGCATTCGCATGTATTAGGTGCTGAAAACGCTGCTACGGAATCCTGACTTCCGGAGCAACTCGCAGGCCGCGAAGAGGCATCGCACCGGGAATTCCGGGCGGTGGTGAACAAACAAAACGCCCGATCCGCATGCGGACCGGGCGAACCTCGCTGGTGCCGACGGGTGGAATCGAACCACCGGCCAAGGGCTTATGAGTCCCTTGCTCTGCCGCTGAGCTACGTCGGCGCGTTGCGACGGAAGAAAGGATACCAAGCGTCCGGCGGCATCGTCAACGCGGGGAGCGGCGTTGGACGAGGCCGCCGATGCTAGACTCGGCTCGTTTCCCGCCCCGGTCCCGGCGATGCAACACCTGTCCGGCGACCGGTTCTCCCCTGCCCACGATTGGCCCTGCCGAGCCCGAGGATGCGCCCGTGAATGCCGCCGATGCTACCCAGACCGAACCCGCGCACGCCCTTCTGCACGGCCTGAATGTCGAGCAGCAACGGGCCGTCACGACCGTGGACGGACCGGTGCTGGTCGTCGCCGGACCCGGTTCGGGCAAGACGCGGGTGCTGGTCCATCGCATCGCCTACCTGATCGACGCCTGCGGGGTGTTGCCGGAGCAGATCCTCGCGGTGACGTTCACCAACAAGGCCGCCCGCGAGATGCGCGACCGCATCGAAAAACTGCTCGACGGCCGCGACCTGCGCGGGCTGGTGATGGGCACGTTCCACTCGTTCGGCGTGCGCGTGCTGCGCCAGAACCCCGGTCTGGTTGCGGACCGGATCGGGCTGCTGCCGAACTTCCTGATCTACGACGACGCCGACCAGATGGACCTCGCCAAGAAAGCCGTGCAGGCGGTCGGCCTCGACCCCAAGCAGGTCGCGCCCCGGCGGATGCTGTCGCGAATTTCGGCGGCCAAGAGTCTGCTGCTGTCGCCGGAGGAGTTCGCCAACGCCACCGAGACCTACGACGACGAGGTAGTAGCCCGCGTCTTCAAGGAGTACCAGCGGGCGCTGCGCAAGGCGAACGCGGTCGATTTCGACGACCTGCTCGGCATGCCGCTCCAGCTCTTCGACCAGGCGCCCGGGCTGCTCGGCGCTTACCAGGAGCGGTTCCGCCACGTCATGGTGGACGAGTACCAGGACACCAACCGCGTCCAGTACATCCTCGTTTCGGCGCTGGCCGAGAAGCACCGCAACCTTTTCGTCGTCGGCGACCCCGACCAGTCGATCTACGGCTGGCGGCAGGCCGACATCCGCAACATCCTCGACTTCGAGAAGGACTTTCCCGACGCCACCCGGATCGACCTCGAACTCAACTACCGCTCGACCCAGCGGATCGTGGACACCGCCGACCGGGTGATCCGCGCCAACACCCAGCGCATCGACCGCCGGCTCCGGACGGAGAATGACGAGGGCGCCAAGATCGTCGTCCGCGAGCTCACCGACGGCAACCATGAGGCCCGATTCGTGGTGGACGAGATCCGCCGGGTGCTGGCCCGCACGGGCATGAGCGGCGACGACGTGGCCGTCATGTACCGCACCGGCGCCCAGTCCCGCGTGCTGGAAGAGGCGTTCCGCACCTCGGACATCCCCTACCGCATCGTCGGCGGGGTGCGCTTCTACGAGCGGAAAGAGGTCAAGGACGTCCTCGCCGTCCTGCGCCTGCTCCACAATCCGGCCGACGAGGTCAGCCTCGAACGGGTGATCGGCAATCTCCCCCTCGGGCGCGGGTTGGGGCCAAAGGCGCTCGACGCCGTGCGGCTCTGGGCGACGATGCACGGTCGCCCGCTGCTGGAAGGGTTCGTCGCGCTCGCGCCGGGCAGGGGCGACGACGGCGCGCCCGAGTTGTCCGGCGCGGCGCGCACGGCGGCGACGAAGCTCGGGACCGTTTTCGCGAAACTGCGCGAAGCCCAGCCGACGCTGGCGTTGCCGGAGTTGTTCGACCGCGTGGTGGACGAAACCGGCTACGCGGCCTCGTTCAACCACGACGACGAGGAGGAGATGCAGCGCTGGGCCAACGTGCTCGAACTGCGGACCGACCTCGAAAAATACGACGTGCTGCCGCCGGACGAGCAGTTGCCCACCTACCTCGAACAGGTCTCGCTGGTCTCCGACGTGGACACGATGGAGGACGACGGGCGCGGCAAGGTGACGCTGATCACGCTGCATTCGGCCAAGGGGCTGGAGTTCCCCGTCGTCTTCATCTGCGGCGTCGAGGACGGGCTGCTGCCCATCTCGCGGGCGGTGGAGGCGGAGTGGTCCGACCCGCTACCGATGGAGGAAGAGCGGCGGCTGTTCTACGTCGGCATCACGCGGGCGGAGAAACTCCTGTACCTGACCTACGCCGCCGGGCGCGCGACCTACGGGCGCTACCAGCCAGCCGTCGTCTCGCGCTTCATGGCGCAGGTGCCGGAGATGCACGTCGAGGACCTCGGGCGGCGCAAGTCGGCCCGGGCGAGCGCCAGCGGCTCGTTCTCGCTCACCAGCAAGGTCCGCAGCGCATCCGATTCACCCGGGTGGACGGCCGTGGCGAAGGAAGCCCCGCCCCCGCCGCCGCCGGCTCACCGCTTTGCGGCCGGCGACAAGGTGTTCCACGCCAAGTTCGGCGAGGGCGTCGTCACCAGCGCCGACGACCGTCGAGACGGCGACCAGGAACTCTCCATCACCTTCGCCCGCCACGGCGCGAAGCGCATGATGGCCAGCTTCGCCAGGCTCGAACCGATCGGCTGAGTCACTCGGCCGCGCATTCCAGGGTAATCTCGGGACCGCGCCGCGTGTTGCGAACGTGTCGCTCGGCGACAGGGTCGGGGCTCCCAAACCGGCTTCCCGCCTCACCGCTGGTCATCCGTGCGAATCGATCGCGCCGTTGCGGTCGATGGGGGTTCGCCAACCGGTCCACGCCCGCATTCCCGTCCATGCGCCTGCACCCCCGGTCGCCTCGTGCATATCGAGGGGTCTCGTCGCCCCGACAAAGGCACGAAGACGAGATCCTGCGACACGCTCGGGATGACGGAGCCCTAGTCCGTCATCCGGTTGGCCGATACGGGAATCGCGACGCCGTACGGAGTCGCGAGCTAGCGAAACAGACCTTCACATCTCAATCCTCGATGACCATATCGATCCATGCAGTCGTCGAACCGCCATGGCACCGTCTCTACCCCCAAATGACTCTTATCCGATGCACAGCCGGTCTGTACGTACACCTTGAACGTATACGCTGCTCGCGACGAAATCATGGTACCGTGCGTTCATGATGGTCCAGTGTCCGGGAGGCGCATCGTGACCGACGTCCCTGCCGTTTCCGCCGGCATCCGCGCCATGCTCGAAGCGCGCGAGGACGCATGGCTCGCGCCCGCGGCGTGCCGCAGCGCCGGACAGCACCGCGCGCGTCCCGAAGCGGAATCGGACCTGCGGACCAGTTTCCAGCGGGACCGCGACCGCATCCTCCACACCAAGTCGTTCCGGCGGCTGATGCACAAGACGCAGGTCTTCATCGCGCCGACCGGCGATCACTACCGGACGCGGCTGACGCACACCCTCGAAGTTACCCAGATCGCGCGGACCATCGGCCGGGCGCTTCGGCTGAACGAGGACCTGATCGAGGCGATCGCCACCGGGCACGACCTCGGGCACACGCCGTTCGGCCACGCCGGCGAACGTGCCCTCGCCGAGGTATTTCCAGGCTTCCGCCACAACGAGCAGAGCCTTCGCGTCGTGGACGTGCTGGAAAAGGACGGCCAGGGGCTGAACCTGACCGAACCGACACGCGACGGCATCCTGCGCCACTCGAAATCGCGCTCCGGCATCACCGCCAATGCCGCCGGGCAACCGGGCACGCTGGAAGGCGACATCGTCAAGATTGCCGACGGGGTCGCTTACATCAACCACGATCTCGACGACGCCCTGCGCGCCGGCCTGCTGGACCCGGCCGAGGTGCCGGCCGACGTGCTCGAGATCCTCGGCCGCACCCACGCCGCGCGCATCGATACCTTGGTCCGCGACATCGTCGCGGCGTCCGACGCCGAGAACCCGCCGGGCTTCATCGCCACCTCCGAACCGGTGCGGGCGGCGGCCGACGTGCTCCGGGAGTTCCTGTACGAACGGGTCTATACTCCCCTGAACGAACAGCCCAACACGGCCCGCGCCCAGCACATCGTGCGCGCCCTGTTCGCCCACTACTGCGATGACGCGGCTCGCCTGCCGGAGGAGTGGCAAGGGCACGGACGCAACGAACCGCCGGAACGTCTCGTCGCGGACTACGTGGCCTCAATGACCGACCGATACGCGATCGACCTGTACGAACGGCTCTTCGTGCCGCAGAATTGGTCAGTTTGACCCGATTCCCCTGCCCCGCCCGTCAACCCCGGTTCGGCGGTTCCGCGCCGCCGTCCTCGACGTCGCCGAAACGAGGCAGCCGATGGCCCGCGATCCCGTACAGGACGTGCGCGAGCGCACCGACATCGTCGAACTGGTGGGAACCTACGTCCAGCTCAAGCGGGCCGGGCGCTCCTACAAGGGGCTGTGCCCGTTCCACCAGGAAAAGACGCCGTCGTTCGTGGTCTTCCCCGATTCCCAGAACTTCCACTGCTTCGGCTGCGGCAAGGGCGGCGACGCCTTCACGTTCTACATGCAGGTCGAGCACGTCGAGTTCCGCGAGGCGCTGCACGAACTGGCGCGGCGGGCCGGCGTCGAACTGGCGTCGGCCCCGACTATCGCGCCGGAGGTGGACGCCCACCGCCAGCGGCTCATCGAACTCAACGAAATCGCCGCCGCGTTCTACGCCAACATCCTCACCAACAGCCGGATGGGCGAACCGGGTCGGCAGGTGGTCGAGCAGCGCGGATTGTCGCCTGAGATGCTCGCCCGCTTCGGGCTCGGCTTCGCCCCGGAGGGCTGGGACCACCTGCACCGGCACCTCGCCGAGCGCGGCGTCGATCCCGCCCTCGCCCACGAGGCCGGCTTGCTGCAGCAGCGCGACTCGGGCGGCTACTACGACCGCTTCCGCAACCGGCTGATCTTCCCGATCCGGACCCGCGAGGGCCGCACGGTCGGCTTCGGCGGCCGCGCGCTCGGCGACGCCCAGCCCAAGTACCTGAACTCGGCGCAGTCCGCGATCTTCGACAAGAGCGGCCTGCTCTACGGGCTCGACGTGGCGAAGGACGCCATCCGCCAGACCGACCAGGTGGTGATCGTCGAGGGCTACATGGACGCCATCGCCGCCCACCAGTTCGGCCACGCAAACGTCGTGGCCGCGATGGGCACCGCCGTGACCGAGGCCCAGATCGCGCTGGTCAAGCGGCTGTCACGCCACATCGTGCTGGCCCTCGACGCCGACAGCGCCGGGCAGATGGCAACCCTGCGCTCGCTGGAAATGCTGCCGCGCGCGCTGGGCGACGAAGCCGTCCCGGTGGCCGTGCCGGTGCAGGGGCGCGGTCCGGCGCCGCAAGCGGTCATCCAGTGGGAGCGCAAACTCAACGCCGAGATCGCCATCGTGCGGCTACCCGAGGGCAAGGACCCGGACGAACTGATCCGCCGCGCCCCGGAGCGCTGGCCGGAGGTGGTCGCCGGCGCCGTGCCGTTCCTCGATTTCTTCATCGAAGGCGTGACGGCCGGTGTCGGCCCGAACGACGCGCGGGAAAAGGCCGAGGCCGTCAAGCGTGTCGTGCCGGTGCTGCAAGGCATCGGCGACCGGATCGTGCAGGCGCATTACGTCGGGGTACTGGCGCGCAAGCTGGGGCTGGCGGACGCGGCGATCCTCGGCGAGTTGCGGCGGTCCACCCTGCGGACGTCCGCGACCGCGCCGGCGGCGCTCGCTACGCGAGCGCTTCCGGCCGGCATCGACGGATCTCGCGCCGACCGCGAGGATCACCTGCTCGGGCTGCTGCTCAAGCACCGCGAGATCTGCGCCGCCGTGCTGGCCGACGTGCGCCCCGACGACCTCCTCGACGCCCGCAACCGGGAGTTGCTGGAGGTACTGGCCGACGCCTCCATCCCGATGCAGCTCGAACCCGAGCAGATCATCGCGGCGCTCGACGACGCCGTTGCCGACCACGCCGAACGGCTGCTCGAATCGGTCGCCCAGACCCCGGCCCGCTACCCCGGCCAGGTCGAGCGGGATGCGCGTTCCGCTCTCGAGCGCATCCGGCGCGAGCGCCACGAAGCCCTCATGCGCGATGTCCAGGCGCAACTCCGGGCGGCGCAGGAAGCCGGCGACGCCGACGAGATGATCGACCTGACCCGGCGGCTTTCCGACCTTGCGAGCGCCCGCGCACGATTCGCCCCGCCGCCGAGTCCGTACTTTCGGGATAGCCGCGACGCCGTCGCTGGCCGGTAAGATGTGGGCACGGGCGACGATGACCGATCGCCGCCGCGAGATCAGGGGACGAGGAGGTCCATTCATGGCGATCGATCGGAATCTTGGCCGAGCCGTTGCCGCACTGGCGTTGGCCGGCGCGTGCGCGCTGGTGATGGGCGCGGAAGCCGACGCCCGCAACGGCAACCGTGGCGTCGAACGGGTTTCGACGTCCTACCACGAAGAGCACTGGGGCGACTGGAGCGTGACGACCTATCAGGACGGTCAGGAGATTTACGAGGGCGGCGGTTACCGCTCGACCTACGATTCGTACGACGATTACGAGAATTGGCGGTAATACGAAATCCGGCTGGTCGGCGCCGTTTCGCCTGCCCGTGACGGCGTGCGTTCGTCGGGGAGGGACCCGCGCCCTCCCCGACGAACGACGAACGGATTCGCGCGACAATCAGCCGGATCTCGCATCACGGGTCACAACCCATTCGGATTCGTTCGAGCGGCGCCGATACGGGGTCCTACACCCGATTCGAGAAGAACCTCGCGCCGCCTGCGTTCCCCTCAGACATGAGTCGGGGACATTGCGGCGAGGATCGCCGATTCAAGCCCGGCGTCATCTTCCGGCATGACCGTTCGCAGATCGAAGAGCAGGCGGCCGTCGTCGATGCGGCCGAAGACACCGGGCGAGCCGGTCCGCAATCGACGGGCGAAGGCGTCGAGGTCGGCCGCGGGAATACTCGCCGCCGGGATGGCGACCGCCCAACTCGGCAAGGTCTCACCGGGGAGTGATCCGCCGCCAACCGTCGCGGCCGAATCGGCAACGGTCGCCGGCAACCTGGCTGCCGAAAGCGCAGCCGCCAACCTGTCGGCCCGGGATCGGATCGCGCCAGGATCGGCAGAGATCGCGCGCCAGACGGGAATCGTCTCCAGTGCTTCGCCCCGCGCGTAGTGACGCAGCGTTGCGGCAAGCCCGGCGAGCGCCGTCTTGTCGGCACGCACCGCGCGCGCCAGCGGATGGGCGCCGATGCGGGACACGATCTCGCGCCGGCCGGCGACGATCCCGACCTGCGGACCTCCCAGCAACTTGTCGCCGCTCACGAGTGCGACGTCGGCCCCACCGGCGATGGCGTCCTGCAGCGTCGGTTCCGGCGCGAGTCCAAACTGGCGAGTATCGAGCATCGCGCCGCTCCCGAGATCCTCGACGAGCGCGATGCCGTGGGACGCGGCGAGCGGCGCCAGTTCGGCGAGCGTCGGCGCATGCGTGAAGCCGACGATCCGAAAATTGCTGGCGTGCACCTTCAGGAACATCGCCGTGTATTCGCCCGTGGCGGCGGCGTAGTCCGACGCATACGTCCGGTTGGTCGTGCCAACCTCCACGAGGGTCGCTCCGCTTTGCCGCATCACGTCCGGGATGCGGAATCCGCCGCCGATCTCGACCGCTTCGCCGCGGCTGACGACGACCTCGCGACCGGACGCGAGCGCCGCCAGCGTGAGGACCAGCGCCGCCGCGCAGTTGTTGACCGCGAGCGCCGCCTCGGCCCCGGTCAGCGCGGTCACGAGCGCCGATATCTCCCGCATCCGCCCGCCCCGCTCGTTGCTGGCGGGGTCGAGTTCAAGGGAGACGGCGTTGGCCGCCGCATCCGCCATCGCCTGCGCGGTTTCGACGCTGACCGGAGCGCGCCCCAGGTTGGTGTGGACGATGACCCCGGTGGCGTTCAGCACCGGCCCGAGGCGCGGGCGGTCGAGGGCCAGCACGCGCTCGACGATCCGGGATTCGATGTCTGTTCGCGTCGGGGTCGCACCCGCGGAGATGCCGGCGCGTTCCCGGTCCAGCGCATCCTGCGCGACCCGCACGATCGCCGGTTCGACCAGGCGGCTGCCGGCTTCACGCGCCAGCGCAACGATGCGCGCGACCGACGGCAGTGCGGCGAACGCCGAGGTTCCCTCCGGAGTGACGCCGGGAGCCGGAACCCGCGTCGAAGCTCGTCCCACGCCAATCGCCTCCGGGAACGAAAAAACGGGAGCGGCAGTGCCGCTCCCGTAAAGGTCGGGGAGAGAGGATTCGAACCTCCGGCCTCAGCGTCCCGAACGCTGCGCGCTAACCGGGCTGCGCTACTCCCCGAACGCCGCGGAGTTTACCACAGGGTTTGGCGCTCGGCAAACGGCGGATTCGGCCCCTCGCGGTGTGGTAGCATCGCACAGAGACGAGCCGCTGGCCGTCCTGCCCGCGTAGCTCAGCGGATAGAGCGCCGCCGTCCTAAGGCGGGCGCCGGGGGTTCGAGTCCCTCCGCGGGCACCGAGGAATTGCGCCCTCCCCGCCCCTACTGTCCTGCACCGAGGGCGCCACCGAACATGGCGTCTGGCGACCGCGCACCCTTGACGATCGGTCGCACTCCGACGGCAGGAGCTGTCATGGACCTGAACATCCGGGGAAACGGGATCGCGGTGTCCGACGAGCTGCGCGAGTTCGCCGACAAGCGGACCGCCCGGCTGGATCGCCTGGTGCGGTCCGTAGACGACGCGAAGCTGGAACTGCGCCACGTCCACACTCGTGTCGGGCCGGACCTCGTGACCGCTCAGCTCACGATCCAGAGCGGGCGCACCGTGCTGCGGGCCGAGGAACAGGACCCGGACGCCAAGCAGGCGATCGATCGCGCCGTGGACAAACTCGAACAGCAAGTCCGCAAGGTCCATTCGAAGCGGGCCCGCCGCCGTGGGGACGCGGTGGCGACGATCCGCACCGCGGACGTGCTGGCGGCGATCCCCGAAGAGGAGATCACCGCCGACGTGGCAACGGAGGACGAGGCCGCCGAGGCCGTCGCCGAGGTCGTGCGCACCAAGCGGTTCCATCTCAAGCCGATGCACGTGGACGAGGCGATCGAGCAACTCGAACTGCTCGGTCACGACTTCTACCTCTTCCAGAACGCCGACGAGGACACCCTTTCGGTGCTGTACCGCCGCAAGAGCGGGGACTACGGGCTGCTGCTACCCGACCGGTCGTAAACCGCCGAAGGGGCGAGGACCGGCCCGGTCCTTACGCTTTGCGTAAACGAAGTTGCTACCGAACGGAAAGCGGACGTGGTAGAGTCCCCGCGCGCCGGGGTGCCGGCGCGCGGCCGGCCCCGACGCGCCCTGCGCGCCGTCGCCGCCCCGCCCGCCCATGCGAAAGGCGAACCTTCGGTGACCACTTCCCCGTACGGGGGGCCGGCCGTCTTCGGGTACGAGACCGACCTTCCCCTGCGGCGCGCTGCCCAGATTTCCGTCCACACCTCGCCGCTGGCCACGCTTGGCGGCAAGGACGCGGGCGGAATGAACGTCTACATCCGCGAACTCGCCTGCAACGTGGCCAGGCTCGGCGTCCCGGTGGACGTCTTCACCCGGCGCACGTCGCCGGACACCCCGGAGGTCGTTTCTCCCTGCGAAGGCGTCAACGTCGTCGCCATCACCGCCGGCCCGCCGGCGCCGCTGGACAAAAACGACCTTTTCCGGTTCCTCCCCGAATTCGCGGCGAACATGGCCCTCTATTCCCTGCGCGAAGGCGTCCGCTACGACGCCGTCCACGCCCACTACTGGCTTTCGGGCTGGGCCGCGCACCTCGTCCGTCGCTACTGGGACACCCCGTTCGTCCAGATGTTCCACACCACCGCGCACATGAAGAACGCCGTCGCCGGCACGGCCGACCGGGAGACCGAGCAGCGCGGCCGGGTCGAGCGCCAGTTGCTGTCGCTGGCCGACAGCATCATCGCCGCCAACCCGGACGAACGCGCCGACCTCGTCTGGCGGATGGGCGCTGCCAACGAGAAAGTCTGCACGATCCCGCCCGGCGTCGATCTCGACGTCTTCCGGCCCCACGACCGTGCCGCCTGCCGGGAGCGGTACGGGCTGGAGACGAACGAGCCGGTCGTGCTGTTCTGCGGCCGAATCGACCCGATCAAGGGGATCGATACGCTCATCGACGCCTTGGCCCTGCTGGCCGATGAACCGGACACGCCGACCCCGCGCGTGCTGTTCATCGGCGGCGACCTGGATGCCGACGGCCTACCAACCGGCCCGCTTCAGGGCGTGGTCTCCCGCGTGGCGGACCTCGGGTTGTCCGACCAGTTCCGGTTTCTGGGATCGCTGCCGCAGGACGAACTACCGCTGGCCTACAGCGCGGCGGACGTCGTCGCGGTGCCGTCGCGCTACGAGAGTTTCGGCCTGGTCGCGGTCGAGTCACTAGCGAGCGGCACGCCGGTGGTGGCCTCCCGCGCCGGCGGCTTGAAGTTCACGGTCGATGAGGGCGTTTCCGGCCTGCTCGTGCGGATGGGGTCGGCGCCGGCGCTCGCAGACGGGCTCGCCGCGGTCCTCCGCGACGACGCGTTCCGCGCCGAACTCGCCGCGAACGCGCGGCCGTCGGTGGAGCGGTTCGCGTGGCCATCGGTCGCGGCGTCGGTATTGACGGTCTACAAACGGCTAGCCGCTGGCCACCGCAGCAACCTCTGCGAGGAGACGGCGATCTTCCGGGCCGGGGACTGACAGCGGCAGCGACGAACGCGCGCCGCGATGAACCGGGACGAAGCGGGCGGAACTTTCTTCAGGAAGCGATCCACTCGCCGCCGCGCATCAGGTCGCGCCCGGTCAGTTCGTTTTCTTCCCGCCACGCCTGGATGCGGACCGGCCGGATGCAGAAGTAGGCGAACGCGCTCGACGATTGCCGGGGATCGAAGCCGGTACGGTCGGCGAACCGGTCGCCGAGGTCGGCCGGGATTTCGCCCGCCGGAACCGTTTCGGTCAGTTCGCCTTCGATGAGGACGACGTCGCGGGTGCCACCGAGCGCGACGCGGGCCTTGCCGGAAGCGGCGAGGTTGCGTCCGGTACTGCTCGCACTGGGTGTGGCGAAGAGCAGCGTTGCGCCGTCCCACAGGAACGAGAGCGGCACGAGGTACGGGTCGCCATCGGTCCCGGCCGTGGCGACCCAGGCATCGACATCTTTGCCCAGGCGATCAAGGGTGTCCCGTTGACGCTGCTCCCGCGACCGGGCGTGGGATTCCATCCCCTGCGCACCTCCTGCTCGTTCGCGTGTGCTCCCGCGGAATTCCGATTGTGCCGGCTGGCGACGGTTGCTGGTCCGCCAGCGTGCAGCGTATCGCCCGCCGCGCGGGGGAGCACCCGGCCCTCGGCAACGGCCAGCGACGCGGCGCTGGCCACGCGCATACGCATAGTTGCCGAAAGCCGCTAAACGGCGGCGCGGGAGCGGGCGCGTTCCTTGACCGCTGCCGTGCTGTCCTGCTTCGCGACGCGGGCCTGCGGGGTGACGATGCCGTCGTTCGCGTAGCGGTCGGCCACCATCAGGTCAAAGCCGTGCACGCTGCTCTCGATCGCGGAATAGCGGCCCGGTGTGTAAGCCCGCGACCTCGTACCCCGCTGCTGCAATTCGCAAACGTGCCAATCCTGCCGGTTGGTGAGGTCCCAGAAGTCGATGGCGTCGCTGGGGTCGAACCCGGGCTTGGCCATTTCGGCCGGATCGAAGTACCACTCGCAGCGGACGAGCGTGCGGCCGGGCTCCATCGGCACGAGCCAGTGCAGCATCAGGTAGTCCGGGTGCAGGCTGAGCAACTGGTTCGGCCACACGGCGAAGTAGTAGACGCGGTGCTCGTCCTCGGCGGTCATGCCCGCGATGGCGGGCCGCCCGGCTGATTCGCCGGTCAGCGACAGCGTCTCGTACTCGGGCAGCACGTCCATGTAGGACCCGATGAACGGCCCCGTCCACGGCAGGTACTGGCCCATGTTGTAGGGCGTGATCTTGTTGAGTTGCGGGTGGACGCCCGGGCAGTGGTAGCACTCCTCGTAGTTCTCGATCAGCGCCTTCCAGTTGGCCTTCACGTCGTAGTCGATGCGCCGCGCCCGACGCAGCGCGCCGAGGTCGAACCGGGCGAACTGCGGCACCACGTCGCCCAGCCACTCGTGCAGTGGCGGCGCGTTGCCGGAGAGGTCGAGGTAGACGATCCCCTGCCAGGTATCGCACCGCGCCGGCACGAGGCCCCATTCGGCGGGGTCGAAATCGCGCAGCAATTCGGTGTGGCGCGGCGTTCGCAGCCGCCCTTCGAGGTCGTAAATCCAGGCGTGGTACGGGCACTGGAAGCGCGGCGTCGTTCCGCAATCTTCCTCGACCAGCGCGGCCCCGCGGTGGCGGCAGACGTTGTAGAACGCGCGCAAGACGCCGTCGTTGCCGCGCACCACGATCATGTTCTCGCCGGCGACGACGGCGAGGAAGTACTGGCCGGGAGCCAGCGCGTCTTCCTCGCGGCCGACGCTCACCCAGCCGCCGGCGTACCAGTTGTCCATCTCGTAAGCGAAGACGGCGGGGTCGTGGAACACCCGCGGCGGCAGCACGTTCGCCTCGGTCGTCGGCCGGCGCGTCGCGGCCACCTCCGAGGCGGTAACCGGGGACTCCGAGACCCGCCGCGGGCGCGGCGAAACCGGCGAATCGACCATGTGGACGAACCCTCCGCGCAAACCGGGCAACGCTGCCGTCGGTGTCAGGTGCGCGGCACGATAGCACAGGCGATTAGGGGTAGACGCCGAGGCCCGATCGCCCAGCACCACTCCGTCATCCCGAGCCTGTCGAGGGATCGCGTCGCGTCTCGACTCGATTACGAGATCCCTCGACAGGCTCGGGATGACTGTGGATGCGCTGGGGCGTGCGATGCCCGTGCTACGCCGCAGTCGCCTCTTCCAGCCCCGCTTCGCGCAGGCGCTCGGCCTCGTCGGCGGCGCGGAGTTCGGTCACGAACGGGTCGAGGTGGCCGTCCAGCACGCCGGGGATGTTGGAGAGGTTGACGTTGATCCGGTGGTCGGTGATGCGGTCCTGCGGGAAGTTGTAGGTCCGGATCTTCTCCGACCGCTCGCCGGAACCGATCTGCGAGCGGCGGGCATCGCCCCGCTCCTGCGCCAGCCTGTCCTGCTCGATATCGTACAGGCGGGAGCGCAGGACGGTCAGCGCCTTGGTCCTGTTCTTGAGCTGGCTCTTTTCGTCCTGGCAGGTGACGACCAGCCCGGTCGGCAGGTGGGTGATCCGCACCGCCGAGTCGGTCGTGTTGACGCTCTGACCGCCGTTGCCGCTGGAGCGGTAGACGTCGATCTTGAGCTCGTTGTCGGCGATCTGGATATCGACCTCTTCGGCTTCCGGCAGGACGGCGACGCTGGCGGTGCTGGTATGGATGCGCCCCTGCCGCTCGGTGGCGGGCACCCGCTGCACCCGGTGGACGCCGGATTCGTAGCGAAGGTGGCTGTACGCGCCCTTGCCGCGGACCTCGAAGATGACCTCGCGGAACCCGCCGCCGTCGGTCTCGGTCATCGAGATGATCTCGGACTTCCAGCGATTGCGTTCGGCGTAGCGGCTGTACATCCGGTAAAGGTCGGCCGCGAACAGCGCCGCCTCGTCGCCGCCGGTGCCGGCCCGGATCTCGACGATGACGTTCTTCTCGTCGTTCGGGTCCTTCGGCACGAGTAGGCTCTTCACCTGGGCGGTCAGCGCCTCGCGACGGTCGCGCAAGGAGCGCAGCTCGTCCTCGGCGAGTTCGGCCATCTCCGGGTCGGACGCCAGCAGCTCGGTTTCGGAGATGCCCTCCTCCACCGACCGCAGTTCGCGGTACGCGGCGACGACTTCCTCGATGTCGGCCCGTTCGCGGCCGATTTCCTGCAGGCGTGACGGATTCGTCGCCACGTCGGGATCGGCCATCTGCCGTTCGAGGTCCTCGAAGCGACGTTCGACGTCGGCAAGGGTGGAAAGGATCGATCCGGTCGCAACGCTCATGGGAGGGAACATCCTTGGCGCAAACGAATAGTCCCCGGCCGCGCCGGAGCAAACCGTGCAATCGACAATGATACCCGAGGCCGGGCTTCAACCCCGATCCGGCGAGCGGGGCGCGGAAGATGCCTTCCGCGCCCCGCTCCGGAACTGGATTCGCTTTAGACCGCCGCGACCGCCCGGCGGAAAGTGTCGAGGAAGGAGCGGATCTCCTCCTCGTTGACGACCAGCGGCGGGATGATCCGGATCGCCTGGTCGTAGGTGCCGCAGGTGATCAGCAGCACCTTCTCCTCCAGCGCCTTGGCCAGAACCGTCTTGACCGCCTCCGGGTTCGGCGAGCCGTCCGGGTTGACGAACTCGGCGGCGACCATCAGGCCGAGGCCGCGGACGTCGCCAATCACCGGGTAGTCCGCCTGGATCTCGCGCAGGCCCTGGGTCAGGACCTCGCCCATGCGCGCGGCGTTGCCGGGCAGGTCCTCGTCGGCCATGACCTGCAGCGTGGCGAGGGCCGCCGCCGTGCCGACCGCGTTGCCGCCGTAGGTGCCGCCGTGGCTGCCGGGCGCCCACTTGTCCATGATCGCCTTGTCGGCGACGACCGCGGCGACCGGCATGCCGGAGGCGATGCCCTTGGCCACGGTCATGATGTCGGGCACGACGCCGAAGTGCTCGAAGGCCCACATCTTGCCGGTGCGGCCCATGCCGGACTGCACCTCGTCGAGGACCAGCATGATGCCGTGCTTGTCGCACAGGTCGCGGACGAGCTGCATCCAGCGCGCGGTCGGCACCAGGTAGCCGCCCTCGCCGACGACGGTCTCGATCAGGATCGCGGCCACGTCGTCGGGCATCACGAGCTGGTCGAACATCGCTTCGAGTTCGGCGAAGTACTTGAGGTCCTGATCCTCGGCCGGGCCGCCGTACGGGCTGCGGAACAGGTACGGGTACGGCGCGTGGTAGACGCTCGACAGCAGCGGCTCGTAGTGGCCGCGCACCTTGACCCGCGAGCTGGTGACGCTCATCGCGGCATGGGTGCGGCCGTGGAACGCGCCCCGGAAGGCGATGACCGCCGGGCGGCCGGTGGCGATCTTGGCCAGCTTCAGCGCGCCCTCGGTGGCCTCGGCGCCGGAGTTCGTCCAGAAGACCTGGTTCAGGCTGTCGGGCAGGGTCGCCACCAGCGCCTGGCTCGCCCTCAGGACCGGCTCGTGGGCGAGGATGTTGGCCTGCGCGTGGATGATCTTCGCGGCCTGCTGCTGGATGGCCTCGACCACGCGCGGGTGGCAGTGGCCGGTGTTGACCACGCCGATGCCCGAGGTGTAGTCGGCGTAGCGCTCGCCGTTGACGTCCCAGATGTAGAGGCCCTCCCCGCGATCGACGAAGACCGGGGTGTAACGGCCGATCGCGCGCGGCAGGATCTGGTCCGGGTCGAGCGCGACCCGCTCCGGGGCGGAAACCATCGTGCTGCTCCTTCATCCCGCGCCGTGCGCGGCCTGATCGCGAAATCGTGGGGAAACCGCTACGCAGGCAATACTAGTCGCCGCGCTCCTTCTCCCGTTCCTTCAAGTCTCGGTAGTACTTCTTGGTGCGCTGCTGGGCGTGGGCATCGGCCTGCCGCTCTTCGGAATCCTGGCGGGCGCGGTAGGCGGCAGCGCCGGATTCGAGTTGTTCTTCGAGCTTGAGCAGGTCGTTGTAGACGGTGATGTCGTTGGTCGCGGCCGGGCTGCGGGCGAGCATCCGCGTCAACTGGAGCAGCGACGCGGAGGCGCCCTGCGCGTTCGGCAGCGCGGCGCGGCGGGCGATGCCGTCGAGCAACCCGATCGTCTTCGGATCGGCGCCGTTGTCGAGCAGCCGCTCGCGGAGGATCGCCAGGCCCTCGGTCACGTTCATGGGCATTTCCTCCCCGGTCGCGGACACGCTTCGTCGCCGTCGCTGGTCCCGGGAAGTATACAACCGCGCTTGGCGGCGGCATCCTGCGGGATCGTGCCGTGTGAGGCCGGAGGGCCGATCAGGCATACCTGCCGCACTACGCCGTCATCGTCATCTCGAGCCCGCCGAGGGATCTCGTGATCGAGTCGAGGAGTCGAGGAGTCGAGGAGTCGAGAAGGCGAGACGGCGAGGAGTCGAGAAGGCGAGACGGCGAGGAGTCGAGACGCGACGAGATCCCTCGGCGGGCTCGGGATGACGGCGGTTAGCAATGCACTACCCCCAGGACTGATAGGGCGCCGGATCGGCCTCCCATTCGCCTTCCACGGCCCGCTCGTCCTCAGCTTCGAGCAGTTTCGTGTACTGCACCTGCCGGTACGCCCAGAGCGCCGATTCCTTCGGTTCGCCATCGACTTCGGCGAGGCGAACGATCTCGTCGAACGCCTCCTCCACCGCTTCCGGGTCGCTCGTGTGGCCGGGCTTGCGCCGCCAGTTGAGGAAATCGATGTAGTACTCGGCGGCGACCAGCGGATCGCCGAGGCGCTCCGCGATCGCGGCCAGCCGGCCCGTCGCTTCCATCAACGCGTCGGGGTCGCCGGTGACGCGCGCCGTCCGCACCGCGCCCTCCCAGAGGGTGTCGGCCAGCAGGTCGTCGTCGAACTCCTCGGCGATCTCCGCCAACGCGAGCAGCGATTCGAGCCGGTCCCCGTCCGCTTCGTCCGGCGCGAGGCCGCCCATGAGCGATTCGACGGTTTCGGCGACCTCGGGGTCTTCCAGCCGAAGGGCGAACCAGCGGGCGGCGCGCGCCGGTTCGACCGCCGCCAGCGCCGGGCCGAAACCGACCCAGCCCTTCATCAGCGCGTTGTCCAGCCGCGGATCGGCCGTCAGCGAAAGCGGGCTCGGGGCGGGCTTGTCGGTCATCAGCGGGAACCTCGGCGGTGCGGGCGAATCCGCGCAATCGGTCGCGTTCATGCTACCCCTTGCGCGGCAAGGGTTGACAGGGCGCGCAGTGGGCCGGTATGGTCCTGCCATGGACACCCGAGCGATGACCATGCCGGCGACCGCGACCACCGAACCCACCGGGTTCGGCTTTTATGCGTGGTTTACCTGCCCGGCATCGCTGGTGGGACGGGAGGCACTGCGCTAGGAGCCGACCGTATCAGTCCATCGGAGATGCCGGGAGCCGAGGCCAGACGCCTCGGTTTTTTGTTGCCCGGCTCTCCCGGACCGGGCGCCACCGAACCAGCCGGAACGGAAAGGACGCCGCAATGCTCGTCTCCATCGCCGCCGACGCCCCGCAATCGACCATTCCCGCGCTGATCGCGGCCGCGGCCAGCGCCGGATTCGAAGCCCGCCGCGCCGACGACGGCCACGGCGGCGCCGTCATCGGCGTCGTCGGCGCGCTGCCGGGAGATGTCCTCACGCTGCCGGGCATCACCCGCGTGCTGGACAAGCACAAGCCGTTCATGATGGCGTCGCGCGAAGGGCGCCCGAATGCGCCGACCGTCGTCCGGTTGGGCGACGTCCGCATCGGCGGCGGGCGCCCGGTGGTGATGGCCGGCCCGTGCGTGGTCGAGGACCGCGCGACCCTGCTGGACGCGGCCCGCGCGGTGAAGGCGGCCGGGGCGGACGTGCTGCGCGGGGGAGCGTTCAAGCCACGCACGTCGCCCTACGCCTTCCAGGGGCTTGGCGAGGACGGGTTGCGGTTGCTGGCCGAAGCCCGCGAAGCGACCGGGCTGCCGGTCGTCACCGAGGTGATGGAACCGGAGCAGGTCGGCCTCGTGGCGCGGTACGCCGACATGCTCCAGATCGGCGCGCGCAACATGGCCAACTTCCCGCTGCTGAAGAAGGCGGGCGCGGCCGGCAAGCCGGTGCTGCTCAAGCGCGGGTTCTCGGCTACCGTCGAGGAATGGCTGATGGCCGCCGAGTACGTGATGGCGTCGGGGAACGCCGAGGTCGTGCTCTGCGAGCGCGGCATCCGCGGGTTCGATCCGGCGTTCCGCTTCAACCTCGACCTCAACGCCGTTCCCCACGCGAAGGACCTGTCGCACCTGCCGGTGGTGGTCGATCCGTCGCACGGCACCGGGCGGCGCGACCTCGTCGCCCGGATGTCGCTGGCCGGACTCGCCTGCGGTGCCGACGGCCTGATCGTCGAGGTCCACCCCGACCCGGCGCAGGCGCTGTGCGACGGGTCGCAAACGATCACGCCGGACGAACTGGCGGGCATCGTGCGCTCGGGTCGCGCCCTGCACGAAACCCTGCTCGGGGTCGGCGCCGACGCCCAGCCGGTCGCCGTCCCGGCCTGATTCTTCCCGTTCCCGGCCGGGCCGCGCCGATGGTTCAGCGCGGCCCGGCCGGATTCGTGGCATCCTGCGGGAAACAAGATGATGCAGGGTGGCGCCCATTCGACCGTGGGGAAGCCGCCACCGGGGGTGCGGGAGCCGTCCATGGCCTGGTCGTTCACCATCGTCGATGTCTTCACCGAACGGCCGCTGGCCGGGAACCAACTCGCCGTCTTCGCGGACGGCCCGGCCATCCCCGAACCACTGCTGCAACCGCTCGCCTGCGAAATCAACTTCCCGATGTCGGTGTTCGCCTACCCGCCGGAACGCGGCGGCGACGTGCGCCTGCGCATCTTTTCGCCGAAGACCGAACTGAACTTCGCCGGCCATCCCGTCCTCGGCGCGGCGGTCGTGACCGGCGCACATGGCGGGCCGGACGTCGTCCGCGTCGAGACGAAGATCGGGACCACACCGGTGACGCTGCGCCGGGAGAACGACCGGGTGGTCGGCGGGAGCATGCGGCAGGCGGTGCCGACCGCCACCCGGATGCGCGAACCCGGCTTGCTGCTGGCCGCGCTCGGGCTGGAGCGCTCCACCCTGCCGGTCGAGGTGTACGACAACGGGATGCTCAACCTCTACGTCGGGCTCGACACGCGCGAAGCCGTCCGCAACCTCCATCCCGACCCGTACGACCTCGTGACCATCGCCCGCGAACTCGGGTTGGAGAACGTCAGCATCAACTGCTTCGCCGGCGCCGGGAACGCCTGGAAGACGCGGATGTTCTCGCCGTCGATGGGCGTGGTCGAGGACCCCGCGAGCGGGTCGGCGGCGGGACCGCTCGCCGTCCACCTCGTGCGCCACGGGCTGGCCGAGCCGGGCGTCGAACTGGATATCCGGCAGGGCGCCGAGATCGGGCGGCCGAGCCTGCTGCATGCGGTCGCGCACGGCCACCAGGACCGCATCGAGCGCGTAGACGTGTTCGGCGGCGCCCAGGTCGTTGGGCGCGGCGAATTCGACCCGGACGCCCTGTCGGTGCTGCTCGCCAGCTGACGACCGATGCGAAATCCGGCCGATCGGTCTGGAACCGCCGTCGCCGATGGGCGGGCCGGCTACGCGATCGAGCCGGATTTGTTCGGTATTTGTTCGGTATTGATTCGGCGTTTATTCGGCGGCGGTTTTCCCATAACCACGCGGAAACCGGGTTTCTTCGGCACCCCCCCCCAGCCACGCCCGCGCGGTCGGGGCGGGCGCGTCCGGAACGGGGTTTCGGGGGCTGTGCGTCGGAGGGGGCGCGAACAAACTCGAAATCGGACGTGAAGGTGCGTACGTACGCGGCGTTCCGCGACCGAATAAATGCCGAATAAACGCCGAAAGAATACCGAACAAATGGGCCTCGAGGAGACCCGCCGGGTGGTTGCCCGCGGCCGGCGGCGGCAGCGGGAGCAACTACCCGGATTCCGCCGGACCCGGTGGTCGCCCAACCAGCATCCCTCGCTGGCAAGGAACGCCGAGTGATTCGGAATTCGGTCGGTCCCTCCCCAACGACCGGTGAACGTATTCCTGGTTCGATCGAACGGATGTCGCAGGACGCCGAAACGCCCTCGGGAGTATCCCGAGGGCGTTCGTCTCGTCGTACTGGAAGGATCAGGCGCGGGCGGCTTCCGGTTCCTTGACCCGCTTGATCTCGTGGTACTCCTTGTCTGCGTTGACCTGGTCGAGATCGTGCCGTTCGCCGAGCAGGTTCTTCGCGGCGAGCAGCCCCGTCTCGATCGAGTGGTCGGTGTTGTTGTAACGGAACGTGCCGTAACGGCCGATGATCTGCAGGTTCTCGAAGGTGTCGATGAAATCCTTGATGATCTCCAGCGGCTTCTCGTACCCGATCACGTAGGACGGGTAAGCGCGCGGCGCGCGGATGGCGAAGCCGCCGATCACCTCGTCGCGGGTGATGAAGCCCATGTCCGAGATGAGGTGCTGGATCGTCTGCTCGACCAGTTCCTCGTCGGTCTTCGACCAGATCTCGTCGCCGAAGGAACAGAAGTACTCGACCACCAGCGAGGTGTACTCCGGCCCCGGCACCATGTCCGGGCTCCAGTTCTTCGGCTCGTGGAAGCGGCCGAACAGGATGTTGCGGTCGTGCACGTAGAGCCACGTATCGGGGGTCACCTGCGGCTTCTTCAGCATCAGGTTGACGGTGATGATGTTGCGGAAGGTCAGCTTGTCCGCCGCCTCCAGCACCTCCGCCGGAGCGGGCGGATCGACGATCTTCGCGAGCACGGTCAACGGAATCGAGGAGATGAAGTTCTCCGCTTCCACCACGTCCACCGTGCCGTCGGCGCGCTTGACCTGCACCCCGGTGACGCGGTTGCCGTCGCGCAGCACCTTCTCGACCCCGGTGCCGAGTTGCACGGTGTTGCCGCCCGACTCGATCGCGTCGGCCATCCGCTCGGAGAAGCGGCCGAAACCGCCGCGCGGGTACATGAACTCGTCGATCAGGGAGACGACCGCGCCCTTGGACGGGATCACCGCATCCTTGACCGCCGTGACCAGCGACATGCCCTTGGAGCGCTGGGACACCCAATCGCCGCTCATCTGGTCGCAGGGCAGGCCCCACACCTTTTCGGAGTAGCGCTGGAAGAACATTTTGTAGAGCGTCGGCCCGAACTGGTCGATGTAGGCGTCCTCCATCGACACGATCTCCTTCGGGGAGACCTTGTTCTGGGCGCGGGTGCGACCGTAGTCGGCCATCGCCTTCGCGGCGACGACCGGCCCCATCGCCTTCAGCGCGTTGGAGATCTTGAGCGGGTAATCGACGTACTTGCCGTCGAAGTAGATGCGGCTGGTGCGGTTGACCCAGAGCAGTTCGTCGGCAACGACCTCGCGGAACAACTCGTTAAGTTCGTCGTTCTTGGTGAACCAGCGGTGGCCGCCGATGTCGAACTTGAACTCGCCGTACTCGGTCTGCTTGCGGATGGTGCGGGCGAGACCGCCGACGAACGGGGCGCGCTCCAGCACCGTCACCGGCCGCCCGGCCTTGGTCAGCACGTAGGCGGAACAGAGGCCGCCGGGACCGGCGCCCATCACCACGGTCGTGCCGCGGGCGCTCTCCTCGTCGTGGCCGTTGGCGGTCGTCGAGCCGTTGCGGGAAACAGGCGTCACGGTCAATCCCTCGCTCGGGTTGGCCCCGTCGCTGGCGCGCGGTGGCTCGATCGTTCCGGAGTCGTCGCGGCGGCCGGGTGGTTCGGGGTCTCGCCGCCGGCCGGGTTCGCCGGCCGCGCCGATGCCCGGCGCCGCGACCGAGTGTAGTTCAGGACAACCGGTGGCGAAAACGCAGGACTCATTCCTCCGCCCGCCACGTGATCGCGTTGTTGAGGCCGAAGTTCCAGACGGCGGCGATTCCCGCGCCGACCAGGTTGGCGGCGAGGTAATGAAGGATGCCGTGGTGGTCGAGCCAGACCAGCACCCCCCAGTTGATCAGCAGGCCGCCGGAATTGATCGCGCCGTAGAGCATCGCCCGGTTGAGCACGCGGCCGGCGCCGCGGTCGTGCCAGGTCCACGTCTCGTTGAGCAGGAAGGTGACGGCCATCGAGGCCACGATCGCGACCGGCGACGCGGCAATCACCGGCATCCCGAACGACCCCGCCAGGACCATCAGCATGCCCTGGTTGACCGCCAGGCCGACGACGCCGACCAGCAGGAAACGCTGAAACCGTTGCGCGATCCCCCACAGGCGCGCCACCGACCTCGGTAGCCGCTCCGTTTGCTGCATCCCCGGCGTTCCCCCGTGCTCCATCCGTCCCGGCCCAGCCCACCGGGGACGCGTTCGCAGCCTACCATGAGCAACGAGACGCGGCGTTGTGCAAACGCAACATTCGGGCCGTCGTGGCGGGAGGCACCAATTTTGCGCCGCCATTGGGGCGCATCCTGCGCGTTTCCGGGAGGAGCACCCCCATGGACGATCTCCAGCAGCGCGGCTTCGTGCCGGTACCTGGCGTCGGCGACAACGTTCCCGATTTCGAGGCCGAGGTGGCGGCCGGCCGGATGACCCCGGAGGAGGCCACCCGCCTGCTCCAGCAGGCCAACCGGCGCGACGCCGCCGAGAACGGCCCGACGCTCGACACCGACGCCGACGGCACGATCACCTCCGGCGGCTTCGGGTCCGGGCAGGGCATGGGCAACCAGCGCACCGGCCAGAACCCGACCTGAGTCGGCCGCCAGGTCGTCATCGACGCCGACGCCGGCCGTGCCTACTCAGCGGCCGGCGTCGCCATGCCGGCGCCGGCCAGGAACTCCCACGCCGCATGCAACTGTTCGTCGTCCAGCGCGTCGAATTCGGCCCGCGTCAAATCGGTGTCGTCGGACGGGCGACTGACGTCGGCGTCGAGCGGCAATTCGACTTCGACGTCCGGGTCCACCCCTTCCTTCCAGAAGCGGTCGCCGTCGGCCGAGAGCCAGAGCGCGTTGCCGAGCAGCACGGTCGAGCCGTCCGGCTGCTGGAACGGCACGAGCACGGTGCCGGTGCCGAACGTCGTCTCGCCGAAGGTCTGGGCGCGACCGTTTTCGGAGAGCGCCGCGCCGACGATCTCGGCCGCCGAGGCGCTGCCGCCGTTGACCAGCACCGCCATCGGCGCGTCGAGCCAGAGCCCGGAGCGGCCCACCGTCTTGATCGGCCGGGCCGAGCCGTCGCGGTCCTGCTCCTGGAAAATGGTCACGCCTTCGTCCATGAACTGGCTGGCGACGCCGATCGCCTCCGCGACCAAACCGCCGGGGTTGTTGCGCAGGTCGAGCACGAGCGCGGTGGCCCCTGCCTCGCGGGCGGCCGTGAGGGCGGCCTTCAGCTCCCGCGTCGTCTGGATCGAGAACTCGGCGATCCGGACGTGGGCCACGTTGTCGGGCAGCATCCGCCAACTGACCGGGACCACTCGGATCGAGCGCCGCGTCAGGGTGACCTCGCGCACGTCGCCATCGCGGCCGAGGAACTGGACGGTGACGTCGGTGCCTGCTTCGCCGAGCAGGTGGTCCGACACGTCGGTCAGTTCCATCCGGCTCGTTTCCCTGCCGTCGATGGTGAGGATGCGGTCGCCGGAACGGACCCCGGCATCGGCCGCCGGAGAGTTGTCGATCGGCGCGACGACCTCCGGCAGCGGGCCGCGGAAGTCGATCTCGACGCCGATCCCGGTGTACGAGCCCGAAGTGGATTCGCTGAACCGCCGCGATTCTTCCGGGTCCATGAACCGGCTGTGGCCCTCGTCCCCGAGGGCGTCCACCATCCCGGCGGCGGCGCCGTAGAGAAGCGCCTGCTGGTCGATCTCCTCCGGCAGCGCCCATTCGGAATGGATCAGGTCCCACGTATCCTGCAGCGTCTGGAAGGCGGGCACGTCGGTGAGCGAAGACTGGGCGATCACCCCGGAATCTCCGCGTCCGGTCGCCACGCCGGCGCCGAAGATGATGGCTGCGCTGGCGGCCATCGCCAGCACCCGGCGCGGCCCGCCGGTCGTCGCATCGGTCAAGGTGGTGTCTCCTGGTTCGGGCGGCGGCATGCCCTGCCGCCGTTATGGCGCCCCCCGGTCGGTGGTGCCGCGACGTCGCGTTTGGTTGCTGTCAACGTCTACGTCGGCGCGGGCCCTGGCGGACGCACCAAACGGCCGGCAACCAGCGGGACGAACCGGTGAAGTTTGGCGGACGGGTCGCCAACCATGCCCGCCCTGACCGGAGGCGGATGGCGTGGTACACTGTCCCGACGCGGGGGCGCGTTCCCCCGCTTTCGTGGTGCGCGGAAGCTGCCCGAGATTGGGTGCCGTCCTGCCGAGGGGCCGGGCGTGGACTGAACGACTATGGGACGTGACGACCAATGAGCGACGGCGAGAACCTGACCGAGACCGGGCCGGGCACGGCGGCCACCGAAGGCGGCGAGGCGACCAGGCCGGCGGGCAGGAAGAACCAGCCCAAGCCGGACACGCTGGCGGTCCAGCTCCCGCCGTACGCGATCATCGAGACCGGCGGCAAGCAGTACCGCGTCAGCGTCGGCGACCGCCTGTCGGTCGAGAAGCTGCCGGTGGCCGACGGTGAGACGGTGACGTTCGACCGCGTGCTGCTGCTCGGCGGCGACGGCGACACCCGCGTCGGCACCCCGGTGGTGGAAGGCGCCAGCGTCGCCGCCACCGTCGAGGAGACCTACCGCGGCGAGAAGATCGTCGTCTTCAAGTACAAGCCGAAGAAGCGCTACCGGCGCCGGAACGGCCACCGCCAGACCCTCACCCGGCTCAACATTACCGCGATCAACGCCTGATTCGCTGACGCCTGACGTCGCAGAAAGGAACCCGCCATGGCCCACAAGAAAGGCGTCGGCAGCTCGCGCAACGGCCGCGATTCCGAGTCGAAGCGGCTCGGCGTCAAGCGCTCCGACGGCCAGATCGTGCGCGCCGGCACCATCATCGTCCGCCAGCGCGGCACCGAGTTCTGGGTCGGCAACAACGTCGGCATCGGCAAGGACCACACGATCTACGCCACCATCGACGGCGTGGTCCGGTTCGAGCCGGTGAGCCGCGCCAAGCGGCGGATCAGCGTCTACCCGCCGGATGTCTATCCGATCGGCGGCTCGAAGACCCTGCTGATGAACCCGCACGAGTCGGCCGGCTGGAGCGTCTTCGACCTCGTCGCCGAGCCGGTCGCCGAAACGGCCAGCGCCGCCGACTAGGCCGCCGCACCCACGAATTGCGCCAATCGCGTCCGCGGCCGATGGAACGGCCGGTGAACGGACCACCCCGAAGGATTACCGATGAAGCCCGACATCCACCCGAAGTATGAAGAAGCCACGGTCACGTGCGCCTGCGGCAACTCCTGGACGACCCGTTCGACGCGCAAGAACCTGCGCACCGACCTGTGCAACGTCTGCCACCCGTTCTACACCGGCGAGCAGCGCATCGTTGACACCGCCGGTCAGGTCGAGCGGTTCATGAAGAAGATGGAAAACGCCGCTGCAGCCGGCGCGCGCCCGTCGAAGCGGCAGCAGCGTTTGGCCAGCCGCGTCGCCCAGTCCGACGCCCAGAAGCGGGCGGCCGGCGACGACGCGGCCAACGAGTCGGCGGAGATCGCCGATGAAGTCGCGACCGCCGGCGCCGAAGCCTAGCCTTCGAGCACATCGCACCACCTTTGACGAGGCCCGCGCCGAATGGCGCGGGCCTCGTCGCGTTTTCCCGGGCGGCGCAACGACGGCCCGAACCTTGCGGGAATCGTTCCATCCGGGCAACCGCAACCCTCGGCCCCGATCGTGCGACCATGGCCGCACGTCGGAGACGGGACGGGGCCGCGATTCGGCGGTTTCCACCAGGAGCAACGCATGGCGCAACGGTACAGCGGGGTTCTTTGCCACCCGACGTCGTTTCCCGCCCCGCACGGGATCGGCGACCTCGGGGATGCGGCGTTCCGCTTCGTCGATTGGCTCGCGCTGGCCGCCCAACGGTTGTGGCAAATCCTGCCGCTGACGCCGCCCGGGCCGGGCAACTCGCCGTACGCGTCACCGTCGGCCTTCGCCGGTAATCCCCTCCTCGTCTCCCTCTCCTGGCTCGCCGGCGACGGCCTGCTGGAACGGGCCGCCATCGACAACCACCCGCCGTTCCCCGACTACGCGGTGGATTACCCGGCCGTCGAGGCGTGGAAACTGGCGCGGCTGCGCGATGCCTTCTCGGCGTTCCGGCGCGGTGCAGCCGCCGACCAGCGGCAGGCGTTCGACGCATTTCGCGCCGAAGCCGCCGGCTGGCTCGATGACTACGCGCTGTTCATGGCCCTGAAAGCCGCTTATGGCGGCGCGGGCTGGCTCGACTGGGACGCGGCGCAGCGCCGACGCGAACCGGCCGCCCTCGACGCGGCCCGCGCCGAGCACGCCGACGAGATCCGGTTCCACCAGTTCGTGCAGTTCCAGTTTCGGCGGCAGTGGCGGGAACTCCGCCGCTACGCCAACGAGCGGGACATCCGCATCGTCGGCGACCTGCCGATCTTCGTCGCCCATGACAGCGCCGACGTCTGGGCCAACCAACACCTGTTCCGGCTCGATCCCGAGGGGCGTCCGCTCGTCGTCGCCGGCGTGCCGCCGGACGCGTTCACCGACCAGGGGCAACTCTGGGGCAACCCCCACTACGACTGGGGCGCGCACGCCGGCGAAGCCTATGCCTGGTGGACGGCACGGGTCCGCGCCTCGCTGGACCTGGTCGATCTGCTGCGGATCGACCACTTCCGGGGGTTCGCCGCCGCCTGGGTGGTGCCGGCCGACGCGCCGACCGCCGCCACGGGCCGGTGGGAAGAAGGCCCGAAGTCGGCGATCTTCGAGGCGATGCGCGGCGAATTCGGCGAGCTGCCGTTCATCGTCGAAGACCTCGGGGTGGTCACCGACGACGTGGTCGAACTGCGCGAAACGCTGGTCCTGCCCGGTATGAAGATCCTGCAATTTGCCTTCGGCAGCGGAGCGGACAACGCCTACCTGCCGCATACCTACGAACCCGGCTGCGTTGTCTACCCGGCGACGCACGACAACCAGACGACGATCGGCTGGTTCGCTACGCTCCCGGAGTGGCAGCGGCAGGACGTGCAGCGCTACCTCGGCAAGGACGGCGGCGATATCGCCTGGGACCTCATCCGGCTCGCCCTCGCCTCGGTCGCGGAGATGGCGGTCCTCCCGCTCCAGGACGTGATGCGGCTCGGCGACGAGGCGCGCATGAACACGCCGGGGCGGGCCGAAGGCAACTGGGGCTGGCGCTACGAACAGCACATGCTCCACCCCGGCCTCGGCGCGGGGTTGGCCGAACTCGTCACCGCCTACGGCCGCCGCCCGCCCCGGACGGAGGACCGCGGGCGCGACCCGTTCGACTACACCGCGCCGAACGCGGCGCACCGGCTCCACACGGCTGCGGACCCCTGGTCCGGTTGAGGCCCGCATCCTGCGCTACGTTCCCGGCGTCCGTCCCCGAAATGCGCCGAATCGCGGCGCGGCCAGCCGATTTCGGCCGACGGGATGACGGAGCACGGAACTTCGGCAAGAATGGCCCACGGGATGCGACCCGCGGCGCGACCGACCGGAAAGGGATCGACGTGGCGAAATCCGGCGCCTTCACCTTCGTCCTTCACAGCCATCTGCCGTACGCCCGCCTCCACGGGATGTGGCCGCACGGCGAGGAGTGGGTTCACGAGGCGATCGCCGAAACCTACCTGCCGATCCTCGTCGCCCTCGACGAGCTGACCGCCGAGGGCGTGCCGTGGTCGCTGACGATCGGCATCACGCCGATCCTCGCCGAGCAACTGGCCGATCCCGACGTCCGCGACAACTTCATCACCTACGCTTCGGTGCGCGCGGCGAAGGCGGCCGACGACATCGACCGGTTCGAGCGGGCCGGCGACGAGGTGATGGCCAACCTCGCCCGGTACTTCCACCACTGGTACGCGCGGACGGTCAGCGATTTCCGCGACCGCTACGGCACGGACCTGATCGGCGCGTTCCGCCGGCTGCGGGAGACCGGCAACCTCGACATCGCCACCTGCGCGGCGACCCACGGGTTCCTGCCGCTGCTGTCGCGCGACTCCTCGATCCACGGCCAACTCCACACCGGGGCGCGCACCAGCGCCGGCCATTTCGGCGCGCCGCCGCGCGCGATCTGGCTGCCGGAGTGCGCCTACCGGCCCGCCCAGGTCGTCGAGGAGCAGGGCCAAACGATCCGGCGGCCGGGCATCGAGTCGTTCGTCGCCGCCGAGGATCTGCGCGTCTTCTTCTCCGAGACCCACACCGTCGAGGGCGGCGCCGCCACCGGCAAGGCCTGGGGCGAAGACGTGATGGGCATGTACGGCACGGAACGCCGCGTGTCGGTCGAGCCGCGCGCTGAAGATTCGCCGGCGGCGACCGGCACCACGTTCCATCCCTACTGGGTCGGCGACGAGGCCGGCAACGTCGCCGTGCTGGCCCGCAATGCCCGCATCGGCCAGCAGGTGTGGTCGGCCGCCCACGGCTATCCGGGCGACTACATGTACCGGGAGTTCCACCGCAAGGACACCACGTCCGGCATGCACTACTGGCGGATCGGCGGGCGCGGGCTCGACCTCGGGGAAAAGCCGCCCTACGAACCGGACCGGGCGAAGGAGCAGGTGCGCGGCCACGCCGCCCACTACGTCGATCTCGTGGAACGCGAACTGGCCGCCTACAACGCCGCGACCGGCGAGTTCGGCGTGGTCTCCGCCGCCTACGACACCGAATTGTTCGGCCACTGGTGGTTCGAGGGCGTCGAGTGGCTGAAGCTGGTGCTGCGCGGGCTCGCCACCAGCGACGTGGTCGAACTCTCGAACGCCAGCCGGATCGTGGAAACCCACCCGCCCGACGAGGTGCTGTCGCTGCCGGCGTCGAGCTGGGGCGCGAACGGCGACTTTTCAGTCTGGCTCAATCCGGATACCGAGTGGATGTGGCCGCTGATCCACGGCGCGGAGCAGCGGATGGAGCGGCTGGTCGCCGCCGAGCCCGACGCAATCGGCGAACGGAAGGACCTGCTCAACCAGGTCGCGCGCGAACTGCTGCTGCTTCAATCAAGCGACTGGCCGTTCCTCGTCACCACCGGACAGGCGAAGGAGTACGCGATCGAGCGGTTCGGCGGCCACCTCGAGCGTTTCGAGCGGCTGGCGTCCATCGTCGAGATGCGCCGCCCGCTCACCGAGGACGAACGCGCCACCCTCGCCGAGATCGCGGCGCTCGACAACCCGTTCCCGCTGATCGACTACCGGGACTGGGCGCCGCGTCAGGGCTCGGCCGCGCCGGTCGTGCCGTCGAGCACCTCCCCGGACGTGCCGGGGATACGGATATCCCGTCCGGTCGTCGCGGCGGATAGCACACCGAACCAGCCCGACACCGTGGAAGGCTGATCGGCGACCCGTTGCGTGGCGCCGCGCTGCGAGCGTTCCCGTCCCGGCTCCGGTATCCTTCTGGCCCGATGGTCATGACGGATTGGAGCCAGCGCGGCGCTGCCGCCGGGGAGGACGCATGAGACTCGCTGACCGGATGGGCCGGCTCGGCACCGAGACCGCCTTTGAGGTGCTGGTGCGCGCCCGCGCGCTCGAAGGTCGGGGCGTGGATGTCGTCCACCTCGAAATCGGCGAACCCGACTTCGACACGCCGGCCAACATCGTCGAGGCCGGCTGCGAGGCGCTCAAGGGCGGCTGGACCCATTACGGTCCCGCCAACGGTCAGCCGGACCTGCGGGCCGCCATCGCCGACTACATCAACAAGCGGGGCACGACCTACTCCCCCGATCAGGTGATCGTCACCCCCGGCGGCAAGCCGGTCATGTTCTTCGTCATGCTCGCGCTCCTGCAGGCGGGCGACGAGGCGATCTACCCGGACCCCGGCTTCCCAATCTACCGGAGCATGATCGACTTCGTCGGTGCGAAGGCGGTCCCGGCCCCGATCCGCGAGCGCAACGACTTCCGGCTGGACGTCGAGGAACTGGCAAGCCTCGTCACGCCGAAGACGCGGCTGCTGATCATCAACTCCCCTGCCAACCCGACCGGCGGCGTGCTGGAAAAGTCGGACCTCGAAGCGATCGCGAAGATCGCCATCGAGAACGACCTCGTGGTGCTGGCCGACGAGATCTACGCCGAGATCCTGTACGAGGGCGAGCATCACTCCATCGCCGCGCTGCCGGGGATGCAGGACCGGACGATCATCCTCGACGGGTTCTCCAAGACCTACGCGATGACCGGCTGGCGGCTCGGCTACGGCCTGATGCCGCCCGAACTCGTTCCCCACGTCTCCAAACTGATGGTCAACAGCGTCTCTTGCACCTCGTCGGCCGTGCAGCGCGCCGGGCTGGAAGCGCTGACCGGGCCGCAGGACGACGTGAAGGCGATGATCGAGGCGTTCCGCGGCCGCCGGTCGCTGATCGTGGACGGCCTCAACGCCATCCCCGGCCTGACCTGCGTGATGCCCAAGGGCGCGTTCTACGCCTTCCCGAACATCACGGCGACCGGGGCGACCAGCAAGCAGTTTGCCGACCGGCTGCTGGACGAGTTCGGGGTGGCCGCCATCGCCGGCACCTCGTTCGGAGCCGAGGGCGAGGGCTACCTCCGACTCTCCTACGCCAACTCGGACGAGAACCTTCGCAAGGCGCTGGAGCGGGTGGCCGCCTGCGTCCGCAGTTTCGACACGTAGCGATGGACCGCCCGCCAGCGGCGCACTCGCCCCTGCCGCCGTTCTCGGTCGCCGAACGCTCCTACGATGCGAAGCCCCGGTCGGAGCGGCATGACTTTCTGCAGGTGGTGCTGCCGCTGGCGGGCGTCATGGAGATGTCGATTGGCGGCGAGGAGGGCCGCGTCACGGGGTTGCGCTGCGCGGTGGTGCCGCCGGGGCGCGATCACGTCTTCGCCGCCCGAGGCGATAACCGCTTTCTCGTCGCCGACTTTCGCGGTCCGCTCGCTGCCGCGCCGAACGGAGATGCAGAGGACCCGTTCCGGGCGCTGAATGCCCGCGGCGCTGCCCTGCTGCCGCTGCTGCGGATCGAGGCGGCGTCTGGCGCCCTTACGGCACCCATCGTGGCGGACGCGCTCGGCCGGTACGCCCGCGCCGCGCTCGGGCTCGACGCGGCGGTGCGCCCGACCGGCGCGGTTTCGCCCGCCAGCGGCAACGAGATCGCCGGCCGCGTGCGCGCGTTCCTCGACGCCGCGTGGGACCAGCCGGTGTCGCTGCCCGAAGCGGCGGCCGCCGCCTGTTGCAGCCCCTCCCACGCGACCCGCTGCTTCCGCGCCGCGTACGGCATCGGGCCGGTGGCCTACCTGCAACGGCTGCGGATCGAGCGCGCCCGCGACCTGCTGGCGACGACCGACCTGACCGCCGGCGAAGTCGCGCTGCGCGTCGGGTTCGTTTCGCAGCCGTGGTTCACCCGTCTCTTTGCCCGCGAAGTCGGGATGCCGCCGTCGGCCTACCGGGCGGCGGTCCTGCGCGAATCGGGCAAAGACCGGACCTGATCGGGCAAGCCGGGCGTCCCGGCGCGGTGGTTCACTTGCGGTCGCTAGCGGCGCCGAGCGGGCGCGCCGACGACCGAAAGGACCGACCGATGACCGATCCGGGACCGCGGGCGCGCGTCGCCACATTCGATTGCTTCGGCACGCTGATCGACTGGGAGGGCGGGCTGGCGACCTTCCTGTACGACCTCGCCGTGCGCTTCGAAACGCCGGCCGAGAACGGCGACGCCCTGCGCCGGCGCTGGGAAGCCATCCAGTTCGAGATCATCAACGGCCCGTACCAGACCTACAAGGCGATCCTCGCGGAGAGCCTGCGCCTCTGGATGACCGAGCGCGGCTACCCGTGGGACGACGCACACGGCGAGGCGCTCATCCGCTCGATGCGCTCGTGGCAACCGTTCCCCGACACGATCCCGGCGCTGACACAAGCGCGGGAGGCGGGAATGCGGCTGGTCATCCTCTCCAACACCGACGACGACCTGATCGCCCATTCCCTGCGGCATATGGGCGTGCCCTTTGAGGCGGTCGTCACCGCCGAGCAATGCGGCTCCTACAAACCGAGCCTGAACAACTTCCACCGGCTGCTGGAGGTCGTCGGCGAGCCGCCGGAGCAGATCCTGCACGTCGCGTTCGGGTTCAAGTACGACATCGGTCCGGCGTCGCACCTCGGGATGGACTCGGCCTGGATCAACCGCAAGGTCGAACCGACCCCGGACGGCGCGATGCCCGGCCACGTCTGGCGCGACCTCTGGGGACTCGCCGAGTACGCCGGCGGGAGTGGTCCGGGCATCTAGACCGGCGACTTGTCCCGTCCGGGCGGAAGCGTACCCGTGCCCAACGCCCGTGCGCGGCCCGATTGCGCCCCGTAGAATCGCCGGATACGGCAATGGGGCCGCGCCCACCGGCGCTGGCGACGGGAGAGCGAGGACCATGGGCAACGGAACTGGCGCCGAGGGCACGGTGCGCCTCGACGGGACGGTGCTGATCGACGGAGCGGACACCCACCGGCACGCCGCACGCCGCCTGCGGCAATCCTGGCCGGCGATCGCGTGGGCGGACGCCCCGGCCGGCGACCGGCCGGAGGGCGTCCCGATCGTGCGGCTGCGCGGCGACGATTCGCGGCCCGAGGGCGGGTTCGCCATCGCGGTCGAACGCAACGGCGGCGCGCCGACGATCGACATCGCGGGTGGGCCGTTCTCCGGCGTCATCTACGGCGTCGAGGAACTGGTCGGGCGGCGCGGCGCGATCTCCGGCAATGCGGTTGAACTGCCGCTCGGCACGGTCGAGGACGCGCCCGGTCTCCCCTACCGGACGTGGTGGAACTGGGACCACTCCACGAACTGGGACGTCGAGCAGATCGGCGTGCAGGAGATCGGCGTCTTCAACCCCTACGGTAAGCCGCCGGACGGGTTCCTGGCCGACTTCACCCGGGCCGTGGATTTCATGAGCCGGAACCGGATCGCGGCGCTGGTCATCTACGGCTTCCTGCGCGATTCCCACGGCGGCATCGAGGCGGCGCAGGAACTCTGCCGCTACGCGACCGAACGCGGCGTGCGAATCCTTCCCGGCGTGGCCATCAACGCCTACGGCGGCGTCTACTGGGAAGGCGACCACGAGTTCAACCTGGCCACCCGGCTGCGGGCGCGCCCGGATCTCGCGGCGACGATGGAGCGGCCGGTCGGGTTCCAGATCGCCGACCTCGACTTCCCGCTGAACTTCCCGCGCAGCGACTACACCGTTTCCGGGTGCCCGTCGCACCCGGAGAACCAACGCTGGATGGAAGAGGCGATCGGCTGGCTGGCCGAGACCTTCGAGATCGGCGGCATCAACATCGAGAGCGGCGACTACGGCGTCTGCGGCTGCGCGCGCTGTTCGGAGCGGCGGGCCGCCCGCGAGGATGCCAACCGCCGCGGCGGCGGCGCGACCGAATCGTGGTCGCATGCTGACATGGCCGACTTCTACCCGCGCTTGTTCGAGGCGGCGACCTCCCGGCGGAAGGACCTCTGGCTCTACTCCGAGCTGCAGTGGGACAACATGCTGGACCACGAGGCGCACGCCCCGTTGCGGGCGCTGCCCGACGCCGGCATCTACCAGCACACCTTGAACCGGACCTACTGGAACAACGTGCGGGAAGAACTAAGCCCCGAAATCGTGGCCGGGCTGCCGACGAAGCACAACGTCTTCCGCGCCCAGTTCGCCTGCCAGTGGAACGGCAGCCGCAACACCGAGCGGTACCGCTTCAACGGGCGCGATTTCTACGAACTCTGCCGCACCGCGGCGGCAACCGGCGTCGAAGGACTCACCATCTGGGGCGAAGCGTCGCCGTTCGAGGTCCCGGTCGAGTTCTCCTACCTCGCCTTTTCCCGCTTCGGCTGGGATCCCGCCCTGCCGTGGGAACGTTTCGTTTCCGAGGAGATCGCGCCGCGCGTCGGTGGTGACGGCGCCGCCGAGCGCTACCTCGCGATCCTCGACGCCATCGACGCCGAGCAGCCGCTGCCGGAGCGTGAACTGGCCGGCATGCAGGCCGAAGCTGCCGACGCCGCTCGCGCGGGCGATGCCGAAATCTCGCGCCGCTGGGCGTGGCTGACGAACCGACTGGCGAAGCGGCGCTTCAACGGGGCGCTGGTCGCGCGGTAGTCCAGGCGTGGCCGCCGCCACCAACCCGTCATCCCGAGCCTGCCGAGGGATCTCGTCCTGTCCCAACCTGGGAGAAGAATGAGATCCCTCGACAGGCTCGGGATGACGGTCCGAATCACCGCGACGTCAAGGCTTCCTCCGCCCGGTAGGCGGCGGAAACGCTGGCCCCAGTGTGAATGCGCTGGATGACCTCCCCGAGCAGCGGCGCGACCGAGAGCACCGTCAATTTCGGGATGCGCTTTTCCGGGCCGACCCGGATGCTGTCGGAAACGACGATCTCCTTGATGGGGCTGGCCGAAAGCCGCTCGATCGCCGGCCCCGACAGGACCGGGTGGATGGCGCAGGCATACACCTCGGACGCTCCGTTGGCGAGGCAGACGTCTACCGCTTGAACGATCGAGCCGGCGGTGTCGATCTCGTCGTCCACGATGACGACCGACTTGCCGTCCACCGATCCGATCAGGTTCAGCGCCTCGGTCTGGTCCTTGTTGCCGATCCGCCGCTTCTCGATGATCGCCAGCGAGGCGTCGATGGCCTCGGCGAAGTTGCGCGCCCGCTTGGTGTTGCCGAGGTCGGGCGAGACGACGACCGGGTCCTTCAGCCGCTTGCGGGCGAAGTAGCGCGCCTGCAGCGGCATGGCGCTCATCTCGTCCACGGGCATGTCGAAGAAGCCCTGGATCTGGCCGGCGTGGAGGTCGAGCGTCAACGCCCGGTCCGCGCCCGCGTAGCCGACGAGTTTGGCCACCAAACGGGCCGTGATCGGCACCCGCGGCTGGTCCTTCTTGTCGGTGCGGCCGTAGCCGAAGTACGGAATGACGGCGGTGACGCGGCCGGCGGACGCCCGCTTGAGGGTGTCGGCCATGATCAGCAATTCCATGATGGAGTCGTTGATCGGGTCGGCGAACGACTGGACGAGGAAGACGTCGTTCTCCCGCACGCTCTCCAGGATGCGGACGAACGTGTTGTCATTGGAGAACTTGAACACCTCGGCCCGCCCGAGCGGGATGCCGATGTGGTCACAGATCGCCTGCGCGAGATCAGGATTGGAATTGCCGGTAAAGACCGTCAGTTGATCGTAATGTCCCGCCACCGTCGCACCCTCCACCGCGGCCTGGCGCCGGTCGTCCGCGGCAGCCGCCGCGACGCATCCTATCCCGTCGTCTCGCCGGGCGCAGCCTCGCCGTCGGCGTCGTCGTTCGATTCGGCAGCGCCGGCATTGGCGGCGGCATCGGGCGCGATCTCGTCGATCCGGGTGAGCGCATCCGCCGCCGCGGCTTGTTGCGCCTCGCGCTTGCTGCCGCCGCGCCCCTCGCCCAGCAGCCGGTTGCCAATAAGGGCATGCACGGTGAAGACCTGCTGATGGGCGGGGCCGTCGCAAGACACCGTCCGGTACGTTGGCCCGCGCCGGAACCGCTCCTGCAGGACCTCCTGGAGCCGTCCCTTCGGGTTCGAGACCGATTCGTCCTCGCCGAGGATGCCGGCCGCGTCGCGTTCCAGCAACTTGTAGAGGAACCGGCGGGCGGTCGCGTACCCGCGGTCGAGCGCGATTGCCCCGACGACCGCCTCGAACGCCCCCGCCAGCATCCGGTCCCGCGTGCCATCGCTCGGGCGCTCGCCGTGCCCGAGGTAGAGCAAATCGCCGAGCCCGAGTTCCCGTGCCCAGCGCACCAGCGTCTCGGCCCGCACGAGGGCGACCCGCTGCCGGGTGAGGCTGCCCTCGCTCGCCTCCGGCGCGCGGTCATACAGCCACGCCGCGGCGTTCGCGCCGAGGACGGCGTCGCCCAGGAACTCCAGCCGCTCGTTGGTGCGAATCGCGGCCTCGGCCGGATCGCCGCCGGCGGCGACGACGTCCTGGATGATCGAGCGGTGCGTCAGCGCGAGGCGGAGCAGTTCGGGATCGTTGAATTTGACCCCGAGCCGTTTGGCGAGGATTTCGACCCGCCGGTCCTCCTCCTCCGGTTCGACGTCCACAGCGCTTTCGGCCGAGACGGCCTTCGACTCAACCTCGACCGCGTCGTCCTCGGGAGCGGGGGATGCCTGAACCGCCGCCGCTCGCGAACGGCGGCGGCGCGGCGCGGCGGCGGCGGAAACCACGGCGTCGCTCACGCCGCCTGCGCCGCCAGCACGCCGTCGAGGTCGATCCCTGCCCGCGCGGCGACCGCGCCGAGCCGGTCCCAATCGACGCTGACGTGGTAGATGTAGTGCATCGGCTCCGTCTCTTCGGTGCGCGATTCCGCGAGTCCGAACGAGACGAGGAAACGAATCAGGGCATCGGCCATCGCGTTCTCGTCCGGCACGCGGTCGTCCAGCGGCAGTTCCCGCTGCCCGGCCTGCCGCATCCGGTATGCCGCCAACAAGCCGAGACGAAACGGCTCGGCCAACGCACCGGCCCGCGCCCGCTCGCGCTCGGCGACATCCGTCTTTTCGGTGGCGATCTCGGCGCCGGATTCGGACGCCGGCGCGTTGAGGTCGATGTCTTTCTGCTCATCGACGACGACGTAGCTGCTCACGATGTAGTCCAGCAGCGTGCGCACCTGCTCCGGCATCCCCGCTCCTCTCGCGGCCGCGATCGACCGCGCCACTCCCCGCCGCGACGCGCCGCCCAGTATAGGTGGCTCGCCGTTCGGGGCCGGATCAATAGCAGGGCTGCATCATCTGGGGGATGGTGACGAAGGTGTACCCCTGCGCCGAAAGGTCTTCGATGATCCAGGGCAGCGCGGTCGCGGTCGTGTAGGTGCTGCCGGCCGAATCGAGGTGCAGTTCGATGATCGCGCCGTCGTACACCTGCGTCATCACCCGGTCGTAAATCATCGACGCGCTCACGTTCGGATCCCAATCGCCGGTCTCGACTTCCCAGCCGATCATGGTGTAGCCGAGGTTGGCGACGAGGGCGTTGACGCGGGCGTCGCTCGCGCCGGCGAAGGCCGTGAACCATGGGCCGGGCGCGAACCCGAGTTGCCGGTGGAAGGCAGCTTCTGTCGCCCAGACGTCGTTCATGATGTCGTCGTCGGAGCGCACCGTGTATTCCGGCGGCAGGTTGCCGTGGGAGCCGATCGGGTAGCCGAAGGAGGCGATGTAGTTGGCGGCGTCGGGGTACCAGTCCACCCACCAGCCCATCATGAAGATGGTGGCCGGCACGCCGTAGGACGCCAGGGTGTCCATCATCCCCAGCGCCGGATCGAACCCCGACCCGACGTTGAAGATCAGCGCCACCCGGCCGCACCCCGGCTGCCCAGCCACGAAATCTCCGACCCCGGCCACCGCCGGCGCCGGGCCGATGCCCGCGCCGAACCGGCCCAGCGGCCCGGCCAGCAGCAGCACCGCCACGAGCAGCGCCGCCGCGGCGCGCCGTCCAAGATTCATGCCGTCCCCTTTCCCGGTCCCTTCGCCGTCTCCGTCGCGACGCGCCGCCGCACCGCCTTCCCATCCCTGGATCGTCGTCCGGACGCCCGCACTATGGCCCAGGGGGCGTCGTCTCGCCAACGCTGGACCGGCAGTCACCGTTCCGCGAACGGCTCCGGCAGGACTGTCGCGACGCTCGCTTGCCGGGTTGCGAGGACTGCCGTATAAGGTCGCAAATCTCGCCGTCAGGTTAACCGGGCCACCGCGGCCAGCGCCGGCACGCGGCCCCGATCCAATGGAGGGGATCATGGCGGAAGCACCGACCCAGAGCGGTCTCGAAACTCTCGACCGGGACGCGCTGTTGCGGATGTACCAGACGATGGTGGAGATCCGGGCCTTCGAGGATGCGGCGGGCAAGAACTTCGCCGCCGGCTTGATCCCCGGTTTCGTCCACCTCTACGCGGGCGAGGAAGCGATCGCCGTCGGCGTCTGCTCGCAACTCACCGAGCGCGACGTCATCACCTCCACCCACCGCGGCCACGGGCACTGCATCGCCAAGGGGGTGGACATCCCCGGCATGGTCGCCGAACTGATGGGCAAGAGCACCGGCGTCTGCAAGGGCAAGGGCGGCTCGATGCACATCGCCGACGTCGGCAAGGGCATGCTCGGGGCGAACGGCATCGTCGGCGGCGGGTTCCCGCTTGCCTGCGGCGCGGCGCTGTCGGCGAAGACGCTCGGCACCGGCGGCGTGGCGGTCTGCTTCTTCGGGGACGGCGCGTCCAACCAGGGCACGTTCCACGAGGGATTGAACCTGGCCGCGATCTGGAAACTGCCGGTCATCTTCGTCTGCGAAAACAACGGGTACGCCGAGGCGACCCCGTTCCACTACCACTGCTCGGCCACCGACATCGCCAACCGCGCCCAGGCCTACGAAATCCCGGGCGTGGTGGTGGACGGGTTGGACCTGTTCGCGGTCTACGAGGCCGCCGGCGAGGCCATCGCCCGCGCCCGCCGCGGCGAAGGACCGACCCTGATAGAGGCCAAGACCTACCGCTACTACGGGCACTTCCAGGGCGACCAGGTTACGTACCGCACCGAGGAAGAACTGAACCACTACCGCGACCGCGACCCGATCACGTCGGTCCGGACCTTCATGATCGAACGCGGGATGGCCTCGGCCGAGGAACTCGACGCGGTCGACGCCCAGATCCACAAGGACCTCGACGTCGCGTGGGAAGACGCCAAGGCCGCGCCGTTCCCGGACCCGACCGAGACGCTCACCGACGTGTACGTCAACTACTAGGGCGCACGGCGGGCGAAGCCGCCCGCCGCGATCCACGGAGGACCGACGATGGTCGCGACGGCTACCCGGCAGATGACCTACCTGCAGGCCGTGAACGAGGCGCTGCGGCTCGCGATGCGCGAAGACCCGACGGTGGTGCTGATGGGCGAGGACATCGCCGGCGGCGCCGCGGTCGATCACCTCATCAACGAAGACGCCTGGGGCGGCCCGATGGGCGTCACCAAGGGGCTCGTGCAGGAGTTCGGGCGCGAGCGCGTGCTCGACACGCCGATCACCGAGGCCGGGTTCATCGGCGCGGCGGTCGGCGCGGCGGCGACGGGGCTCCGCCCGGTTGCGGAACTCATGTTCGTGGACTTCTTCGGCTGCTGCATGGACCAGATCTTCGACCAGGGCGCCAAACTCCGCTACATGTTCGGCGGCAAGGCCAAGTGCCCGGTGACGATCCGCACCCAGATCGGGGCCGGCGTCTCGGCGGCGGCGCAGCACTCCGGCTGCCACTACTCGGTCTTCACCCACATGCCCGGCATCAAGGTCGCGGTGCCGTCCACCCCGGCCGACGCCAAGGGGCTGCTGCTGACCGCGATCCGCGACGACGACCTGGTGATGTTCTTCGAGAATAAGGTCCTCTACGCCTCCAAGGGCGAGGTGCCCGAAGGCAGCGAGGGCATCCCCTTCGGCGTGGCCGACATCAAGCGCGAGGGCAGCGACGTCACCGTGCTGGCGATCTCGCGGATGGTTCAGCAGTCGCTGGCGGCGGCGAAGACGCTGGCCAACGAGGGCATCGAGGTCGAGGTCGTCGATCCGCGCACGCTGTCGCCGCTGGACGAGGACACGATCCTCTCCTCGGTCGCCAAGACCCACCGGCTGGTGATCGTGGACGAGGACAACCCGCGTTGCAGCGCCGCCACCGACATCGCGGCGATGGTTGCCGACAAGGGCTTCGACCTGCTCGACGCCCCGATCAAGCTGGTCACCGCGCCGCACACGCCGGTGCCGTTCAGCCCGCCGCTGGAGCAGTTCTACGTCCCCACCCCGGATCGGATCGCCGCCGCGGTGCGGGAGATCGCGTAGGCACGATGTCGGCAAGTAGGGGGGGGGGGGGGCCCCCCCCCCCCCCCCGGGGGCCCCCC
>JAFAEX010000117.1 GCA_023423795.1 Chloroflexota bacterium | reverse complement strand
GGTTGCGTGGGTGGTTCGCGCGCCGAGTCCGCCGGCGGGGGGGGTGATGGCGGTTGCGAAAAGACCCCGGGCGGGCGTGGGCGACGGCCGCACTATCTTGGCAACCGCCATCACCCCCCGGGCGGGCGTGGGCAGCGCACGAATCGACCACGCACCCGACGCCATCCCCGGACGAGCGTGGCCGTTGTTCGGATCGGCACCCAAACCGCGTCATCCGTATCCGCCAACACCGCAGGAGGAATCACGAGCCATGACCGCATCCGCCGCCGGTTGCAACCGCCTCGCCGGCAAGGTTTGCCTGATTACGGGCGCGGGGTCCGGCATCGGCCGCGCCACCGCCGACCTGTTCGCCGCCGAGGGCGCGAACCTGGTGCTGTTCGACATCTCGGCCGAGGGCGTGGCGCGCGCGGAAGCCGACGCCGCCGCGGCGGGCGCCGAGGTCGTGGCCGTGACCGGCGACGTCTCCGAGGAAACGGACGTGGTCCGCGCCGTGCAAGCGGCGCTCGATCGCTTCGGCCGGCTCGACGTGCTGGTCGCCAACGCCGGGATCATCCCGCTCTCGGACGTGCTGGAGACGACCGTCGAGGACTGGGACCGGGTGATGGCGGTCGATGGCCGCGGCATGTTCCTGTCGTGCAAGCACGCGATCCGGGCGATGCTGGAAACGGGCGGCGGCAGCATCGTCTGCCTGTCCTCGATCTCCGGGCTGGCCGGGCAGAAGCGGCAGGCGGCCTACGGGCCGGCCAAGTTCGTGGCGTCCGGCATCACCCAGCACCTCGCGATCGAGTGGGCCGACCGCGGCATCCGGGTCAACGCCGTCGCGCCCGGCACCATCCGAACCGAGCGGGTCCGCTCGCTGGTGGACGAGCCGGGCGGCCCCGAATACCTGCGGGTGATGGAGCAGGCGCACCCGATGGGGCGCATCGGCGAGCCGTCCGAGGTGGCGAAGGCCATCCTCTTTCTCGCCTCCGACGACGCCTCGTTCGTCTCCGGTGCGATCCTGCCCGTCGATGGAGCGTACCTGGCGCAGTAGCACGGACGTGCCGCGTGCCGAGTGCCGAGTCACGGAGTCGGCAAGCAGGTGGGTCGGCAAGCACGAACGGTGCGAGCCGCCGAGCGGACCTACCATCACTCGGCACTCGGCACTCGGCACTCGGCACTCGGCACTCGGCACTCGGCACGTCGGGGAGGGGTGGATGACCGATCCGCTGGGAAACCTGCCGCCGGAGTGGGCGGAGGACGTGCTGCCGGAGATCAGGGCGCGGGTTGCCGCGTCGGGCAGGACGCTTCTGGCGCTGGATGACGACCCGACCGGGGTGCAGACGGTCCACGACACGCCGGTGCTCGCCCGCTGGGAGGTGGGCGACCTCGCGGCCGAACTGCGGCAGGCCCCGGCGGTCGTTTTCGTGCTGACGAACAGCCGCTCGCTGCCGGAGGACGAGGCCGCTGCCCTCAACCGGGAGGTCGCCGGGAACGCGCTGGCCGCCGCGCGCGAGACCGGGCGCGGCGTCGCCTTGCTCAGCCGCAGCGACTCGACGTTGCGCGGGCATTTTCCGGCCGAGACCGACGCGCTGGCCGGGGCGCTCGGCGGGGTGGACGGCGTGCTGCTCGTGCCGGCCTTCGTCGCCGGCGGGCGGGTCACCATCGGCGGCGTCCACTTCGTTCGGGACGGCGACCGCCTCGTTCCCGCCGGGGAGACCGAGTTCGCGCGCGATGCCGCGTTCGGCTACCGGGCCTCCGACCTGCGGGCGTGGGTGGAGGAGAAGACGGGCGGGCGCATCCCCGCGGCCGACGTCGCGCTGGTCGGCATCGAGGACGTGCGGCGGGGCGGGCCGGAGGCCGTCGCCGCGATCCTGCGCCGGCTGCGGAGTGGGCGGGTCTGCGTGGCCGACGCCGTGACCGACCGGGACCTCGACGTGCTGGCGCTCGGCGCGCTGCTGGCCGAGGAGGCCGGCACGCGCTTGCTGTATCGGACCGGCGCGGGGTTCGCGAGGGCGCGGGCCGGGCTTGCCGCGCGTTCGCTGCTGAGTCGTGTCGAGTTGCTCGGGGTGGACGCGCCGGTTCCCGCGCCCGGACTCGTCGCGGTCGGCTCCCACGTGAAGAAGTCGAGCGAGCAACTGGCGCGGCTCCTCGCCGAGCCGTTCGCCGTTCCGGTCGAATTGTCCGTGCCGAAGGTGGTCGATCCGGCGATGCGCGATGCCGAGGTTGGCCGCGCCCTCGCCGCGGCCAACCGGGCGCTGGCGGCGGGAATGGTTCCGGTCGTGTTCACCTCGCGCGACCTGGTGCTCGGGCGGGATGCCGAGGATTCGCTGCGGCTGTCGCGGGCGGTGTCGGCGGCGCTGGTGGATGTCGTCGCCGGCGTGCCCGGTCCGCTGGCGTGGGTGGTCGGCAAGGGCGGCATCACCTCGTCGGACGTGGGGACGAAGGCGCTGCGGTCGCGGCGGGCGCTGGTGCTGGGGCAGGTCGCGTCGGGCGTGCCGGTATGGCGGCTCGGCCCGGAATCGGCCCGGCCGGGCATCCCCTACGTTGTCTTCCCCGGCAATGTCGGCGGCCCGGAGGCGCTGGCCGAGGTGGCGCGGTTGCTGCGGGGGTAGGGCGAACGGGCGACTCGCTCGCCGGGCGCTGCGCCCTTGAACGTTCCCGGAAGCGTCTGGGAGAAGGGCCGGGCTTTGCTCGTCGATGCGATCGACCACGTCGTCCTGACCGTCGCCGACGTCGAGAAAACGGCGCGCTTCTATGCAGACGCGCTCGGTTTCGAGATCATGACCTTCGGCGAAGGGCGCACGGCGCTCATGTTCGGCCGGCAGAAGATCAACCTGTACCCGGCCGGGCGGGAGTACGAACCGAAGGCGCGCGTGCCGACGTCGGGTTCGGCCGACCTGTGCTTCGTTACCCGCACCCCAATTGCAAAGATCGTCGCCCGGCTGCACGCGCTGGGGATTCCCATCGTTGCGGGCCCCGACCGCCGCGACGGCGCGCTCGGCGCAACCCGTTCGCTTTACATCCGTGATCCGGACGGTAATCTCGTCGAACTGGCCAACTACGAGGAAGGTCGCGAAACACCTGCTACGGTATGAGAGCCTGTATCGGAGCCTCGCTGAGGTCACCGAACTCGTCATCCCGAGCTTGTCGAGGGATCTCGTTTTCCTCGGGTTGACGCGGACGACGAGATCCTTCGACAAGCTCGGGATGACGACGGAGGCGGTGCTGGAACGCGCTCGAGAGCCTGCGGTAACGGGCGCCCGTCTATGTCGCGCCCGGATTCGTGGACACGCGCCCACAACCGCGACCACGGACCATCGGCGCAGTCTCCGGGAGGGCCCTTCAGGGTCCTTTGTCCCCTCAGCCCGGCGGCTTTGGCCCCGGGCTCGTCGGACGCGGATGAACGTGCCGGCTCGTGCCCGATACGCCATCCGATCCGTTCACGCGCCTGCCGCGCCTGCCGCCGCGCCCGCCATCGCCGCCCCAACCGGCTCCTTCTCCACCGCCTCGGCAAGGCCGGTGATGTAGCCGAGCGCGAACAGCCGGCCCAGCGTCTGGTAGCCGGGCGCGAGGTTGTCTTCGCCGGCCATCGTCGGGACGTGGTCCGGGCGCAGTGGGCCGGTGAAGCCGACGTCGCGCCACGCCCGCAAGGCTTCGAGCATGTCGGTCTGGCCGGCGTCGTGGAACGTTTCCACGAAGTTGTCGGGCGTGCCCTTCACGTCGCGGAAGTGGATGAAATGGGCCAACCCGTCGCCGCCGAAGCGCCTGATCTCGGCCGGCACGTCGGCGCCCATCGTGGCGAACGTGCCCTGGCAGAGGGTGATGCCGTTGTTCGGGCTGGGGACCAGTTCGATCGCGCGGCGCATCGCGTCCGGTGAGGTGAGGATGCGGCCGACGCCCCGGATCGGCGAGATCGGCGGGTCGTCCGGGTGCAGCGCCAGCTTCACGCCGGCTTCTTCGGCGACGGGGACGATGGCTTCCATCACGTAGCGCAGGCTGTCCCAGAGCTGCTCCTCCGTCACGACGCCGGCCTCGGTGTGCGGGGCGTTCGCCATCAGCCGGTGGTCGTAGCCGGTGACCATCGCGCCGCCGCGGGCGGGCACGGTGGTCGAGGTGCGCGTCCAGTTGAAGACGGCCATGAAGTTCCAGCAAACCACCGGCACGCCGACCGCGCCGAGGTTGCGGATGAGGGTCTGGCAGCGCTCGATCTCCTCGTCGCGCCCGGGCAGGCCGAGCTTGCCGAGGTGCAGCCACGGGAACCCGGTTTCGATGACCGCCAGCTCCAGCCCGTTGTCGGCGAAACGCTGCTTCATCCGCAGCAGCGGCATGAAATCCCACGGCTTGCCGTCGATCGATTCCGGCGGCAGCGACGCCACGGCGTGGGTGACGCCGGCCTGCTTTGCCAGCGACCACGTCACGTCCGGGAACGGCGCGAAGACCTCCGCGAGCTGGAAAAACACCGCGTTTGCTCCCCCTCCGGCCATGCTGCCGGCTTTCCCGAGCCTGTTGTACCGTTGCGCGGGCAAGCTTATGCTTGCCGGACGGACAGGTAAAGAGCCGGTCCTCGAACATCCTTCGCGTGCGATGGCACACCGTCCGGCAGTGCGGCTGGGACAGGAGACGCGCATGGCGACCACCTCCGCGACGACGCGGACGGTCACGACCCGACCCCCGCCGCGGGCGCTCCAGGCCGTGCTGGGGCGCGATTGGCGCATCGCCTGGCTGTTCCTGCTGCCGCTGATCCTCGTGCTGGTGCTGCTGGTAACCTATCCGCTGGTGACCGGGCTGGCGCTGAGCCTGCAACGCAAGATGGTCGGCGCGCCGGCGACCTGGATCGGGCTGGAAAACTACCGGCAACTGCTCGTCGGCGAGCAGTACGCGGCGCAGTTCTGGAACTCGGTCCGGGTGACGCTGCTCTACACCGCCGTTTCCGTGGTCGCCAAGTTCGTGCTCGGCATGGCGATGGCGCTGATGCTCAACGAGCCGTTCCGCGGGCGGACGCTGGTGCGAACGCTCCTGTTCCTGCCGTGGGCGGCCCCGACGGTGATCGTCGCCCTCACCTGGCGCTGGATCCTGGACGGCAGCGCGGCCGGGCTGGTCAACCACGTCCGCATCGCCGCCTTCGACCAGCAGACGCTCGTCCAGTTCCTCGCCGACCCGGCGATCGCGCTGTGGGCCGTCGTGCTGGTCGCCGTCTGGCAGGGAACGCCGTTCTACACGATGAACTTCCTGGCCGGGATGCAGGCCATCCCGCCCGACCAGTACGAGGCGGCGTCGCTGGACGGGGCGACCACGTTCCGCCGTTTCCTCGACGTGACGATGCCGGGGCTGCGGCCCGCGATCATCGTCACCACGTTGCTTTCCACGATCTGGACCGCCAACTCCATCAACTTCGTCTACGTGCTGACCCGCGGCGGCCCGGTGGACGCGACGATGACCTTCCCGATGCTGGCGTACGAGATCGGCATCGCCGGCGCCCGGCAACTCGGGCTGGCGGCCGCCGTGTCGGTGCTCTTCTTCCCGGCCTTCCTCGTCGCCATCGTGATCCTGACCCGGCGGATGCTCTCGGCGGAGGGGCGGGCATGAGCGCGGCGATCGCCGGGGCGAGCGCCCCGATCGAAACGCGGCCGGCGCCCCGCCGCCCGCGCGGCAATCCGTGGACGGTGGCCCGCATCGTCGGGCTGGCCTTCTTCTGCGCCTGGTCGATCTTCCCGTTCCTCTGGATCCTCTCCACGTCGCTGAAGCCGAACCGGGAGATCTACCGGCGGGTGACGATCATCCCGGAACAGATCATCGGCGACCACTTCGTCGAGGTCCTGACCGGAACGTCGTTCCTGACCTGGTTCCGCAACAGCCTGTTCGTCGCGCTAGGCACGACGGCGCTGGCGATGGCGACCGCGCTGCTGGCCGCCTACGCGCTGACGCGGCTCTCGTTCCGCGGGCGCACGTTCGTGGCGCGGGCCTCGATCGTGACGTACCTGATCCCGCCGTCGCTGCTGTTCATCCCGCTGTTCCAGGTCTCCTTCCAGTTCAACCTCAGCAACCGCGCCGCCGGGCTGGTCATCATCTACCTGATCTTCTCGGTGCCGTTCGCGACGTGGCTGGCGATCTCGTACTTCAATACGATCCCATCCGACCTCGAGGACGCCGCGCTGGTGGACGGCGCGACGCGGTTGCAGGCGCTGCGGACGGTGTTCATCCCGCTGGCGCTGCCGGCGCTGGCGGTGATCGCGCTCTACACCTTCACGCTGTCGTGGAACGAGTTCCTGTTCGCCTTGCTGCTGATCTCGCGGGATTCCCAAAAGACGATCCCGGTCGGGCTGGCCGAGTTCGTCGTCGGCGACGTCTTCGCCTGGGGTCCGCTGATGGCGGGGTCGCTGATCGCCCTGCTGCCGCCCGTGGTCATCTACATCGCCGCCCAGCGTTGGGTCATTTCCGGCCTCGCCGGCGGCGCGATCAAGGGGTGACGAAACCGGGAAAGGAGGGGTGACGAGGGACGATTGGGCTGCGATGGCCCCGGCGACGGCGCCCGGGCCGCTCGATCCGCCGAAGGAGGCACCCGTGTCCAACGATCGTTCGCGCCGCTGCGTATCCCGGCGCTCCGTCCTGCAGGCCGCCGGCGCCCTGTCGGCCACCGCCGCGCTCGGCGCGCCCCGTCGCGTGGGCGCGCAGGATTCCTGCGACAAACTGACCGTCTGGGGCGTGGTCTCCTTCACCACCGAGGGCGACGCGCTGCTCGGCGAGCAGATGCGGCAGTGGGGCGAGGAGAACGGGGTCGCGGTCGAGTACGTGGCGATGCCCGGCTCCGACTACACGACCAAACTCGCCACCGCGGTCGAGGCCGGCACCGTGCCCGACATCGCGATGATGGTCAACGACCTCGCCATCTTCTACGCCTCGCAGGACCGGCTCGAAGACCTCACCGACGTCTACGACGGCATCAAGGACCTGGCCGGCGGGATGTTCCCGGCGCTGCTGCCGCACGTCTCGGTCGGCGAGCAGGTCTACTCGATCCCGATGCAGTCCGACGTGTCGGTGATGTACGCCCGGCTGGACCTGATGGAGGAGGTCACCGGCGAGCGCGCCGCCCCGACCACGCTGGACGCGATGGAAGAAGCGGCGATGGAGCTGGTGAGCCCGCCGACGCTCTTCCCGATCGGGCTGACGCTCGGCATGGCGCCGGATACCCATGGCCAGATGATCCAGCTCATCACTAACAACGGCGGGGTGATCGTCGATGAGTCCGGCGCGCCGGCGATCGATAACCCCGGCACGGTCGCAACGCTGGAGCAGATCAAGCGCTGGTGGGATGCCGGCCTGATCCCGCCCGATTCGCCGTCGTGGGACGACGCCGGCAACAACAAGGCCTACCAGTCCGGGCAGGTGGCGTTCGCTTTCAACCCGGCCTCGATCTTCGCCTACCTGGAGGAGAACGACCCGGACCTGCTGGCCGACACCATCCAGGCGCCGGTGCCGGCGGGGTCGGCGGGCAACTTCCCCTCGATCAACACGTGGGCGTGGTCGGTCTTCAACTCCAGCCCCTGCGTGGACCAGGCGAAGGCGCTGCTGACCGCGATCATGCAGCCGGACAAGGTGCAGGCGGTTTACGAGGAAGTGGGAGGGCGCTGGTACCCGGTCTACCGCGACCTCGCCAACGCCCAGTTCTGGCTGGACCGGCCGTTCTTCTCCGAGTTCCCGAGCATCATCGAGAACGCCCGCGAAGTCTGGTACCCGGCCACGCCGACGCCGGACCTGCTCACCCAACTGAGCGCGGTGCACCAGAAGCTGATCCTGCCGGACATGATCCAGCAGGTGTTGCTCAACGACGTCGCCCCGGCCGACGCCGCCGCCGCGGCGCAGACGGCGATGGAGCAGGCGTTCGCCGAGGCGATCGGCGGGTAGCCTCTCCGGGAGACGAGAGACGAGAGGCGAGAGGCAGTGACGCAGTGACGTTACGCCGCCGCTCGTCTCGCGCCTACCGTCATCCCGCAACCGCAACCGCAACCGCAACCGCAGCCCGTCATCCCGTCGCCCCCGTCATCCCGCCCTCCGTCATCTCGAGCTTGTCGAGGGATGACGGAGGGCGGGATGACGGAGGGCGGGATGACGGGCTGCGGCGGGATGACGGGAGGGTGGCAACCAAAGGAATAACAAACGGGGCGGGGCCAATGCAGGCCCCGCCCCGTCGCGTCTCCCGCCTCGTCGCCGGCCGGCTTACCGCCGCGTCCAGGCGTCCGGCGCCTCGGTCAGCGCCAGTACCTCGGCGGGAAGGGTGGCGGTGCGCATGTCTTCGAGCGTGGTGGTTTCCAGCACGGCGCGCATGTTGGCGCGCAGGGCGATCCAGACCTCGCGCAGGGCTTCGGCCGGGCCGGTGTATTCGAGACGCTCCGGGGAAAGGCCGCGCACGTTGGCGAGCGGGCCGTCCACCACCCGGATGATGTCGGCCAGCGTGATCTCGACCGCCTCCCGCCCGAGGCGGTAGCCGCCGACCTGCCCGCGCTGGCTGATGACCAGGCCGGCGTGGCGCAATTCCAGCATGATGTTCTCGAGGAACTTCAGCGGGATGCCCTGCGCCTTGGAGATGGCCTCGGCCTTCATGGGCACGTTGGGGTCGGCGTTCGCCAGTTCGGCCATCGCCCGCAAGGCGTAATCGACTTTCGCGTTGACCTGCACGGTCGGCTTGTCCCCATTGGCGGCTTCGCCGGTCGGCAAACGGCGCTTTCCCGCCCGAGTGTAGCAAACCGGCCGGCGCTGGCCGCCATCCGAGGGCCGCCGAGGGTCCCGTTGCCGGGAGCGCGCCGGTTGGGAGCGGCGGTGTCGAGCCGGGATGCTCGTCGTAAATGGTGAATTTTCCCCATGCGCCGAAGGCCACCGGGCGCTACGTTCGTGACATGAGGGACCGACGGACGGTCCAGGACACGAGGAGGCTCCCATGCCCGGCATCGCCGCCCATTCCCGCCGCGCCCTGATCGCGCTCGGAACCCTCGCCGCCGCGTCGCCGCTGCGCGCCGAGGCCGCCCGGAAGAAGAAGCCGAAGCCGCCCCGGAAGAAACCGACGCCACTCGTCTACGTGGTTGGGACCGTTACCCTGGCGGACAGCGCCGTCAGGGATGATGGATCGCCGGTCTTTTGGGTCAAGGTGGCCGGGGTGACGGTAAATCTGAACCCCGACGGGAGCCTCGGACACGGAGCGGCGATCAACGTCGATGCATTCCACGCCGTCGCCCTGCCGGCCGCCGAGGCGCGGGCGGCGGTCGCCACGGCGGTTGCCGAGGCAGCCGCGGCGAGGCACGGCGTTCCGGTTGCGCGGGTCCAGGTCGTCATCCACTGACGTTGCCGCCGGGCCACCGCCCGTCCCGGCCTCGCTGCGCGAGTGATCGCGCCCTGCTGCCCAATCCCCCTCGGGATGCGAGCGAGGACGCGAAAGCCGCGTGCGCCGAACCGCGACGGGCGTGCGCCCGTTTTGTTGTCCCATCGGCCACCGCCGATGGCGCCGGTGGGTTCCGGAGGCATCCACCGTATGGACGCGCACCCGTTCGATGCCGCTATCCGCGCCCGTTCAACGAACGCTACCCGATGCGGCGTGTTCGGGCTCGCTGCCTTCCTGGCCGCGCTCGCTCCTGCCGTCCGCGCTACGGCGAAGCCGGCAAGGAAGCCGCGGCGCAACGCGTTCGGCTGCGTCGATGTCGGAACGCCATGCCGGGGCAAGGATCGCTCCTGCTGCTCCGGCATCTGCTCCGGGCCGAAGCCCAAAAAAGGGCGGCAAGGACCGCAGCCGCTGCGCCGCCCACCACGAGGGCGGCTGCACGCCGTCGCGCAGCTTGTGCTCCACCGGGAGCGCAGCCAGCTATTGCCGGCCGGGGGACCCGACGGCGGTCTGCGTCGTCACCACCGGAAAGGCGGGATTCTGCGCGAGCAACGCCGGGCTGGTTCCGGAGGTCAACTGCCGCGCGTGCCGCACCGATCGGCAATGCGAAGGATTCGGGTTCCCCCCGGGGTCGGCCTGCGTCATCCCCACCGGTCCGGGGTGTGTCGGGCCGTCCGACTGCAACGGCGTGAACGGCAGCACCGGGACGGCCTGCGTGCCACCCGGGGCCTGAGCCGGCCGCGCAGGAACAGGGCATCGGGCACGGACGGCGCCTCGCGGTGACGGGGAAGATGAGCCCGGCGAGGACATTGGCGCCCGCCGATTGGGGACGCGGCTGGCCATCGTCGCCAGCAGCCAGAACGATGGGGCGGCCCGCACGGCACGGCACGACCCGGCCGGCGCGTTGGCGGCGGTTGCCGACCCGTTGTGCCGATGCGGCGCCCGCACGGGTATCAATGCCGGGATTGCTGTGGTACAATTGGGCCAACAAGCGAGATCGACGCGCGCGCCGTCGGATGGGCGATTCACCCGCACGTCCAGTGTTCCGCCGAGACCGTTTGCAGTTTTCTTTTCATCGACCGCCGCGCCCGGCGCGGCGGAGAGAGGGTTTTCGGCGGAATGGACCGCACCATCCAGTGCCGCGATTGCGGCCAGGAATTCACGTTCACGGCGGGTGAGCAGGCGTTTTACCAGGAGCGCGGTTTCTCCGAGCCGCAGCGCTGCCAGTCGTGCCGCGCGGCGCGCAAGGCCCAGCGCAACGACGGCGGCAGCTACGGCTCCTCCTACGACTCGGGCTACGGCTCGGGTGGCGGCGGCGGCTACGGCGCTTCCCGCGGCGGCGGCGGTGGCTACTCGTCTGGCCCGCGCCAGATGTACCCGGCCACCTGCTCGCAGTGCGGCCGCGCCACCGAGGTTCCTTTCGAGCCCCGGCTGGACAAGCCCGTCTACTGCCGCGAGTGCTTCCAGGAGCGCCGCGCGTCGTCCCCGAGCTACGGCAGCCGCTACTAGGCTAGCCGCCCATCGGGGCACCTTCACCACGGTGACGACGAACCGGCCGGGGGATTTCCCCCGGCCGGTTTTCGTTTCATCTCATCCGCCGTCACCCCGCGCCCGTCGAGGGATCTCGTTCGCGTGTCGGGAGGCAAGAAGCGACGAGATCCCTCGACGGGCTCGGGATGACGAGGGGTGTTCGGGATGACGAGAGCCGCACGGGCTGACGCTGGGCGCTCGCGCTGACGACGGACGATCGACGTGCGACGGGTTCGGCCCCGAAACGCTCGCTATGGCGTCGGGGCCGTTTCGTCGCCGGACTCCGGCGGCAGGTCCGGCGCGATCGTCGAGGGCGTCATCGGGTCCAGCGCGTCGGTCGGCACGGTCAGCGTGACTTTGCCACCGGCCACGGCGCCGATCGCTTGCCGCGGCGCGCGGAAGGCCCGGGCCGGCGGCCCCGGATCTTCCACCGCGAGGTAGTGGGGGTACGCCGCGCGCACCAGCCCGACCCGCTTGCCGTCGCTGTCCACCACCGCCGCGCCGGCGGCGATCTCCGCCATCGCCGGGGCGGGGCGTCCGGTTTCCTCGTCCATGGCGACCTCCCCCGCGGGGCCGGCGACTATCCGGGCCGCCCCGGGACGTCCGTATCGCTGATGACGGACAGCGTGTCCCGCCCGCCGGCCATGCCGTGCGACGACGGGTCGTGGGCCAGGCCGCCGCCGGCCGCTTCGTTGCCGCCGCCGCGCTGCTCGGCGTCGTTGGCCAGCCGCTGCCGCTCGATGTCCTCCTCGTCGGGGCTGTTCCCGAGGATGCCGTCGTCGTCGAGCAACCCGCCCGTCACGCGGTTGCCGGTATCGTCCTGGTTCACCGACGTGCCATCGACCATCGTGGCCTCCTCCCGCCCGGATGGTGCGCCGGGCTGTGGCGACTGCCCGTCGCACGGCGTGGGCCACCGAACGCGCCCGGCACCGGTCTTGCCTACGAGGAGGCAGGGGCCGTGCCGCCCCGGGTGGAGACGTGCCGCCCTCGCCGGTTCGCCAGGACAGTGCCCGTGACCGATGCTCCCCGCTGGTATGAGAACGCCATCATCTACGCCATCGATGTCGGCACCTTCCACGACGGCAACGGCGACGGCGTCGGCGATTTCCGGGGGGTGACCGACAAACTCGATTACCTGAGTTGGCTCGGCGTCGATGCGCTCTGGCTGATGCCGTTCTACGCGTCGCCCCACCGCGACAACGGCTACGACGTCTCCGACCACCTCTCCGTGGATGACCGCCACGGATCGCTGTCCGACTTCGTCGTCTTCATGCGCGAAGCCGAGCGGCGCGGCCTGCGCGTGCTGCCCGACCTGGTGCTCAACCACACCTCCGACGAGCACCCCTGGTTCGCCGCCGCGCGCCAAAGCCGCCTCGCCCCGGAACGGGCCTACTACGTCTGGACCGACGACCCGGCGAAGGAAGAACCGAGGGATGAGGTGTTCCCCGGCCGCCAGTGCGGCACGTGGACGTGGGAGCCGCAGGTCGGCGCGTGGTACCTCCACCACTTCTACCCGTTCCAGCCCGACCTCGACACCGGCAACCCGGCCGTCCAGCGGGAGATGCGCGCCATCCTCGAGTTCTGGCTCCGCCTCGGCGCGTCCGGCTTCCGGATCGATGCCGCGCCGTACCTGTGCACCTGTAACGGAACCGCCACCGACGAAAACGCGCCGGAGATCCTGGCGACTATGCGCGGCTGGGCGGCGCGGCACAACCCCGAGGCGATCCTGATGGCCGAGGCGGACCTGCCGGCGGACGAACTCGGCGCCTATTTCGGCGAACCCGGTCAGCGGCAACTGCTGTTCGACTTCCTGAGGAACCAGCACCTGTTCCTGGCGCTCTCACGCGAGGACGCCGAGCCGCTGCGCAAGCTGGAGTTGCCCGAGCCGCCGGACGGCGGCCGCTGGCTGACCTTCCTGCGCCACCACGACGAACTGACGCTAGCCCGGCTCGACGAGGAGGAGCGCGAGGACGTGTTCGCCGCGTTCGCCCCGGACGAGGACATGCGCATCTTCGACCGCGGCCTGCGGCGGCGGCTGGCGCCGATGTTCGGCGGCCCAGGGCCGCGGCTGGACCTCGTGCTGAGCCTGCTGTTCAGCCTGCCGGGCACGCCGATGCTCTACTACGGCGACGACATCGGCATGGGCGAGGACCTGTCGCTGCCCGAGCGCTACCCGGTGCGGACGCCGATGCAGTGGTCGCCCGAGGGCCCGCACGGCGGCTTTTCGGACGTGCCGCCCGACACGCTGGAGTGGCCGGTCATCTCCGGCGGCGCGTGGGGATTCGAGCGCGTCAACGTCGCCACCGAGCGCGAAGACCCGGATTCGCACCTGTGCCGGGTGCGGCGGCTGATCGCGGCCCGCAAGGCGTGCCCGGTGATCGGCCGGTCGGACTGGGAGCCGCTGGACGCCGGCGACCCGGCCGTCTTCGCCCACCGCGCCAGCGCCGACGGCGAGGCGATGCTCTTCCTGCACAACCTGTCGCCCTCGCCGCGCACGGCCGAGCTGGCCGGGGTGGATCTGTCGGACGCCGAGCCGGTGTGGGCGAGCGGCGACGACCCGCTGGCTCTCGAACCGTACGGGTACCGGTGGCTGCGCCTGCGCGGTGAGGCAAACCCCGGTTGATCCGTGCCGGACTCCGGGCGTCGTTCGCAGGGAAGGTCCCTGGCTTGTCCCCGGATCGGGTCATTCCCGACAGCGTTGGCCGCCGGAGCCACGGCATCGCCCAGCCCGTCATCCCGAGCCCGCCGAGGGATCTCGTTTTCCCCGAGTCGGCGCGGACGACGAGATCCCTCGGCGGGCTCGGGATGACGGGCTGGGCGGTTCAGAATCGCGAACCCGGGTCGGTGCGAGAAGCAACAGGACAGGAGGCGTCGCCAATGGCGAAACCGACCATCGGCTACCACGCATCGCACGAGCAGTTCGCGCCGAGCGAACTGCTGGCCTGCGTGCGCGAGGCGGAAGCGGCCGGGTTCGCCGCCGCGATGTGCTCCGACCATTTCGCGCCGTGGGGCGCCGCGCAGGGGCAATCCGGGTTCGCGTGGGCGTGGCTTGGCGCGGCGCTGGCGGCGACGGACCTGCCGTTCGGGACGGTGAACGCGCCCGGCGTGCGCTACCACCCGGCGATCGTCGCGCAGGCGGCGGCGACCCTGGCCGAGATGTTCCCCGGCCGCTTCTGGCTGGCGCTCGGGTCCGGGCAGGCGATGAACGAGTCGATCGCCGGGGCGCACTGGCCGCCCAAGGCGGAGCGGAACGCGCGGCTGGGCGAGTGCGTGGAGGTGATCCGAGCGCTGTGGGCCGGCGAGATCGTCACCCATCGCGGGCGCGTGGTGGTCGAGGAGGCCAAACTCTGGAGCCGCCCCGCCAAGCCGCCGCTGCTGGTCGGGGCGGCGCTTTCGGAAGAGACCGCCCGCTGGGTAGGCGGCTGGGCCGATGCGCTGATCACGATCAACCAGCCCGGCGACGCCGCGTGCCGGGTCGTCGAGGCGTTCCGCGAGGGCGGCGGCGACGGCAAGCCGGTCTACCTCCAGGTCCACCTGTCGTGGGCCGACACCGACGAGGCGGCGCGGGCGAACGCGCTCGACCAGTGGCGGACCCCGGTGCTGCCGGCGGCGGTCGGCGAGGAGCTGCCGTCGCCGGCGATGTTCGACGCGCTGGCCGGACTGGTTCCCGAGGAGGCGGTGGCGGACGCCGTTCGCATCTCCGCCGACCCGGCCCGCCACGCCGCCTGGCTCGCCGACGATCTCGAGCTCGGCGCGACCCACGTGTACCTGCACAACGTCGGCCGCAACCAGCTCGCCTTCATCGACGCCTTCGGCGCTCGCGTGCTGCCGGAACTCGATTGACCGAGTGCCGAGTGCCGAGTGCCGAGTGCGAGGGGATACGACGCCACCGGATCGGCTTGCCACGATCGCGATTCGGCGCGACCATCGCCGTGGCACTCGGCACTCGGCACTCGGCACTCGGCACTCGGCACTCCGCACGCGGCACTACGTCAGCACCCGGGATGGCTTGCCCGATGACCGACGGATCGACGCTCCACCCGATCGACCCCGAGATCCTGCGCCGCTACGTGTTGGCGTTGCGCGGCGAGGAACCTCCGGCCGCCGTTGCGCCGCGGGACCCGGCGTGGGCGGAGCGGGTGCTGACCAGGGCGCGGGCCGGGCACGAAAAGGCGCGGCGCGGCGACGAGGCCGGGGCGAACGCGATCAGCCTCGGGTTCGCCCAGGTGCTGGCGACCGCGCAGCCGACGTTCTACCTGCCCGGGGCGTCGCTGACGGCGCTGGAGGCGCGGATCGAGCGCGGCGTGGGCATGCTGATGCGCCCGCCGTCGCGCCTGTTCGGCGAGGCGGGGCTGGATGTGCCCTCGGCCCGCGCGATGCCGATCCGGCTCGATCTGGGGTCCGGCTCGATGGGCGGCGCGTTCGTGCCGGCCCGCCTCGTGCCGCAGTTCGCCGCCCTGCTGCGGGAGCGCGAGACCCGGCTGGTGAGGCGGATGGTCGAGGCCGAGATGGACGCGGTGGCCGTCTACGGGCTGCTGCTGCAAACGGCGGAGTGGGCGGAGGCGCGCGGGCTGGGGTTGTTCGAGGCGCTGGACGCCATCGTTCCCGAGGTTCCCGAGGCCGACCCGCCCGGGGCTGCGATCGCCGCGCCGAACCGCAAGGCGCTGGACCCCGCCGTCCGCAGGCGGCTGGAAGAGGCGGCCAAACCGCCGAAGAAGCCCGGCTTGCTGTCGCGGCTGTTCGGTCAGGGGCGGCGGGAACCGGATACGGAACCGCCGGTGCCCTGACCGCTCGCGACCGCAGGGCCGGGTGACGGCCGAGCGGATGCCGCGCGGCCGATCCACTTGACGGATTCCACCGCGTCGGGCAAGGTCGGTCCGACGGAGGTGCTGGCAGGGCAACGGATGAGGCCGGGGTTCCGGTGCTTGGGGTTCTCCCTGCCGGGCACGGCGGCCGTGCAACGTGCGCGCGAACGGCCGGCGCCGGCGTACCGGTGTGGCACGTGGCGTGCACTACGGACGCCGGTTCGCGTTGGAGTAATCCGAAGATCGCGTAAGGAAACGAGGAGGACGCGCTTGGCCGATCCGTGCCCGCCGCACGTGCTGTTCATCGACGATGACCCCGCCAGCCGCGACCTCGCCACCCGCATCCTGACCGGGTCGGGGTGGACGGTGACCGCCATCGAAGCGCCAAACCTCGACCCGCAGGAGGTGGCGCGGCTTGCGCCGGACGCGCTGGTGGTCGATTACTGGTTCGGCCGCGAGCCGCTGGCGATGCCGTTCCTCGAACGATTGCGCGCCGTCCCCGAAACCGCGCGCATCCCCGTGCTGCTCGTCTCCGCGGCGACCTTCGCGGTGGCGGAGGACCGGGAGCGCATCGACCGGCTGGCGGACGGGGTGCTCTTCAAGCCCTACGCCATCGGCGACCTGCGCGGGGCGGTCGCCCGATTCCTCGCGCCCGTTCCGGCCTGAACGGGCGGCGCCGGCGGCGCGGACAACGCGCGCTGGCGGCAAGGTCGCGGAACGGGATCGCCTGTCGTTCCCGGATCGCCGGTGAACATGCAACGGGAGGAGGCGCGACTGCGCCTCCTCCCGTCTTCGTTCATGGGCCTGTGCACCGGGGCATTGCCCGCCGGGCCGCGCCCGGTCGCGTTAATTGAGGAGGCAGCTGCCGCCTTCGCACACGGCGAACTCATCGCAGCACTGGTCGCTGCTGGTGCATGACCCGCCGGCTTCCACGCACGCCTGACCGCAGGTCCCGGTCGCGGGGTCGCAGATGCCGGCGCAGCACTGGCTGGAGTTGTTGCAGGCCATGCCGTCCGGTTTGCAGGTGCAGCGCTTTCGCTTGTCGCCCTTGGTCCAGTAGCGGGAGCAGCAGCGCTTGCAGGGGCCGCCGTTCTTGCCGGACTTCTTGCCGCAGCGCTGGCCGACGCGCAGGCACTGCTCGGCGCTTGCGCCGTCCTCGTTCGCTGCGCCGGCGAGCGCCGGGACGGCCGCCCCGGCCAAAGCGGCCGCCGCCGCCGCGATGCCGCCGCGGCGGCTGGTGGCGCGCCCGAGCAGCCGCGCCAGTCCATCGAACCGGGTACCGTCCATCCGTTCCTCCGATTCCCTGCCGCGTCGCGGCGTGTCACGGCGATCCGATGCCGGATCGCTGCCCTCGATCGTCGCTGGCCGAAGGGTAAAGGGGCGACTGCGCGGCGCACATCCCACAATTGCGCCAGATTCTGGCGTTGGGAAGATCGAATCCGGCCGCCACGGATTCTCCGGTTCCGGCGGCGGGGCGATGCCGGGGTGTCGCGCGGCCTCCGTCACCCGGCGGAGCCTGCCGCGGGCGTGGACGGGAGCCGGTGCTCGAATTCCGCAGGATGGGGGATTCGCCCGTCGCCGCGCCCGAGAAGAATGGGGATGCCTGCCGCGAGCCCGCCACGGCGCGGACGCCGCGGGGGTTTGCAGGGATCGGCGCCGTCGCCAGGAGGATCGCTGTGGCCGATGTCGAGAATATCCCCAGGTTCTCCTTGGCCGACCTCGACCGCTGGGTCGCGCGCGGCCTGATCCAGCCGGACCAGGCTCGGGCGCTTCGCGAGGATCTGGGCGTCGCATCCCCCGGCGCCGCGGCGGAGGGACGCCCGCCCGCCCGGCAGGCGGGGCTCAGCCTCGTCACTATCGCTTACTACTTCGGCGCGTTCATGATCCTGCTGGCCTATACCATCTTTGTCGGCCTGCAGTGGGACGGCATGGGCTGGGGCGGGCAACTGGCGGTCGCGTGCGGCACGGTCGCCGTGCTGCTGGGCATCGGCGCGGTGCTGCGGCGGGCCGGATACCTATTGGGCGGCAACTTGCTGGTCTTCGCCGGGGTCGGCGTCGTGCCGCTGGCCGCCTACACGATCTTGCGCGCGGCCGGCTGGTGGCCGGATTCCGCCGGCGCGGACGAGTACCGGGACTTCTACCGGACGATAAACGGCAACTGGCTGGCGGTGGAAATCGCCAGCATCGCCGCCGCCGCCGTCGCCGCCTGGTGGATTCGCTTTCCGCTGCTGACGCTGCTGATCGGCTTCTGGGGCTGGTACCTGTCGATGGACCTGACGCGGGCGGTGGTCGGGACCGACGACGCCTGGGACCGGCCGGAGTGGATCGTCGGGGCGTTCGTCGGGGCGGTGATGGTCGCCGTCGGCGTCGTGCTGCAGCGTCGGAGCGGCGACCGCGATTGGAGCCCATGGCTCTACGGGTTCGGGCACGCGGTGGCACTGGGCAACCTCGGGGCGCTGGCGCTCGACGACGGCGGGTGGCTCGGGTTGCTGTTCTTCGCGATCTACCTCGGGGTCGTGGTGGCCAGCGTCTGGTTGCAGTCGCGGATCTTCCTCGCCTTCGGGGCGCTCGGCTGCTACGCCTACGTCGCGAAACTGGCGTTCGACACGTTCGGCGGGTCGCTCGGGTTCACCTTCGGGCTGGCGTTGGCCGGGTTGCTCGTGGTGCTGTCGGCGGTGGGGTACCAGCGGTACGCCCGCCCGTGGCTGGAGCGCCGGTTCGGAGTCGCGGGCACGCCGGGCGCGGCGACCTGACCCCTCGGCGCACCGCTCGTTTACGCCAGCAAGGCCCGCCGGGCATCGTCCAGCACCAGCTCCATGTCGTGTTCGTGCAGGCTGGGGGCGTAGGAATCCGGGATGACGCGCAGCGTGCGGAACCCGAAGCGGGCGTAGAACCCCTCGGTTTCGTTGCTGGTGTCGATCAGCACCCGGTCGATGCCCGGCTGCGCGGCCAGCCAGCGCAGCCGGAAGGCGGTCAGCCGCGTGCCGAGCCCCTGCCCGTGGCGGTCCGGGTGGACCATGCCGTAGGTGAGGTAGCCGACCCGGTTCGCGCGGTCGATCGCCGCGCCGCCGCAGCCCACGACCGCGCCGTCCGGGTCCAGCATCACCCAGTAGGGGCGGTACGGGTTGGCGAGGAACGCGAGGTACTCCACCCGGTCGCGCGCGCCGAAGAAGCGCGGGCTGTTGGCGTCCAGCAGCGCGAGGCAGACGGCGCGGTCGGCCGGCGTCCACGGGCGGAACGCGATGGTCGGCTCCGCCTCGTTGCGCGTGCCGCCGCGCTCTGCCGGTTCGCGGTCGGCGGCGCGCGGTGTGGGACGCATGACCCGGTCCGGTTCGGCGGGTGCGCGTTCCGGACCGGGTTGCATCGTCAGCTCCCGTCTCATGCCGCGTCGTCGCCGTCCGTCGTGGGAGGATCGTGCGCGGAAATGCCGTCGTCGCCATTGTCGCGCTGCTCGGCCGTGGCGTCGTTGGCCGTGGGTCCCGCCGCGCGCTTCACGGCTCTTTTCCCGGCCTTCACGGTCACGGGGACGCGGGCGACCTGGCCGTTGCCGCTGCCGTCGAGCGCCCACGCGATGAGCACGTAGGACCCCGGCTTCGGGAGCGGATTCCAGACGAACTCGAATGGCGCAAGCGGGTCTACGCCGATCTTCCGCGCCCGATAAAACTCGCACTGCTTCGGCTTCTTCGGCTTCTTGCCCTTCTTCATTTTCGGCTTCTTCGGCGCCGGGCAGTAGCCGAGTTCCACGCGGTTGATGCCCGAACCGGCATCGGACGCGTTGACCGTCACCCCGTTGCCGGCGCCGCCGCCGATCCTGGGGATGGAGACGCTCGGGCGACCGGTGTCCTGCGGCCCCACGTAGAGGATGCCTTCGTTGATGCCATCGGGGTCGCGGGCCAGGGGGACGTCGTGGCGGGTGTCGAGGAGCGCCTTCTTCACCTCGGCGGGTGTGTAGGACGGATTCCTGGCCTTGATGAGCGCCGCGGCGCCCGCGACGTGGGGGGACGCCATCGAGGTGCCGGAAAGGTAGGTGTAGCCGGCGGCCGGCGAACATGCGTGCGTTCGATCCGTCGGGTAGGTGGACAGGACATCCACTCCCGGAGCCGCGATATCGACATCCGCCCCGAAGTTGCTTGACGAGGCGATCGCGTCGTCGAATTCGTCACCGGTGTAGCATCGATAGGCGAAGTTGCCGCCAACACCGCCCGGTTTGCCGTCGTTGTCGGCCATATTGGATACGGTGATGACTTCGTCGAACGTGGCGGGTGACTGGCCGTGGGCGTCTATCGTGTCGTTACCCGCGGAGACGACGACCGTCAAACCGGCCGCAACGGCATCGCACACAGACTGGTGGAACGTGTTGGACGCGCACGCTCCGTCGGCGATTGTCTTGAATCCCAGGCTGACGTTCGCCACATCGATTGTCTGGCCTTCAAATGGGTGAGTCGAGTAGTAGGCTGCGCTCGACATGCAAGCGATGAAGTAACTCCCCCAGATGGCTCCCGAGTCGTCGGAGACGCGATACGCCCAGATGCGCGCGCCTGGCGCAACACCGACAACGCCGATGCCATTGTCCTTCGCTGCCGCGGTTCCGGCGACGTGGGTGCCGTGGCCCTGGAGATCGTTGCCCGGAACTTGCGGACTGGGCGTGCAATCAACGCGGGCGAAGACGTTCAGGTCCGGATGATCGAGATCGACGCCGGTGTCGATGATGGCGATGTCGGCATCGACCCGCTCATCGACGCCGTCGATCTTCGCGGTCGAGTTCCTCGTCGCCCCGATGCGGGTGATGCCGATCGGGATGGTTTGCTCCGTGGCGAGCGATTGTGCGCCCGAGCGCGCGGCCCGCGCCTTTCCGCTCGTGGGGAGGGGATCGATCAGTTCGAATTCGACGTCAGGCTCGACACTCGCCACGCGCGAATCGCGCTCGATCGCCTGCTTCGCGTCCGGCGTCAGGTACGCGGCGAACCCCGAAAGCAGGTACCCATAGACGTGCGTCGGCACGATGCCCGGCGTCGCGGCCATGAGTTCGTCGAGGACCGCCTGGCTGTCGGTGTTCTCGTTCCGGAATACGACGATGTAGCGGTCGCCCCGCGCCGCCGCCGTGGTCATGCGCCCGGCCGGCTCCCTGACGACGCCGGAGGAGATTTCGGGAACGTTCGTCCGGACCGTCGGGGATCCGTTTTGCTTGCCGTTCCGACCCTTGTCCTTGCGGCGCTTGTTTCGGTCGCCCTTGTCCCGCTTGCCATCGTCCCGTTTCGCGGCGGCCGGTGCTGCCGCCGAGGAGGTCTCGGTCGCGCGCGCCGGGTCGGGGTCCAGCGGACGGGCGGCATCGACGACCGGCAACAGCGCCAGGTTGACGGAGAACAGCACCGCAAGCACCGCGGCGAATCGCTTCCGCACGATCCGGTCTCCTTGCTGCCCAAGACCGTGACGGCGACTCGGGCGCACGGGAACCGGGCGGACAGCCCGTAGGCTGCCGCGCGCCGCGTCATCTCGCGCGCCGGATGCGCCGACACGAATCGCGTTTCGTTTCGCGCGTGTAGTCGGCGGATGATACGCAGCGATACAAGGGTTGTCAATGCGGAATTGGCATCCCGGATCGAACCGGACAGGTGAGCCGGTATCGGGATAGGCGGACCCAGGGCTGCCGCTTGTCGCGGCAAACGCCACCGCCACGAACGGGACGCACGCGGCGGCAGTAACGTGCCGAGATCATGGACTCGTCACGCGAACGCCAACGGCCCTGCACAGGCGGTGCGAAGTGGCGCGGCGGTTACCCGCGGCGCAGCACCTGCTCGATCACGCCGGCGGCTTCCCGCACCATGTAGCCAAACTCGCCGCCGCTGCCGGGGCGGATCGGGCTGCCGGTGGCGGGGGAGGCGGCGGCGTCCAGCCCGAGGTCGCGGGCCATCAGTTTCAGCCGGAAGAGGTGGAAGCCGTCGCTGACCAGCAGCAAGCGCCCGATGCCCGCGCCGGCCGTGATGTCGCGCACGCCCCGCATGCTCTCCCAGGAGTTGCGCCCCTCGTTTTCCAGCAGGATCGCCTCCGGCGGCACCCCCTGTTCGATCAGGTAGGCGCGCGCCGCCTCGGCTTCGGTGAACTCGTCGCCCGGCATCCGGCCGCCGGTGACGACCAACAGCGGGGCCAGCCCCTGCCGGTAGAGGTCCAGCGCGTGGTCGAGGCGCGCCCGCAGCACCGGGCCAGGGTAGCCGTTCCACTGGGCGGTGCCGAGGACGACGATCGCATCCGCCGGTTGCGCCTGGTCGGTGCGCGCCTGCCGCCACACCGCGGCGACCAGCAGCGCACCGCCGATCCCCACCGCCAGCATGGCGAACACGATGCCGGTGAGCAGCCACCGCCACGCCTCGCCCCACGCGGAGCGCCGCCGCCGGATCGGGCCGCGGACGCGCTTGCCGGGGCGGCTCGGCTCCTCGGCCGGGCCGCTCACGGTGGAATCGAACGGGAAGCGGTCGGCGTCGGCGGCGTGCATGGCGCGATGATGACGTACCGCCGGTCCGGCGTTCAAGGCGAACGCTCGGCTTCCGGTATGCGTCACACCCGGATCTTTCGCACGAAAAGGGCCGATCGGCACCGCCTTGTGCTCTCGCCCCTTTTCTTGGTGCGACGGCCGTGACGGAGCCGATGCGGAGGCCTTCGCCGTCCGCCCGAGGCTGAAGTCCCGGGCTACGAATACGAAGTCCCTCCGGTACTGAACATGGGCATCGGCGGGGCGGGCGCGATGAATCGCGCCCCT
>JAFAEX010000068.1 GCA_023423795.1 Chloroflexota bacterium | reverse complement strand
GGAGGGACCCGTGCCCTCCCTCGTCCGTACGCGGCTTCGGGCACGGGAGGGCACGGGTCCCTCCCCTGCGAACGGCGAACGGGGTACCGCACCGATCAACTCGATTTCGTATCAGATAGCCAAACTCCGTCTCCCGCGCCGGGCGAGGCTGGCGTACGCCAAACGCCGGCGGCGTCGATTCGGTGCCGGCGGAATCGGGTGACGCGCGCGGGCAAGCAGTCACACGGCCCGTCGGCCAGCGAGGCTCGCTTCGCTGGCCAACCGAAATCCACCCGGCGTCAGCCTTGCCCGGCGTCCTCTCTCGGGTCTGGCGACTCGGCCTCTTCCTTGCCCTCGCCGAACATCGGGGTCAGGATGCGCGGGAAGACCCGGCGGCCGAACTGCTCGACGATGATCGCCTGGGTCGGGCACGCCCGCGCGCCGGCGAAGATCTGCTCGATCGTCGCCTCGTCCTCGTTCTCCAGCACGGCGATGCCGGTCTCGTCGTCGAGCACGTAGATGCCCGGGGCGGCCGTCGTGCACTTCGCGTTGGCGATGCAGCGCCGCGGGTCGATCGTCACCTTGATGCCGCGCTTGGGGTCCACGGGCGGTCCCTTTCGGTCGTGGCGGTTCCACGATTCAAGGATAGCCGACCGGGACCGGCGCGCCGGGCAGACCCGCCCGATCCGGTGCGCTCCTACCCGTTCGCGGTTCCGGCCATCGATGGGGACGCCGGAAGTGACATCGTGAACGTCGTGCCTGCGCCCGGCGTGCTTTCGGCGCGAATCGATCCGCCGTGGAGTTCTACCAGCCGCTTCGTGATGGCCAACCCGAGGCCGGACCCCTCGAACCGGCGAGTGGTCGAGCCGTCAACCTGCCGGAACTCGTCGAAAACGAACGGCAGCACGTCCGGCGCGATGCCGATGCCGGTGTCGCTCACCGCTATTTCGACGGCATCCCCGGCAACCCACGCGGCGATGGCCACCGTGCCCTGGTCGGTAAACTTGACCGCGTTGCCAACCAGGTTCAGCAGCACCTGGTGGACCCGCCGGCCGTCGGCCTGGATGGGCGGCAGGTCCGCGGGGATATCGATCAGGAGGCGCAGGCCGCGGCTGGCTGCCTGCGGCGCTACGTCCTCGCCGACGGCGTGCGCGATGGCCGCGAGATCGACCGCTTCCAGGTCGAGCGGCATCATGCCGGGTTCGATGCGTGACAGGTCGAGGACGTCGTTGACGAGGCACAGCAGGCGCTGCCCGCCGGCGGCGATCTTCCCCACGTCGTCGGCTTGCTGGGGCGTGAGGTCGCCGCCAATTCCGCCCAGCAGCAGGTCGGCGTACCCGAGGATAGCCGTCAGCAGCGTGCGCAGTTCGTGGCTCATCTTCGAAAGGAACCGGCTCTTGGTGCGGTTCGCGTCGGCCGCCGCGATGCGTGCGGCCTCGGCGGCGTCGAGCGCCCGGCGCATGTCCTCCTCGGCCCGCTTCAGCCGCGTCACGTCGCGGAACACCGACAGCAGCGCGCCTGAGGACCCGTTCGCGTCCCGCAGCGGCACCCGCGTCGCGAGGAACCAGCGGTCGCCACCCTGCCCCGGGCGGCGTTCGAGATGGGTCGTCGGCTCGCCCGCCGCCATGATCTCCCGGTCGCGGGCGAACCCGACCGCGTCCACGCGGGCCGGATCGGCGGCATCGCAGGGCGTCGCGGAGTCGGTTCCCGGATCGGGGAGGCCGAGCAGCGCTGCCGCCGCGGGGTTGACCCGAAGGAGCCGATCCGATGCGTCCCGGACGTAGACCGGGTCCGGGAGGTGGGGCAGCACCGCGTCGAGCAGGGCGTGCTCGCGGGCCAGCGCGGCCTCGGCCTCCTTGCGCGCCACGACCTCCGATTCCCGCTCGGTCACGTCCTCGAACACCGCCACGGACCCGAGCAGGCTGCCGGCGCTGTCGTAGATGGGCGCGGCCCGCGTCTCGATGACCGAGCGATCGGGCTCGCCGCGTGCTCAGGCGATCCGGCGCGCGATCGGTTCGCCGCTCGCCAGCACGTGCGAAAGCCCGAGTTCGTCGGTGACGTGGCATGCGCCGGCCGCGACCCGGTCCCCTGAAGTGGTTCCGGCGATGTCGTCTGCTCCGACGATCGCGGCCGCCCGGGAGTTGCCCAGCGAGATCCGCGCGTCCGGCGCTTCCGCGAACAACACGCCGAGCGGCAGGTGTTCCAGCACCGCCGCCAGTCGGGCGCGTTCCGTTTCCAGCGCCGCGTGGAGCCGAGCCCGTTCAAGTTCGATGCGCCGGTAGCCGGTCACGTCCCGGACGACGGCGATGACGAGCGATTCGCCATCGTCCTCGACCGGGCTCAGGCTGATCTCGGCAGGGAAGGTGGTTCCATCCGACCGTAGGGCCACCAGCCGCCGGCCGATGCCCATCGGGCGTGTCGTCGGCGTTTCCGCGTAGGCGGCCCGGTACGCGGCATGACTCGGCCGGATCGATTCGGGCACGAGGCGATCGACGCTGACCCCGGCCAACCCGCCGGATCCGAACCCAAACAGGCGCTCGGCCTCGTGGTTGGCGAGCCGGATGATGCCGTCCTGCCCGACGACGAGGATGCCGTCCGGCGCGGCCTCCAGCAGCCGGAGGAACCGGCGGTCGGCCGGGCCGGTCTCGCCGCTCCACGACGACTGCTCACGCCGCGACCGGGCAATGGTGACGGTTGACGCCAGTTCCAGCCCTTCGGTTTCGGCGTCGTGCGTCGTATCGCACGGTGCGGCGACGAGGCGACCCGCCATGCATGGCCCTTCTCGCAGGCGCGCAACAAAACCCGGGCGGTGGCCCGGATTGCGGCACGTTCGAATGTATGCCTCCCGCATGCTAGCACGTCATCGCATGCAAAACGCCGCCGGGCGACCGGTTGTACGGACATCCACGGACGGGGTTCGCCACCGGGAATCCGATGCGTTTCGTCAACCGGCCCTCCCACGCTCACCGAACAATCCCACTCGGGCGTCATGAAGGTACGGAAACCAGGAGTCGGGACAATCCGCGATGCTTCGCCGGGCTCGGGACGACGACGGCTGCGCGATCCTGCCGGAGGCCGCGGCGCACCGTGGCGTTCGAGCGCCACAATGCGCCGGGCGCCGGGATACGCTGGACATCGCCGACCGCCAGACGACCGTCCCGTGGAGGCTTCGCCGTGATTCGCCAACTGACGCGGAGGTCGCTGCTCGGGGTGGGCGGGGCCACCCTGGGCGCGAGTGGCCTGCTTGCCGCGCCGCCGCGTGTGGCGCGCGCCCGCCAGGAGGCAGTCGCGTTCCGCGGGTTGCGCGGCACGCTCATCCTGCCCGGCGACCCGGACTTCGCCGAAGCACGTCGGACCTTCAACACCCGCATGTCGAGCGAACCGGCGGCGATCCTGACGTGCTCCGACCCGGCCGAGGTCGGCCAAGCCGTGCGCTGGGCGAACCGGCGGGACATCGAGATCCGGGCGCGTTCGGGTGGTCACAATTACGAAGGCTACGCCGTCGCCGACGGCGCGCTGGTGATCGACCTGGGCGAACTTTCGAGCATCGAGGTCGATCCCGCTCGCGGCGAGGCAATCGTCGGCGCCGGCGCGCGCTTGATCGACGTCTACCGGGCGTTGGGAGCCTTTGGCCTGGCGATTCCGGCCGGGACCTGCCCCGGCGTCGGCATCGCCGGCCTGACGCTGGGCGGCGGCATCGGCTTCCTCTCGAGGTCGCTTGGCCTCACCTGCGATGCGCTGCTGGCGGTGGATGTCGTCGGCGCAAACGGCCGCCTGCGACGGGCCAGTGAGGACGAACACCCGGACCTGTTCTGGGCGCTGCGCGGAGGCGGCGGCGGCACGTTCGGCATCGCGACCGCTTTCACCTTCCGCACGACGTCGCTCCCCTCCGTCGCGCTCTGCCACGTCGAATGGCCGTGGGACGACGCGGCAACGGTCCTCGACGCCTGGCAACGGTGGGCGCCGTTCGCCGACCCGCGCCTCACCGTGAGCATGGCGATCCCCGGCGGCGGGTACGGCGTCGTGTCGGCGACGGGGATGTTCACCGGGCCGGCTTCGGACCTGCCGGCGCTGCTGGCCCCGCTGCTCGCCGTTGGCGCGCCGTCGCCGCCGCAGATTTGGGAAACGCCGTTCCTTGCCGCCTGCGAGCAATTGGGCGGTCCCTTGCTGGCGCACGCGACGTTCAAGAACGCCTCGGCGATGGTCCACGAACCGCTGCCGCCCGAGGCGGTCGCGCTGCTCGTCGGATGGCTTCGCTCCGCGCCGGATCCGTCCAGCCTGGTCGGGTTCTTTCCGCTCGGCGGCGCAATCGCGGCGACGGCGCCCGCGGCAACCGCGTTTCCACATCGGCAGGCGCTGTTCGACATGCAGTACCAAGCCTACTGGGGCGAGTGGAACGACCCCACACCGGGCCTCGCGTGGGTTCGCGGCATCCGCGACGCCATGCTGCCGTTCGTGCGCGGAGCCTACGCCAACTACGCCGACGCCGACCTCACGGACTGGGCGACCGACTACTACGGCGGCAATCTGCCGCGACTGGAGCAGGTGAAGGCCGATTGGGATGCGGACAACGTGTTCCGCGGGCCGCAGGTGATTCAGGCGCCGGTCGAGCGAGTTCCCGGTCGTTGACCGGCCGGGTGTTCGCCGTAGCGACGGCAACCCGACACTGTTCGGCCGCCCGGGCGTCCGACCGAAACCCGATCTATCCAGTCAGACGGAATGCCAAAACCAGCGGCATTGGCGGTCGTCCCGCTCACTCCCCTTACCGAACGAGTTCGTCTGCTAGGATGCCTGATCGCCGCCCGAGGTGATTGGAATTCGTCCTGTGCATCGTCGGGCTGGGTTTCGTAAGACGGGGAGGTCGCCCATGACACTGGATGCCGCAATTGGCCGGGCCGTCGCCGGAACCGGTACCCGTCGCGCCGTCATCAAGGGGGCGGCCGCGCTCGGTTTTGCCGCCACCGTGCCGGTCACAGGGAGCGCATCGGCGGCGGCCGGGCCCGCCCGGCAGGGCGACCCAAAGACGCTTACCGTCGCGGTCTACGGATCGCCTGCCAATCTCGATCCCCATTCGGCGTACGACTACCGCTCCGCGATGGCGATCCGGGGGCCGTTCGAGGGATTGATCGCGCTCGACGGCGCCGAGACCGACAAGTACGTCGGCATGGTCGCCGAATCGTGGTCGGCCAACGACGACAAGAGCGTCTGGACGTTCAGGATCCGCGACGGCGTGACGTTCCACGACGGGTCGCCGTGCGATGCCGAGGCGTGCCGGCTTTCCTTCGAGCGGTTCCTGACGATGGGTCTCGGACCGGTCAACGTGATCGGGCGCTTCGTCTCCGACCCGGCGCAGATCACCGCGCCGGACGCCCGAACGCTCGTGTTCGACCTCGGCAGTCCCCAGCCGATCTTCGAGGCAGCGATCGCGTCCGGGAACGGGCCGCTGATCGTCAACGCCGCGGTCGCGAAGGAGCACGAGGAGGACGGCGACTGGGGGACGACCTGGGCGACGACGTACAGCGATGGTCTCGGCACCGGACCGTACCGGATCACGGCCTTCGAACCCGGGAGCCTGCTCCAGATGGAGCGGTTCGAGGAGTACTGGGGCGGCTGGACCGGGGACGAATTCGACCGGATCGTGCTCAGGGTGGTGGAAGAAGACGCCACCCGCCGGCAGTTGATCGAGCAGGGCGAGGCCGACATCGTCGATAACCTGACCCCCGAAGCGCTTCAGGCGCTTGAACAGCATCCCGACATCGTTGTCGACAAGAGCGCCTGCACCGAGGTCATGTACCTGGCGCTGACCGTCGGCGGGCCGCTGGAGTCGCCGCAGGCCCGGCAGGCGATGTGCGCCGCGTTCCCCTACGACGAGGTTATCGAGGGCGTTTACAAAGGCTACGGCAAGCGGGCCATCGGTCCGGTCGCGGATGTCTGCCGCGGGTTCGATCCCGAGACGCCGGTCTTCGACACCGACCTCGAGCGGGCGAAGGACCTCTTCGCCGAGGCGGGTCTGGGCGAAGGCACGACCATCACCCTGATGCAGGAAAGCGGCGACGAGAACATCAAGGCGGTCACGCAACTCTTCCAGGCCAACCTCGCCGAGATCGGCATCGACCTCGAGATCGAGACGGTCGATTACCTCGCCTCGTCCGGCATGTTCTTCAGCGACGTGCCGGCCGAGGAACGGCCCGGCGTGCAGGCCGCCTTCTGGTGGCCCGACTACAACGACGCCTACAACCACCTTTACGCGCAGGTTGCCTGCGATTCCTGGGGTTCGAAGGGCGCGAACGCCGGCTTCTACTGCAACGAGCAGGTGGACGAGGACCTGGAGACCGCGCGCGACGCCGCGGACGACGAGACGTACATGAGCGCCCTCTCCGACGCGCAGCGCATCCTGTCGATGGACGATCCGGCGGCGGTCTACTACATGCAGCCGCAGTGGACGACGGTCCTGCGCAAGGACATCACCAACTTCATCTTCAACCCGATTTACATCGGCACGTTCGACTTCTACCGGCTGCGGCGGACTTCGTAACGGATCGGAAGGGTTCGATGCCGCGCCTCCGCCATACCCCGCACGTCGGATGAGAAGCGATCGGCAAGACGGCGGGAACATGCCGCCGGCCGCCGCTGGGAAACCGGCGGCGGCCGGCGATCGTTCATTTCACACGGTTTCGAATTGGTGCGGGCGGCGGGACTCGAACCCGCACGAGGGTCGCCCCCCAGCGGTTTTTAAGACCGCGGCGTCTGCCGTTCCGCCACGCCCGCGAACGGCTCCGAGAGGATAGTCGAAGCCACGAAAAACGGCCCGGGGCTGACCCGGGCCGTTCTCTCATCTGGAGCGGAAGACGGGATTCGAACCCGCGACCTTC
>JAFAEX010000014.1 GCA_023423795.1 Chloroflexota bacterium | reverse complement strand
GGGTTCGGCGGGGGGGCCCCGACTAACGACGAACGGAATCCCGCACCAAGGCGCCAAGTCCGGAAGCGGCGGAACGGCAGGCATCTTGGCGATCACGCCCGAGCCGAAGACGCCCGCGAACCAAACGCCTATTCTCCTTCTCGGTGTGGGCAAGGCAATGGGGGGCGGGGTGCTGGAAGGAGCGGCGATCGGGGCGGCGCTGGTGGTCGCCTTCGCGGGGACGGTCTCGGGGTTGACCGGCTTCGGGTTCGCGCTGGTGGCGCTGCCGCCCTTGCTGCTGCTGCTGGACCCGGCGCCGGCCGTGCTGGCGGTCAAACTGCTGCCGATGGTTACCGGCGCGGTCGTGCTCTACGACGCGCGGCGGCACGTCCACTGGCCGACCGTGCGCGCGCTGATCCTGCCGGCCGCGGTCGGCGCCGCCCTCGGGGTGCTCGTGCTGGCGCGCACGCCGGGACCACTGCTGTCGATCCTGAGCGGGCTGCTGGTCGCCGGGTTCGCCCTCGTGCTGCTGGCCGGGTGGACGCCGGGCCGACCCGAAGGCAACGGCGCGACAGTCGTGGCGGGGTTCGCGTCCGGCGTGCTCTCGACCGCCAACGGGATGGCCGGGCCACCGGTCGTGCTGCTGTTCAACGCCCGCGGCTACGGCACGCAGCCGTTCCGGGGAACACTCGCCGCCTACTTCGCCGCGATCAACGTGGTCGGCATCGCGATGCTGCTGGCCGGCGGCGTCGCCACCGCGCCGATGCTGCGGTTCGTGGCGCTGCTGGTCGCACCGGCGGTTGGCGGCGTGCTGCTCGGCCGGCTGCTGTCGCGGCGGGTGCCCGGCGCGCACTTCCGGCGGCTCACGCTGCTGATCCTCGTCGCCACCGGCGCGGTAGCAGTCGGCAACGGGCTGGCTGGCTTGGCGAGTTAACCGCGATCGGCACACGACGTTCCCAACCCGATATCGGGGAGGTTCGCACCGATTGGCGAGCAAAGGGAAACCGCCCTCTGGAAACACCATGTCGCCCAACGTGAACGGCTCTACGATCTTGTTCGTATCCCTGGCATCTACAATTATGTAGCGCAGCGTATGCCTACCGGTGAGGATGTCGCGGTGACGACAACCACTGTACGGATCAAGCCGGAAACCCTCGAGCGGCTCAAGGAGCTGGCGAAGGACGACGGTACGTCGCTCACCGATACGATCGCTCGCCTGGTCAAGCAAGAGCGCCGTCGCCGTATGTGGGAAGCTGCCAACGCGTCGTACGCCGCTATGCGCGCCGATCCCGAATCGTGGGCCGAGTGGAAATCCGAAATGGCCCTCTGGGATACGACGCTTGCCGACGGGCTGCCCGACGAACCGGAGGGCGAATGGTGAGCGACCGGCGGCCAAGTCGCGGTGAGATCTTGCAAGTCGCTCTCGACCCGGTTGTCGGACACGAGCAGGGAGGCAACCGCCCCGTCGGCGAAAGGAGATTCTGATGCCAACGACGACGGTGCGAATCAGGCCCGAGACCCACGAACACCTTAAAGAGCTTGCCGAGGATGAAGGCCTATCACTCACCGAAGCGCTCGACCGGCTCGTCGAAGCCGCCCGCCGGCAACGGATCGTCGATCGGGCGAACGCCGCCTGGGCTGCCCTCAGGGAAGATCCCGAGGCTTGGGCGGACTACCGTGCCGAAGTCGCACTGTTCGAAGGCGCGGTGGCGGACGGTCTCCCAGCGGAGCCGGACAATGACTGGTGATCGCCTGCCGAAGCGCGGCGATGTTTGGCAAACGGACGTCGACCCGGTGCTTGGCCACGAGCAGGGAGGAAACCGGCCGGCGGTCGTCGTTTCGATCGACGGCGTCAACCTCGGTCCGTCAGAACTGGCCATCGTCGTGCCGTTTTCGAGTCGAAAACGGGGACTCCCATTCCACGTCCCCGTTCAACGTGGCGTCGGCGGACTCCGCCGGCAGTCGTTCGCGCTATGCGAGATGGTGCGGGTCGTTTCCCGCGAGCGACTGCGCTTCTACCGTGGGCAGCTTCCCGACGAGTCCATGGTGCTGATCGAGGATCGGTTGCGCATCCTCCTTGGACTCTAGGCTGCCGCCGGCGAGAATCAGATGTCGGTGGCCTGAATCTCAGCCCCCTGCGCCGCCAGCACGCGATCGACCCTGTTGCCGTCCATGTCGGCGACCTCGAAGCGCCAGCCGCCGGCCTCGGCGATCTCCCCCACCGACGGGACGTGGCCGAGCGAGGCCATGATGAACCCGCCGAGGGTTTCGAACTCCCCGTCCTCCTCGCCCGGCAAATCGCCAATCTCCAGCAGTTCGCGCACCTCGTGGGCGGGTAGGCTGCCGTCAAGCAGCCACGAGCCGTCGGCGCGGCGAACGGCGCGGCCGTCGTGGGCCTCGTCCGGCGCGTCGAGGTCCCCGGCGATGGCGTCGAGCACGTCCTGCATCGTCAGCAGGCCCTCGACCCCGCCGTACTCATCGACCACCAGCGCGAGGTGGGTGCCGGCCCGCCGGAACTGCTCCAGCACCCGCAGCACCGGCGCGCTCTCCGGCACGAACATCGGCGCGATCATCGAGCCGGCGAGGTCGAGCGGCACGCTCGGATCGTCCTTGCCCCACAGCGCCTTGACCGAGACGAGGCCGACCACGTTGTCCGGCGAGCCGTCGATGACCGGGAAGGTCGTGTGCGGCGCTTCGAGGATGCGGCGGCGGTTCTCCTCGTCCGGCTGGGAGAGGTCGAGCACCACCATCTTGCGACGCGGGGTCATCAGTTCCCCGGTGTTGCGGTCGCCGAGGTCGAAGACGCCCTGCACGACGACCCGTTCGGCCTCGGCGAAGACGCCGTGCCGCGCACCCTCCTGCAACAACAGTTCGACCTCCTCCTCGGTGACGGGCGGCTCGTCGCTGGCCCGCGCACCGATCAGGCGCAGCACGAGGTCGGAGGTGAACGCCAGGAAAGCCACGATTGGGGCGGCGATACGGGACAGCATCGCCATCGGGCGGGCCACGCGAATGGCGATGCCCTCGGGGTTCTGCAGCGCCAGCCGCTTCGGCACCAGTTCGCCGATCAGCAGCGACAGGTAGGTGATGAGCCCGACGACGAGAAATCCGGCGACGGCGGTGGCGTACGGCGCGAGCGGCGGCACCCGGCGCAACCATTCGGCCACCGGCACCGTCAGCGCCGCGCCGCCGAACGCGCCGGCGACGATGCCGATAAGGGTGATGCCGATCTGCACGGTGGACAGGAACCGGTCCGGCTCGGCCGCCAGCGCCAGCGCGGTGCGCGCCCCGGCGTCGCCCTCGTCCGCCCGCGGCTGCAACCGCGCCTTGCGGGCCGAGACGATGGACAGCTCGGAGGCGGCCAGTACCCCGTTGATGAGCACGAGGACGAAAACGATCAGCAGTTCCATCCGCTCCCCTCGGCGCGACGCGGCGCGTCAGGCGCTAGGGTAGCGGAAACGCGCGGTTCCGCACCGAACCGCGCCATTCGCCGGGGCTCGCACCGCGCCGGAAACCAGACGGGGCCGGGCGGATGACGCACCCGCCCGGCCCCGCTTGCACTGTTCTGGCGCGCGTCTACCCTTCGAGCAGCAGCGTCTCCGGGTCCTCGATCAGTTCCTTGATGCGGACCAGGAACTGCACCGCGCCCTTGCCGTCCACCACCCGGTGGTCGTAGGAGAGCGCGATGTACATCATCGGGCGGGCGACGATCTCGCCGCCGACGACGACCGGCCGCTCCTTGATCGCGTGCATCCCGAGGATGCCGACCTGCGGCGCGTTGAGGATCGGGGTGGACATCAGCGAGCCGTAAATGCCGCCGTTAGTGATGGAGAACGTCCCGCCCTGCAACTCGGCCAGCGTCAGCTTGTTCTCGCGCGCCCGGGTCGCCAGGTCCACGATCTCGCGCTCGATCTCGGCGAAGGTCTTGCGGTCGGCGTCGCGCACCACCGGCACGACCAGCCCCTCGTCGAGGCCGACCGCGATGCCGATGTCGTAGTGCTTCTTCAGCACCAACTCGTCGCCCTGCAACTCGGCGTTGACCTCGGGGAAGGCCTTGAGCGCGCCGACCGACGCCTTGGTGAAGAAGCTCATGAAGCCGAGGCCGACCCCGTGCTTCTCCTTGAACGACTCCTTGCGGCGGGCACGCAGGGCCATCACCGCGCTCATATCGACCTCGTTGAAGGTCGTCAGCATCGCGGCGGTCTGCTGCGCCTCGACCAGCCGCGCGGCGATTGTCTGCCGCCGCCGGCTGAGCCGAACGCGCTCTTCGCGGCCATCAACGGCCGGGGCCGGCTGCGGTGCGGCAGGCGCAGCCGGGGCAGCAGCCCGAGGCGCGGCGACCGCGGCCGGAGCGACCGCCGGCGCGGCGGGTGGCGGCGAAACCGCGGGCGTCGCCGGACCCAGCGAGCCCTGGCGCGCGGCGGCCAGCAGCACGTCCTCGCGGGTGACACGGCCACCGGGACCGGTGCCGGCGAGGGATCCAAGATCGATGTGGTGCTCTTCGGCCAATCGGCGCACGGCGGGTGCGGCCCGGCCGGCGCCGTCGGCGTCCGCGGCGGGAGCAGGGGCAGGGGCAGAAGGCGCCGCCGTCGCAGCCGCGACCGGTTCGGCCGCAGGAGCGGCCGGCACGACCGCGGCAGACCCGTTGGCGGCTCCGGCCTCGGCGCTCGCGCCGTTGCCCGCGCCGACGAGGCCGAGCACTTCGCCGACGGTGACGACCTCGCCTTCCTGCTTGTCGATGCGGGAAAGCACGCCGTCTTCCTCGGCGGTGACGTCGAGGTTGACCTTGTCGGTTTCGAGGAGCACGACCGTTTCGCCGCGGCTGACTTCCTCGCCCGGCTGCTTCATCCACTGCCCGACCACCGCATCGACGAGCGACTCGCCCAGCGGTGGCACGCGAATCTCGACCGCCATCAACGTCTCCCAAACCGCGAAGTGCCGAGTGCCGAGTACCGAGTGCCGAGCCCGGGCGCCGTCTTCTCGGCACTCGGCGCTCGGCACTTCGAAGGTTCTAGTCGGATGCCCGCGCCGGTTCCTTGGCGGCGCGGCCGATGGCCGCGCCGTGGCCGTTGCCGCCGTGGCCGTTCGCGCCGGCCGGGGCCAGCGAGGCCGCGCCCGCGAACGCCTCGCCGACGATGCGGACGTGCTCGGCGGCGTGCCATTCGGCGAAGCCCTCGGCCGGGCTGGCCCGCTCGCGCCGGCCAACGTAGCGGACCGGCAGGTCGCGGCCCATCTCGGCCAGCAAGGCCCGCAGGCGGGGCTCCATGTAACTCCAAGCGCCCATGTTGCGCGGCTCTTCCTGCACCCACACGACCTCGGTGAGGTTCGGGTAGCGCTCGATCACCGCCCGCAACGGGTTCGTCTGGAACGGGGTCAACTGCTCGACCCGGGCGATCGCGATCTCGGGCGACGCCGCGCGCAATTCGGCGGCCTCCAGCTCGACGACGATCTTGCCGGAGCAAAGCAGCAACCGGGTGACGGCGTCGGCATCCTCCGCCCGCAGCGGGTCGTCCATCACCGGCTCGAACGTCCCGTTGGCGAGGTCGGCCAGCGGCGAGGCCGCCATCGGGTGGCGCAGCAGGCTCTTCGGGGTCATTACCACCAGCGGGCGGCGGATGTCGCGCAGCAGCGCTTGCCGGCGCAGCAGATGGTAGTACTGGGCGGCGGTCGTGCAGTTACAGACCCGCATGTTGCCTTCGGCGGCCAGTTGGAGGAAGCGCTCCAGCCGGGCCGACGAGTGCTCCGGTCCCTGCCCCTCGTAGCCGTGCGGCAGAAGGAGGACGAGCCCCGGTTCCTGCTGCCACTTGGCGCGGGCGGCGGCGATGAATTGGTCGATCAGCACCTGCCCGCCGTTGGCGAAGTCGCCGAACTGCGCTTCCCACAGCACCAGCGCGTCCGGCGCGTGCACGGAGTACCCGTACTCGAACCCCACCGCGGCGGCCTCGGACAGCGGGCTGTTGTAAACCGCGAACGACGCCTTCGCGTCCGGCAGGTTTTGCAGCGGCGTCCAGCGCTGGCCGCTCGTGCCGTCATGCAGCACGAGGTGGCGCTGGGAGAAGGTGCCGCGCTCGGCGTCCTGCCCGGTCAGCCGGATCGGCGTGCCGTCGGCGAGGATCGAGGCGAAGGCCAGCGTCTCGGCGTGCGCCCAGTCCACCTTGCCGTCGGGCTGGGAGGAGATGCCTTGCCGCCGCTCCCACTGACGCAGCAACTTGGCGTTCGGCTTGAACCCCTCCGGCAGCGCGTGGATCCCGTCGTGGTAGCGGACGAGCGTTTCCAGCGGGACGGCGGTATCGACCTCCGGCCGCGGGCCGCGCTGCCAAATGGGCTCGGGATCGACCCCGTGCCCGGTCTCGTCGCCCAGCGAGCGCCGGATCGCGGCGAGGTTGTCGAGCACGCCCTGGAGCATCGCCTCCGGTTCGCCCGGCTTGACGATTCCCTCGGCGACCAGCTTCTCGCCCCAGAGTTGGCGAGCGGTCGGATGCCTGGTGATCGTCGCGTACATGCGCGGCTGGGTGAAGTTCGGCTCGTCGCCCTCGTTGTGGCCCCAGCGCCGGTAGCCGACGAGGTCGATCAGGAAGTCCTTGCCGAACCGCTTGCGGTAGGCGATGGCCAGGTTGGCCGCGGTTAGGCAGGCCGCCGGATCGTCGGCATTCACGTGGACGACCGGGATCTCGAAGCCCTTGGCGAGGTCGCCGGCGTACAGCGTCGAGCGGGAATCCTGGTAGTCGGTGGTGAAGCCGATCTGGTTGTTGACGATGACGTGGATCGTGCCGCCGGTGGTGTACCCCTTGAGCCCGGAGAGGTTCAGCGTCTCGGCGACGATGCCCTGACCCGGGAACGCGGCGTCGCCGTGCAGCAGGATGGCCATGCTGCCCAGCGGGTCCCACGTCGGCGCGCCCGGCTGGCTGCGGTCGTCCTGCGAAGCGCGGGCCATGCCTTCGACGACGGGGTTGACGAACTCGAGGTGGCTCGGGTTCGGGGCCAGCACGAGCGGCACCTCGACGGTCTCGCCGTCCGCCGTGCGGGCCAGCCGCGCCCCGAGGTGGTACTTGACGTCGCCCGAGATCTCGTCGTCCTTGTCGGCGGCGAACGCCTTGCCCTTGCTGCCCTCGAAGGCGGCGAGGATGGCGGCGTAGGGCTTGCCGAGGACGTGGGTCAGCACGTTGAGGCGGCCGCGGTGGGCCATCCCGATGACGACCTCGCGCACGCCAGAGGTGGCGCCTTCGCGGATGATCTCGTCGAGCATCGGGATGAGGGTGTCGGTGCCCTCGACCGAGAAGCGCTTCTGCCCGAGGTAGGTCTGGTGGAGGAACTTCTCGAACCCCTCGACCTCGGTGAGGCGGGAAAGCAGGCGGCGCTTGCGCACGTCGTCGAGCTGGCGGGTGTAGGTCCCGTTCTCGATCGCGTCGAGCATCCAGGCCCGCTCTTCGGCGACCTGCACCTGGTCGATGTCGTAGCCGATGCCGGTGGTGTAGACCTCGCACAGCCGCGCGATGGCCTCGGCGGCGTTCGCGGCGCCCCTGGCGAGCGGGCTCGGCACGGCCGTGGCCGGCAGCGCGGCGAGGTCTGCGTCAGTGATCCCGTGGAAGCCGGGGTCCAGTTCCGGCGCGCCCGGCGGCGTGCCGCCAAGCGGGTCGAGTTGCACCGCGAGGTGGCCGAACTCCCGGATCGCCTGGGTCAGCCCGGCCGCGCCGACCACGGCGGAAACGCTGAAGGCAGCCGCGGCCGGAGCGGCCGCGGCGGTCGTCGTCGTGCTGGCGACCGCGCCGGGATCGAACGTCGCGAAGTACGCCCGGGTTTCGGGATCGACCGACTCGGGGTCGGCGACGTAGCGGTCGTAGAGGTCGAGGACGTATCCCGCGTTCGGCCCGTAGAACGCGCGCAGATCGCTCATGCCCGTCCCTTTGTCCCGCACGCCACCGCGCGGGTTTCGGATCGTCGGACGGCGCCGCCCGTTCGGGGGGCGTGCCGCCGCCCGGGGCGCGAAGCACCCCGGTTGCCTGCCTATTATGGCACGGAGGCTGCCACGGAAACGGTTGCAGGTGGCATCAACCGTCCCGCATCCGCTCCGGTCGCAACCTCGCGGCGATTCGTGCAGCGCCGAACTGCCTATCGGCCGGACCGCACATAGCCTCGGAACGGAGCCGTTGATCCGCGGTCTTTGGCTGCCTGACTCCACCCGGATGCTCATCCATCCCGGCGCGATATCATGAGTACACGCAAGCGGCACGAACCGGATGACCGGAGGAGGCATCGCCCATAGACGCCGCAATCGATCGTCGTGATCCGTTGACGGCATCGATGCTCACGCTCCGCAATCCGGAGGAATTGTCCACGTTCCTCCGGCGGCACCCCGGAGCTCCGAGGTTGGCGCGGGAGGCCGCCGACCGGCTGCCCGCCTACTTCCCGGGGGACCCCATCGTGCTCGGCGTCGAGATCGACCCCGAGGACGCGCAAGAACCGGTGCTTTTCGTCGTCGTCCGCACGGGGCTCGATCCGAAAACGGCGCTGGCGACGCTCAACCGCTTCGACCGCGAGTGGTGGTTGCCGGCGCGAGGCAGGACAGACCTGCCTTTGCGCGTGACGATCGAACCCGTTTGTCGTGTTCGACGGCCGCGAGTTCTGAGGCTGGCAGGCGGTATGCTCCCAATCAGCAGCGACGAGGCTGCTGCTCGCACGGTTGTTGGCCGCGCCTCCTATGCCGACTACCACGCTGGTCGGAGATACCTCGAATCCGTCGGCAGCACGCTCTCGCGCGGCTCCTCGGGGCATAAGCAACTCGCCGACATCTTGGGGCGAGACGACGAAACTATCGTGGAATCCCTTGACCGTCTCCGGCGGCTCCGCAAGGCTGCCGACTACGATACCGCGACGATGACTCGGCCCGCGCGGACGGCATCGATCGCCGTCCCTATCGCCTCTGAGATCATCGATGCAATCGACGACGAGATTGCCGAACGGACGTGACGGAGACGGGTAATCCTGGCGCACGTCAACCCACTGGATCGGTTCACGGACAAGAAGTCGGGCCTTCCCATTCGGTGGGAAGGCCCGTCGCCCCTTGCCGCGTTGAACCCCTTGGCTATCCCCAGAACCCCAGCCCGGCGGCCTGCGCCATCACGGTCAGGGCCCTGTACCAGCGTTCGGCCAGTTCGAAGATCGGACCGGCGAAGATGAGGCCGCCGAGGATGGTCGCGATCGCCATGCCGCCGATGCCGAAGTTGAGCAGCGGCGTGCTGGTTGTGCGCGGCGTGGTCGTCGGCTCGTTGAAGTACATCACCGCGACCAGGCGCAGGTAGTAGAACGCGCTCACCGCCGACAGCACCACGATCCCGATCGCCAGCCACAGCCCGATCGTGCCGGACTCGATCGCCGCCAGGATCACCCGGTACTTGGCGTAGAAGCCGATCGTCGGCGGGATGCCCATCAGCGAGATCATGAACACCGTCATCGCCGCCGCCGCCAGCGGCTGCGTACTGGCGAGGCCGGAGAAGTCGTCCAGCGTCATGCCCCGGCCGCGGTGCTGCAACCAGGCGATGACCGCGAACGCGCCGATGTTCATGATCGCGTAGGCGAACATGTAGAACAGCAGCGCCGAGATCCCCTGGTCGCCGCTGCCGCCGGATTCGAACCCGCTCTCGGCGCGGTAGGCGGCGAGGCCGACCATCGCGTAACCGGTATGGGCGATGGAGGAGTAGGCCAGCATGCGCTTCACGTTGCGCTGCGAAATGGCCACGATGTTGCCGAACGCCATCGTGATCAGCGCCAGCACCGCGATCAGGTTCAGCCAGTCTTCCCTCAGCGGCCCGAGCGCCTGCACGAGGATGCGGATGGTCGCCACGAACGCGGCCGCCTTCGGCACCACCGACATCCACCCGGTCACCGGCGTCGCCGCGCCGTCGTAGGCGTCCGGCGTCCAGAAGTGGAACGGCACGGCGGCCATCTTGAAGCCGAGCCCGACGATCAGCAGCAGCAACGCGAACAGCAGCGACGGCTCGCGGAGGCCGACTTCGGCGGTGCCGCTGGCCAGCGCGTCGGCGATGAAGTCGAGGTTGGTGGTGCCGGTCGCGCCGTAGGTCCAGGCCATGCCGTAGAGCAGGATGGCCGAGGCGAAGATGCCGAGCAGGAAGTACTTCATCGCGCCTTCGACTGCGGTGGCGCGGCGCTTCGCGAAGGCGGTCAGCACGTAGGTGGAAAGCGACGACAATTCGATGCCGACGAAAATCAGGATGAGGTCGCCCGAGGCGGCGACCAGCGTGGCCCCGAGCGTGGAGAAGGCGAGCAGCACGTAGAACTCGCCGAGCGGCATCCGGCCTTCGAGCCGATCGACGTAGGACGCCGACACCAGCACCGTCAGCAACGACGCCAGCAGGATCACCAGCGTCATGAAGACGCCGAGCCCGTCTGCCCGGAACAACCCGGCGAAGGTCTGGTCGTTGCGGCCGTCCTGGAACCACAGCGCGCCCATCGCCAGTGCGTAACCGACGATGGAGAGCGTCGTCAGCCAGACGAAGTGCTTCTCGCGCGGCAGGAAGGCGTCCCCGTAGAGGAGCAGCAGCGCCAGCCCGGTCACGATCAGTTGCGGCAGCATCAGGATCCAGTCCGGACCCCCGATGGTGGATAGCAGATCCGGTTCGATGAGCATGAACGATCCCCCGTCCCCAACCCGGTGTTCGCCCGGACCCGAATGCTACGGATACATGTCCAGGATGCGCTGGAAGGCCGGCTCCGCGATCTCGAGGACCGGGCCCGGGAAGATGCCGAAGACGATCGTGGCGATGGCCAGCGGCAGGAGCGTGATCATCTCCTTCTTGGTCAGGTCCGGCCAGATCACGCCCTGGTGCTCGTCGTGCTCGGGGTCGTTCGAAAGGTCGGCGTGCAGGTCCGGCGCGGTGGCGTCGCGGCCGACGTTGTCGCCGTCGGCCGCGTGGCTGCCGCCGGAGACCGGCAGCGGCATCGCGTGACCTTGCCCGTGGCCGGTGTCATGGCCGTGACCGTGGCCACCGCCAGCGGCTGCCAGCATCGCCCGCTCCTCGGCGGTCAGGGCGTTGTCGTGCGGGTCGGGCAGTTCGTCCTTCGACCGGCCGAAGATGACCCGCTGGACCATCCACATCATGTACCAGGCGGCGAAAATGACCACCGCGAACGTGAAGAAGGCCAGCACCGGGTTGAAGCGCCAGGTGCCGAGGGCGACGAGGAACTCCCCGACGAACCCGGACATGCCCGGCAACCCGATCGAGGCGAACATGAACAGGACGAAGAAAGCCGAATAGATCGGCATCTTGGTGGCCAGACCGCCGAACGCCGAGATCTGCCGGGTGTGGGCCCGCTCGTAGATGACGCCGACGAGGAGGAAGAGCGCGCCGGTGTTGAAGCCGTGCGCCAGCATCACCATCATGGCGCCGTCCATCCCCTGCATGTTGAAGATGAAGATGCCGAGGGTGACGAAGCCCATGTGGGACACGGACGAGTAGGCGATCAGTTTCTTCATGTCGGGCTGCACGAGCGCGACGAACGCGCCGTACAGGATGCCGATCACCGACAGGCCGATGACGATCGGCGCCCAGGCGCGGGTGCCTTCCTCGTACATCGGCAGGTTGAACCGTAGCAGGCCGTAGCCGCCCATCTTCAGCATAACGGCCGCCAGGATCACCGATGCCGCGGTGGGCGCTTCGACGTGGGCGTCCGGCAACCAGGTGTGGAACGGGAACATCGGCACCTTCACCGCGAACGCGATGAAGAAGGCGGCGAACACCCAGAACTGGAACGTTGCGCCGTAGCCGCCCTGCTGGAGTTCGAGGACGTTGAGGGTGCGGACGCCGGTTTCGTTGAAGTAGGCCTGGTAGGTCGCCACGATGCCGACCAGCATCAGCAGCGAGCCGAACAGCGTGTAGAGGAAGAACTTGACCGCCGCGTACACGCGGTTGGAACTGCCCCAGATGCCGATGAGGAGCGCCATCGGGATCAGCATCAACTCCCAGAAGATGTAGAAGAGGAACAGGTCCAGCGCCATGAAGACGCCGAGCATCCCCGTTTCCAGCAGCAGGATGGCGATGTAGTACTCACGCTGCCGGGTGCGGACGGTGTCCCACGACCAGATGATCGCGATCAGCGTCAGCGCGGTCGTCAGCACGATCAGCGGCACCGCGATGCCATCGACGCCCATGAAGTAGGAGACGCCGAGGCCCGAGGACCACTCGATCTTTTCCTGGAACGGCACGACCGACCCGGCCTCGAACGGCGCGTTGCGGTCGAAGCCGAGCAGCATCACGATCGACAGCAGCAGCGAGCCGATGGCGGCAGCCACCGCGACCGTTCGGGCGAACCCCGGCCCCGCCTTCGGCACGAAGAAGATCAGCAGCGCGCCGAGCAGCGGCAGGTACGCCATCGCGCTCAGGATCGGAAATCCGTTCACCGTGCTCCCCCGCAGCCGAGACGACAGGCGACAGGCGACAGGCGACAGAACGTCCCACCCGCCGCGGTTGTCGCGCGTCGCACCCCCTGTCGCTTGACGCCCGTCGCCTGTCGCCTCGTCATCGTCCGAACAGGTTCGAGAAGAACCCGATGTAGATGCCGACCAGCAGCACCATGCCCAGCGCGATCGCCAGCGCGTAGTTGGCCACGAGGCCGGTCTGGACGTGGCGCAACCGCTGGCTGACCGCCCCGATGCCGAAGGCGATGCCGTTGACGAAGGCGTCGATGATCCCTTCGTCCACCACCCGCCACAGCCAGTTCGAGAAGTTCTTCAGTGGGCGCACGAACACCGCGTCATAGATCTCGTCCCACCACCACTTGTTGAACAGCAGGTCGTACGTCCCGAGCGAGAGCCGGCGGTCGATCGCCACGACTTCCTCTTCGGTCCGCACGTTGCGGTAGTTCATGGCCGCGACGGCGATGCCGGCCAGCGCCACGATGGTGGAGATGATGGCGAAGGTCCACTTCTGGGCGGTGGTGACGTGGTGCTCTTCCTCGCCGGAACCGTGGTCGGCCGCCGTACCGGCGCCCTCGGCTTCCTGCTCCCCGGCCGGTTCTTCGCTGCCCGCCGGTTCGTCCTGCAACATGTAGAGCGAGGCGGCTTCCGGCGCGTGGCCGGCGTCGGCGTGCTCGGCGTCAGCGCCGTGCGAGAAGACCGGCGCCAGGAAGTGGTGGAACTTGCCGTCTTCCGGCGGCCAGCCCACCAGCAGGCCGATGGCGACCGAGGGCACCGCCAGCACCACCAGCGGCACCGTCATCGACGGCGGCGATTCGTGCGGGTGGACCTTCGTCTCGTCGTACCGCTTCGGCCCGAAGAAGACGAGGAACACCAGCCGGAACATGTAGAGGCCGGTGAAGAACGCGGCGATGAGGGCGACGACCGAGGCGATCATGCCGATCGGCTGGTGCTCGCTCACCCACGCCGAAAGGATGATCTCGTCCTTGCTCCAGAACCCGGCGAAGGGGACCACGCCGGCGTTCGCCAGCGAGGCGATGACGAACGTCCAGGTCGTGATCGGCATCGCCTTCGCGAGGCCGCCCATCTTGCGGATGTCCTGCTCCTCGTGCATCCCGTGGATCACGGAGCCGGAGCCGAGGAAGAGCAGACCCTTGAAGAAGGCGTGGGTCATCAGGTGGAAGATCGCGCCGACCCACGCGCCGACGCCCAGCGCCAGCGCCATGTACCCGAGTTGCGAGAGCGTCGAGTAGGCGACCACCCGCTTGATGTCGTTCTGGACCATGCCGATGGTCGCCGCCATGAAGGCCGTGAACGCCCCGATCACGGTGACGATGAACAGCGCGGTCGGCGCGAGTTCGAAGATCGGCTGCGAGCGGGCCACCATGTAGATGCCGGCGGTGACCATCGTCGCCGCGTGGATCAGCGCCGACACCGGGGTCGGGCCTTCCATCGCGTCCGGCAGCCAGACGTGCAGCGGGAACTGGGCGCTCTTGCCGCAGGCGCCGATGAACAACAGGATCGCGATCCCGGTCAGCGTGCCGACCGCCACGCCATCGACGTTGGCGAAGACCTCCTGGAAGTTCAGGGTGCCGAAGACGGCGAAGATCCACATGACGCCGAGGCCGAAGCCGAGGTCGCCGACTCGGTTGACAATGAACGCCTTCTTCGCCGCGTCCGACGCCGAGCGCCGCTTGAACCAGAAGCCGATCAGCAGGTAAGAGCAGAGGCCGACCGCTTCCCAGAAGACGAACAGGACCAGATAGTTGTCCGCCAGCACCAGCATCAACATGCTGAAGACGAACAGCGGCAGGTACGAGAAGAACCGGTAGTAGCCGCCGTCGCCGTGCATGTAGCCGGCGGAGTAGACGTGGACGAGGAAGCCGACGGTCGTCACCACCACCAGCATGATGGCGGTGAGTTGGTCGGCGTAGAGGTTGACATCGACGACGAAGTCGCCCGCCGGAATCCAGCGGAAGAGGTGCTGCGAGATGGCGTGCCCGGTGCCGTTGATCTCGAACAGCACCAGCAGCGACAACACCCAGGAGGCGAACACCGCCGGCGCGGCGATCCATGCCGCCTTCTCGCGGATGATCGACCGGCCCAACAGGATATTGACGACGAACGCCAGCAACGGCAGCAGCGGGATCAGGTACAGGTACCGCTCCATTACCCGGCCATCCTCCCGGACCCGGCGCGGTGGCCACGCTTGCCCATCCCGACTGCCCTCCCGCACGCATCGAGACAACCGGACACGAGCCCGGCGGAAAACCCGCCGGAGTGTACCGCAGGTTGCGGCCCCGGCGGGACCCCTCGGGTGCGATTGCCCGACCGGCGGGCGCGGCGGCGCCCGTCCACGCACCGTGGACGGGCGCTCCCGGCCGGGTTCAGGCGCGAATCAGCCGGCGCACTGTGTCTGGTCGATCACCTGCCCGTCGGCGACGACCCAGCCGCCGGCGGTGACGATCTGCTGCCGGTTCGAGGCCGACTGGACCTGGTGGACGACGTCGTTGTCCTCGATGGCGGTGTTGATCGTCGGCGCGTATTTGGCAAGTTGCGCGCTCATCGTGTTGACGGCGGTGATCAGGTCGTAGACCGCCAGTTCGAGCGCGGCGATGCGCGCCTCCCCCGGGTAGGTCACCGGTGCGGCTGGGGCGACCCCGGTTCCGGACGCCTCGGCGGCGTCCCGGGCAATGCCGCCGGCGAGCGCGGCGGCGGCGGCGGACGCGAGGAAGTGCTTGCGGTTCATCTGGGCTCCTCCGTTGCCGGTCCCGGCCGGCGCCGATGGCGCCACCTCCGCCAACGACCCTCGCGGGCGGGAAGCGGCCACGGCGACCCGCACGGGCTGCGCCGGTGCCCTCTTGACGCTCGGCGCGGCCCAACGGTTCCCGGAGTGCCGAGTGCCGAGTGCCGAGAATGGCAGGCCCGCTCGGCGGCGCACCGTTCGTGCTTTCCGATCCGCCGACTTGCCGACTTGCCGACTCTGCACCCGGCACTCGGCGTCACGGTATGATCCCGCCATGACCGACTCGCCCGAGATCCCCGCCGGCCGGGGACGCCGCATCGTGCACGCCGAAGTCCCGATCGTTTCGTCGCCGAGCGGGTTGCCGACCCGTCACCTGGTCACGGCCGGCGATGGCGCGCGGGCGCTCTTCATCGGCGAACAATGGCTGCAACCGGGCGACCGGGTGTTGCTGCACACCCATCCGGTAGAGGAGACCCTCACGTTCCGATCCGGCCTCGGCGAGGCCACCATCGACGGCGTGTCCGTCGCGATCGGTCCCGGCATTACGCTCCACATCCCCGCCGGCATCGTCCACGGCTTCCGCTGCGACGAAGGCGAGATGCACGTCTTCATCGCCTTCCCCACCCCGCACTTCGCCGAAACGACCATCATCGAGACGTAAGCGCCGGGCACCGGGCACCGGGCGCCGAGTCGGCACGTCGGCCGATCGGCACGCAGGACGCCGCCCGATACAGCGGCGGACGCCCATTCTCGGCACTCGGCACTCGGCACTCGATTGGAGGATTCCGTGCCCACGGTCATCGCCGAAACGACGCGCGGCGGCATCGTCGAAAGCGTGCACCACGGGATCGTGGTGGTCGCCGACGTGTCGGGGGAGATCGTCGCCAGCGCGGGCGACCCGGAGCGGGTCGTCTTCTACCGTTCGTCGGCCAAACCGTTCCAGGCGATCCCGGTGGTGGAAAGCGGCGCGGCCGACCGCTTCGGCTTCACCCCGGGCGACCTCGCGCTGTGCTGCGCCTCGCACTCCGGGCAGGTCCGGCACCAGCAGGAGGTGCTGGCGATGCTGGGCAAGGCCGGGCTGGGCGTGGACGCGCTCCAGTGCGGCTGCGTCGTCCCCTACAACCGGGACGAGGGGCCGCGCGTCGCCGCCGGCCTGCGCGAGACGTCGCCGCTGCACTGCGACTGCTCCGGCAAGCACGCCGGAATGCTCTCGGTCTGCGTGCAGGAAGGGTGGCCGATCGAGTCCTACCTCGACCCCGCTCACCCGCTCCAACGGCGCATCCTCGCTGTCATGGCCGAGGTGCTGCGCGTGCCCGAAGAGAGCATCGTCCTGGGCACCGACGGCTGCTCCCTGCCGACCTTCGCCGCCCCGGTGGCCGCGTTCGCCCGCTCGTGGGCGACCCTCGCCGCGCCGCACGCTGCCCCGATCGGGCAGGGCCCGGAGCACGCCGCCGCGCTTGACCGCCTGCGCGAAGCGATGATGGCCGTCCCCGAAAACGTCGCCGGCGACGGTGAACTGGTCACCGACCTCATGGCGCTCGCCGGCGGCCGAGTCTGCGCCAAGAGCGGGGCCGAGGGGCTGATCTGCCTCGCCCTGCCGGAACGCGGCCTCGGCATCGCCATCCGGGTGCTGGACGGCTCGTTCCGCGCCCACCCGGTGCTGGTCGCCGAAACGCTGCGCCAACTCGGCGCGCTGGACGACGCGACCATCGCCGCCGTGCTGGAGCGCCACCCGAGCGAACTCCGCAACCACAACCGCCGCCACGTCGGCGACATCCGCGCCGCGTTCGCCCTGCGCGGCGCCGCCGTCGCCTGACCATGTTGGCTTCGTCATCTCGACGGCTCGACGCCATCCCGACCGAAAACCGACCCCGAACTTGTCGAGGTATCTCGTCCGTTTGCGCACCGAGCAAACGACGAGATCCCTCGACAAGTTCGGGATGACGGCGGGAGCCAGGCTGAAACGCACGCTAACGTCCAGACTCGCCGTCCGGTCCGTCCAGCACCGATCCGATCTCGTCCCAGAACCCGCAATTGTGCTCCGCGCCGAGTTCGACCGGCGCGATGCCGCCCTCCCCTGGAGCGAGCGCGAGCGTGAACGGGACGTCCGCATCCGCGTCGAACGGCGGCCATGCCGGCAGCCCGGGCGCGTTCGGGTCGCCGGTCGCGGCGAAGGCGGACCAGTACCGGACCATCGCGTCGGCCAGCGCTCGCTGCTCCGGCGTGAATACGGGGTCGAATCCCGGCACGTCGAACAGGTAGGCGACCTCCGAGCCGTGCGACGCGCCGAGCGGGAACCCCGGCGACGGGATTAGCGCCGGCACGTCCCGGTCGGCGAACTCATAGGACCAGGTCGGGACGTGCGCCGCGAACAGCCGGTTCGCCTCCAGCGTCGGGCACACCCAGGCGGCGTCGGTGACCACCGCCGCCCACGCCAGCGCGGGGTGGTCGAAGTGCGCCAGCGGGTAGACCGCCTCGATGCGCGCCGCATCGTCGCCGAACGCCTCGTCGAGCAGCGCGGCATAGCGGGCGGCGTCGATCGGCGGGTCGGTGAACGCGGCGGCGAAGAAGGTGGCTTCGTCGCGCGTGGCGCCGGAGACCACCGGCACGCGGTGGAACCTCCCCGCCCGCAGCGCATCGGCCGGATTCTCCGGAATCACGACGTTGCCGTAGGCGGCGCGGCCATAGGCAGCGGCGAAGGGCGACGCGAACAGTTCCGCCGGCGGCAGCGCGCGCAGGCAACCGAGCGCGGCGTCCGGGTCGTCGCTGGCGCAACCGACATCCGCGGCGAGCATGCCGCCGAGCGCACCGGCCTCCGCCGGAGAGGCCCAGATCGACGTCGCCGGAACGCCGGGGAACATCGCGTTCGCCGGCAGTTCCATTAGGCAGGAGCCGCTCTGCACGATCGCCCGGTCGAACAGACCGGCAGCGGTCGGCGAGGTGAGGTGCGCGCAGGTGTCCATGCCGCCGGAGGATTCGCCGAAGAGCGTCACGTTGCCCGGGTCGCCTCCGAACGCGCGAATGTTGTCGCGCACCCAGCGCAGCGCCGTCTGCTGGTCCACCAGCCCGAAACCGCCGCTGCCGTCCAGCCCGGGGTGGCCGAAGAACCCGAGCGCGCCGAGCCGGTAATTGACCGTCACCACGACCACGCCGCCGTCCGTCGCGAGGCGGCGGGCGTCGAAATCGCTCCCCGATCCCACGCCGGCCCCGGCGCCGTGCAGCCAGACCATGACCGGCAGCGGCGCATCGGGCGAGGCCGTTACCGGCGCCGTGACGTCGAGCACCAGGCAATCCTCGTCACCGACCAGCGGCGCGTCGGGAGACTCGCCGGGCTGCGGGCACCGGTTGCCGGACCGCGTCGCGTCGCGCACCGCGTCCCACGAAGCGTGCGGCTGGGGCGAGCGCCACCGGAGGTCCTCGAGCGGTGACGCGGCGTAGGGCACGCCGAGGAACCGAACGGCGCCGCTATCCCGCATCCCGCGCACGGGTCCCGCCGCGGTCTCGACGATCGGCGGTGCGATGGGCGTCGCGTCACCCGGCGGCGTGGCGTCCTGCCCGGCGGTCGGGCCCAGCCGCGCCCCGGCGGCCACCAGTGCGACCGACAGTACCGCGAGACGGATTGCTTGCATCAACGGCATAGGCTCCCCCTCCAGGCGACGTTCCGGCGATGCCCGCATGCCCCGCACCGCGCTTGGCCTGGTTCCGTCCCTGCGCCGCGTGTCGCTCGTTTCGTGGACATCGAACCAGATGCGAACCGCCCCGACCGGATACTCCGGTCGGGGCGGCGGCTTTACCTGACTGTCGTCGTCGGATCAGAACGACTTGGGCGCGTCGTGGCCAGCGGGCGTCCGGCGAAACGACGCCGGCGGGCGGTTCCAGCCGAAGTGCTCCATCTCGTCGCCCTTGGCCGCGAGGAACGCCGTCCCCGTCTCCGGCCAGACCGACATCACGGCCTCGACCGGAATCCACATCTCGTCGTTCGCGCCGTAGAGCCCGGTCGCGTAGATGATCCCGCGGCGGCGGCGGCCGTACTCCTCTTCGCCGGGCAGCACGCCGAGGACCGTGCCCAGCGGGCCGCTCTGGGCGTAGAGGGTGAAGCCTTCGCGGATGTCCTTGACCGTGCCGGGATGGCCGCGGCGGGTCGAAGGCGGGATGACCGCCAGCGAAGCGGCATTGAAATCATGCTTGCCGATGGCGCGGCGGGCATCGAGCGCGTCCGCGTGGGCCTTCGGCCGGGCGAGGAACGCGCAACCGGCGAGCACCAGCACGGCGACCAGCAGCGCCACCACCAGGTCGGCCCGGATCCACTCGCTGGCGAGATCGCCGTGGATGATAACGTCCGGGTGGAGGTTGAGCAGCAGGGTGCCGATGGCCACCACGATGGCGGCGACGACGGCCAGTGCGCCGACGAAGATGGCCGTCGGCCGGATGAAGTGGTAGCCAAACCCGCGTGACATGCCTGCCATTCCCTCCGCGCACGCGCCGCCCATCGCGGCCGTCGCTCCCATTCTCCCGGCGCTCCGGATCCCCGCCGATTGTACCGTGGCCGGGACCAGCGGCGCGGCCGGGTGGTGAGCGTTCCTGCACCATCCCCGGGCCGCGGCGCCGGGCCGGCGCGAATGGTCCGAATCAGCGGCCCGCCGACTTGCCGGCGTGCTGGCTCATCATCACGTCATCGTCGCCGGCGACCATCCATTCGGCGCGCATCAACGCCTGCCGCCGCGCGCGCGCCTTGCGCAGCCGGACGTGGAACGCGATCGGCGCGGCCAGCAGGAACCCCAGCACCGGGAACCAGTACCACGTCGTCGCCGCGATCAGCAGGTCCGATTCCCAGGCCCGCATGTGGTAGAGCATGAGGACCACGGTCGCCATCTTGAAGCCGAACAGCGTCCAGATGAACGTCCAAACGGGCACGCTGTCGTCCTGGTGTGGTGATGATGGGGCGGGCCGCTTCGCGGCGGCCGCGTGCTTGTCTTCCGGCCGCGTCATGCCGTTACCCCCGAGTGCAGTCGCGGACGGTCCGATCCGGCGACCCAGGCTCGCCAGCGAGGAGGGCTACCCGCCACCGGCGGGCAGCCCGGATTCGTGGCTCGCCGCCTTGCGCGGCGTCGCCGGGCGCGCCCGGTCGGCCGCCTCCTGCGCCGCCGACCAGCGCAGGAAGGTGAAGGAGATCAGCGCCAGGAAGATCGACGCTTCGCCAACCCACATCAGCAGCCCGGCGAGTTGCTGGTCGGTGGCAAGATCGATGCCGAACACCCGCGCCGCCATGTCGTAGGGCCGGTACAACCCCGGCTCGGCGAACGTGATGAACGCCCCGACGAATGCGCCGGGAATGGTGAGCGCGAAAAAGTACAGGCACTGCACCAGCGGCGAAATGCGCGGCCACTGCGGCAGCGGACCGAGGATCGGCCACCACATCAGTAGCGAGGTGGCGAAGAAGGACATGTGCTCCAGCGCGTGCAGCGGGTCGCTGTAGAGCGCGGCTTCGTACAGCACCGGGAGGTGCCACGCGATGAGCGTGGCCGCCGAGATGACGTAGGCGATGAGCGGACGGGTCAGCCAGTAGCCGATGGCGTTGGTGACGCGGTTCCGGGTCAGCGGCTCCAGCATCCAGCCCGGCGTGCCGATCAGGATCAGCGCCGGGGCCAGCAGCATCAACAGCATGTGCTGGACCATGTGCGCCAGCAGCAGGTAATGATCCGACCAGTCGTCGAGCGGCGGCCCGAGGGCGACGAACAGGGTGACGACGCCGCCGATGAAGGCCGCCCGCTCGCCGGTGGTGACCGTGCGCCGCTCGGCCTCGGGTTTGCGCCGTTCGTTCGGCCCGGCAAAGTAGATGTAGGCGGCTAGCATCACGAACAGCCCAACGGCAATGCTGGGCTGGAACCGCCAGGTGCTGAACAGGAATCCGGTGGGGTCCGGCTCGCCCGCGTGGAAGGTCGGGATCGCGGGAACGACGGGGAGCATGACGATCCTCGGTCCGGCGGCGGGCGGAGCGCGTTGGGCGCCTGCCCGCCGCCGAAAAGCGTGGTTACGACGCGGGCGGCAACTGCACCGGCGCGTAATAGCCGCCGGTCTGGCCCATGACCACCATCGCGATCATTACCGCGAGGCTGACGATGAGGCCGGCCGAAAACAGCCAGGTGAGCCGCTTGTCGTCGAACTTCAGGTGCATGAAGTAGCCGACGACGGCGATGAACTTGAAGACGGACAGGATAACGAGCGCCGGCACCAGGAAATCCCGGAAGCCTTCGATGTAGTAGATCGCGACCTCGACGACCGTGATGATCGTCAGGGCGATCGCCACCTTGACGTAGAAGTTCTCGGTCGGGTGGGCGTGTTCGTCGTGGTCCTGGTGCGCCACCGCTGCGTGCGCCGCCATGCGTCCGTCCCCCGGAATCGTTCCACCGCCACGGCGCGTGCCGCGGCCGATCAGCCTGCCGAATCTAGAACGGGAGCGCCTGGATCAGATTGTTGACCAGCCGCATCGCCCCTTCCGCCGCTCCCTCCGCGCCGTGGCCGCCGCTGGTGGCCTCCGGGTAGGGCACGAGGTAGACGAGCGTGAAGATCACGATCCAGACGATATCGACGAAGTGCCAGTAGAGGCCGGCGACTTCGACGTTCATCGCGTCCTTCTGCTGCAGGCCGCCGCGCAGCGACATCCACAGCAGCGTCAGCAGCCAGATCACGCCGATCGAGACGTGCGTGCCGTGGAACCCGGTCAGCACGTAAAACGACGAGGCAAAGATGTTGGTGTTGAGCAGCAGCCCCTCGTTGGCGAAGAGCGTGAACTCGAAGAACTGGCCACCGACGAAAATGGAGCCGAGCAGCGCCGTGGCCGCCAGCCAGACGCGGGTGCCGCGGTGGTTGCCCTTCTGGATCGAGGACAGCGACAGCACCATCGTCAGCGAGGACATCAGCAGCACGAAGGCGCTGACCGAGGTGTACGGGATGTCGAAGATCTCGTACGGATACGGCCCGACGCCCATCGCCTCGACGCGGCCCCGGTAGAACATGTAGGTGCCGATCAGGGCGCCGAACAGCATCGTGTCCGACGTCAGGAACGCCCACATGATCAGTTTCCGGCTGTCGATGCCGGTAGAAGACGGCGGGTGCTCGGAGTGGTCGTGCCCCCCGTCGTGGCCGGCCCCGCCACCGTGGGCCGTTTGCAGTTCGATCGCCGTTGCGGCCAAGCCGATACCCCCTTCTGCTGAGGAACCGCGCGGGCCGGAGCGTCACCGGCTCCGGCCCGCGAGGGACGCGGTCGCTAGTGGACCGGGTCGCTGGCCGGCTCGAACGCCCAGCCGTAGAAACCGCAGATCGCGATCAGCCCGCCGATGGCGCTGACGATGGGCAGCCCGAGGAAGCCCATCTGGATGTGCGGGTTGCCGATGAGGATGCCGAGGGCGACGATGGTCAGCCCGATCGCGGCCACCAGCGGGTAGTACGACGGGTTGGGCAGGTGGATGCCGTGGTCCTCTTCCTCGTGGAGGGTCTCGGCGCGGCGCGCCTCCTGCTCGGCGGTCGCCTCGTCTGGCATCGTCATCGCGCCGATCGACTTGCCCGCGATGGTGACATCGAGCGTGTCCTCGGTGCCGTGGGCGTGGCCCTCGTCCGCGCCGTACTTGTCAACCCACAGTTGGTCGCGGTGGGTGAAAAGCGGGATCTCGCGGAAGTTGTAGACCGGCGGTGGCGACGGGATCATCCACTCCGGCGTCGCGCCGTCCCACGGGTCGGCCGGAGCATTTGCCGGCAGCCGGGAGGTCTTGGTCACGTTGATCAGGAAGAAGAGGACCGACGCGGCGATCAGGAACGCGCCGATCGAGGAGATGGCGTTCCAGAACCACCAGCCGCTTTCCTCGCCGTAGGTCCAGTAGCGGCGCGGCATGCCGGCCAGCCCGAGGAAGTGCATCGGGAAGAAGGTCAGGTTGAAGCCGGCGAACGCGAGCCAGAAGTTGATCTTGCCCAGGCGCTCGTCGAGCATCCGGCCGAAGATCTTGGGCCACCAGTAGTAGAGCCCGGCGAAGATGGCGAAAACGGTGCCGCCGAACAGCACGTAGTGGAAGTGGGCGACGATGAAGTAGGAGTCGTTCTGCTGGCTATCGACCGGGACGACGGCGTGCATGACCCCGGAAAGGCCGCCGATCACGAACTGCGACACGAGGCCGACCGCGAAGAGCATCGCCGTGGTGAAGGTGATCGACCCTCCCCACATCGTGGCGGTCCAGTTCAGGATCTTCACGCCGGTCGGGATCGCGATCAGCATCGTGCCGGCGGCGAAGACCGCGTTCGGGGTGGGGCCGAGGCCCGTAACGAACATGTGGTGCGCCCACACGCCGAACCCAAGGAAGGCGATGGCCGCCGTTGCGTAGACCATCACGCCGTAGCCGAACAGCGGCTTGCGGGAGAAGACCGGGATGATCTCGGAGACGATGCCGAAGGCCGGCAGGATCAGGATGTAGACCTCGGGGTGGCCGAAGATCCAGAACAGGTGCTGCCACAGCAGCGGGTCGCCGCCGGTGGTGACCACCGCGCCATCGACCATCGTGTAGGGCGAGAAGAAGTGGGTGCCGCCGAGGTGGTCGATGGTCACCAGCACGAGGGCGACGGTGATGGACGGAAAGGCCATCGCCAGCAGGATCGTGGTGATCAGCGTCGTCCACGTGAACATGGGCATGCGCATCATCGTCATGCCCGGGGCGCGCATGTTGAGGACGGTGACGATGAAGTTGAACGCGCCGGCCAGCGAGGAAAGGCCGAGCAACTGGAGGCCGATCGACCAGTAGTTGATCTCCGCGCCGGAGAACATCGGCGAGGTCAGCGGCGCGTAGCCGTACCAGCCCTGGTCGGGCACGAGGTTGGCGAAGGGGAGGTTGATCTCGGGGAACGGGACGACGTTGCCGATGATGTAGGCGAAGGTGCCCGGCAGCGCCGCCAGCAGCGGGAGGTTGATGACGAGGGCGCCGCCGACGAAGGTCCAGAACGAGAAGGAGTTGAGCCGCGGGAACGCCACGTCGCGCGCCCCGATCTGGAGCGGCATGATGTAGTTGAAGAACGCCACCGACATCGGCATCAGCGCCAGGAAGATCATCGTGGTGCCGTGCATCGTGAACATTTCGTTGTAGCGCTGGATATCGATGAAGGTGTTCTCGGGCCGGGCGAGCTGCACCCGCAGCATGATCGCCTCCAGCCCGCCGATGAGGAAGAAGACGAACGCCGCCACCCCGTACATGATGCCGATGCGCTTGTGATCGACCGTGGTCAGCCAGCTCCAGAGGCCGGTGTTGGCCTTGGGCTTGGCGACCGTCGTCGTCCCCGAATGCGACTGTGGCGTGGGATACGCGACCGATGCCATGACGTTGCTCCCTGAAACCCCGTCCCCCGAGAAGTCCGGTTGGCTGGGCGTCCTATTCGTTCGCCTGCGGCGTCGCCTCGGACACCGGCTCGTTAATCACCAGGTTGGTCGTCTCGTAGGTCGGGTCGCCGCCCACCGGCGGGTCTTCCGGGCAGCCGCCGGCCGGCTTCAGGCTCATCAGGTACTCGACGAGCTCGGCCACCTGCGCGTCGTCGATCTGCCCCTGCGCGTAGTAGTTGGGCATGTAGACGCCGTCCTTGACCTCGTCGGTGTGCTTGATCCACTCCGCCATGTTCTGCGGCGTGTTCTCGAGCAACCCGGCGGCGATCGTGTCGCGGCACGCCAACAGCGTCAGGTCGGGACCGGCGCCGAGGCTGAACGGGTTGGCCGCCAAACCGGTTTTGGCGATCGTCGCGTTGGTGCCCGCGATGTTGTGGCAGACCAGGCAGACCGCGAAGGACGGCGGGGCCTCCGCCACGTCCGGGGTGTCCGGGTTGGCGTCGAAGGACGGCGGCTGCCGCATCGCATCCACCCAGGCCGCGAACTCCTCCTGCGGCACGACGAGCACCTTGAAGCGCATCCAGGCGTGGGCGCCGCCGCAGAACTCGGCGCACTCGCCGTAGAACTCGCCGATGGTGTCCGCCGTGAACTGCAGCCGGTTGTTGTGCCCCGGCATCACGTCCAGCTTGCCGGAAAGCTGCGGCACCCAGAAGGAGTGGATGACGTTGTTGGAGCGCAGGTTGAACACGACGTTCGCGCCGTGCGGCACCATGATCTCGTTGGCGGTGACCAGCGGGCCGGCAGCGGCGTCGGATTCGTTGGCCGGGATGTCCGGGTAGTGGACTTCCCACCACCACTGCTTGCCGTAGACGTCGATCTCGAAGTCGGCGGTGTCCTCGGCGGCGGCGTGGTCGTAGATCATCCGCGCCGTGGGGATGAACACGATCAGCAGCACCACCGCCGGGATGATCGTCCAGATCATCTCCGCCGTGCGGCTGCCGTGGATCTGCGCCGGCCGTTCGTCGCCGCGGCGGCGGAACTTCAGCACGGCGTAGGCGATGGCGAACTGGACGACGATGAAGACGACCAGCGACGCCCAGAAGACGAGCTGGTACAGCCCGTGGATCTCGCTGGCCTTTTGGGTCTTCGGCGTGAGGGTCGAGAACGGCTGGTCCTGGACGACCTGCATGCCGCCGCACCCGGCGAGCACGACCACCAGCGCCAGCGCCAGCGCGGCCAGCGGCCCGAATCGGCGCATCCCCCGCGCCAACCGGCTCGCCGTCCCCACCCGGCTTTCGACCGATTCCTGACCTGCCATCCCCGCTCCCCGTACCCCCGCCGACAGGAACGCTCCCGCCGGACGCACGATGATCCCGTCCGTTCGCGGAAGCCCAAAGCGCCGCAACACTACCGAAGCCCGTCCGGGTGGTCAAGGTCCACCGGCCGCGGGGCGCCAATGCCCTGCGGCATCGCAGCCGAACGGAATCCGTTCCGGCCGGCCATGCCACCATCATAGCGAGAATTGCGCCGTCGTTCGCACCACCCGTGCAGGGCTGCCGCGCCTGCGGCTACGGCTGCAGCATCTCCTCGACGGTCACGAAGGTGTACCCGCGTTCGAGGTACCACGCGACCATGCTCGGCAGCACCTCGAAGTCGCCCGCCGCCGACGCCCCAACGTGCATCAGGATGATGTCGTCCTCCATCGGCACCGACGTGCAGTACTCCAGGATCTTCGCGGCGTCCCACCCGCGCCACGCCTGGGTGTCGCAGGTCCACATGATCGTGAGCGGGTAGCCGAGGTCGTAGAGGTAACCGAGGCTGGTGGCATCGTAGTCGCCGAACGGCGGCCGGAAGTAGGGCTTGAGTTCGTAGCCGCCGGTGATGTCGCGCACGACCTGCTCGGTGCTGGCCAGTTCGTCGGCCAGTTGCTCGTAGGTCCACGGCGGCTCGCCGGTGTTGGCCCCGGTCATCGAGCCGTGGCTCCACGAGTGGTTGATGAGCTGGTGGCCCTCGTTGACCATCCGCAGGATCAGGTCCGGATGCTGCTCGGCGAAATAGCCGGTCATGCCGAAGGTGCCCTTGATCCCGTTGTCGCGCAGGAAGTCGAGGATCTGGTCGGTGTAGCCGCGATCAGACCCGGCATCGAAGGTTAACGCGACTTCCTTGCGGCCGTCGGCGTGCCCTTCGATCAACTGGCTGGCGCCGCTGCCGTCGGGCGGCGGGGCCGGGGGACGGCCGGTCGCCTGCGCCGCGGCCGGCGCCTCGACCACTTCCGGGGCCACCGCTTCGG
>JAFAEX010000299.1 GCA_023423795.1 Chloroflexota bacterium | reverse complement strand
GCCTCGGGGCGGGCGGCGTCGCCGCCCTCGCCGCCCGCGCCCCGGCAACCGCCGCGCAGGGGGCGCCGGCCGCGAGATCCGGCGAGAAGGCGACGTTCGTGCTCGTTCCCGGCCAGTGGACCGGGGCCTTCGTCTGGCACACGGTCGCCCCGATCTTGCGTGCCGCCAGGCACAACGTCTATGCCGTCACCTGCACCGGCCTCGGCGAGCGGGTCCACCTCGCCAGCCCGGCTATCGACCTCGACACCTTCGTCACCGATGTCGTCAACGTGCTGGTGTACGAAGACCTGCGTGACGTCGTCCTCGTCGGCCACAGCTTCGCCGGCATGATCATCCCCGGCGTGGTCGAGCGAGCGCCGGAGCGGCTGGCGCGGGTCGTCTACTTCGACGCCGACGTGCCGAATGATGGCCAGAACTTCTACGACGTCCTCACCCCGGAGATGCGCGATGCAGAGATTCTGGCGGATGTCATGGGAGGTGTGGAGGCCGACATGCCTGGGTTCCGGCCGGTGGCGCCGGGGGTTGTCGAGTGGCTGCGGGGATCGATCAAGGATCCGACCGAAGCAGACTGGTTCATTGCCAAGCTGGTGCCGCATCCGGAGTTGTCCAACCTCCAGCGCATCCGACTCGGTAACCCCGACGCAGCCGCGCTGCCCAAGGCCTTCATCCTGTGCACGGCCGACAAGAACCTGACGGCCGACCCGCAGACGGATTCCCTCGTGCTCGCCGCCGAGCGGGCCCGGTCGGACCCGAATTGGCGGGTGATCGAGATGGACGACACCCACATGGGGAACCTCAACGACCCGCAGGGAACGGCCCAGGCGCTGATGTCGCTGCTGTAGGCGGATCCCGGACATGATGGCGTGTGCCTCATTGATGCGGACGCCGACCCGGAAGCGGGCGCGATTCATCGCGCCCCTACAGCGCGGCGGCGTTGCCGTCCGTAGGGACGCGATTCATCGCGCCCGCCACGCTCTCGCTGATGTCCGATCCGTTTTTGGCAAGCGTCATCATGGCCGGGTTTCCTCCACCCCGCAGTACCCCACCACCAGCGCCGCGAACACCCGGATCGCCTTCTCGAACTCGTCCATGTCCACGCGCTCGCGGAAGGTGTGGCATTCGCCGATGTCGCCGGGGCCGAAATAGACGGTCGGCACCCCGAGGTCGTGGACGAAGAACGACGCTTCCGCCCAGAACGGGGCGCCGGCGATGACGTCGGTCTTGCCGGTTTCGGCGCGGACGGCCTCGACCAGCGACCGCACGCCGGTGTCGTCGGCGGCCACCTCGGAAGGGCGGCCGCCGGAGCGGCTGTCTCGCGATGCCGTGAAGGCGATGTCGGCTTTCACGCCCTCGTTCATGGCGAACAGGCGGACGATGGCTTCCAGTTCGGAGCGGGCCGATTCGACCGTCTCGCTCGGCAGGATCTTGCGGATCAGGCTCAGGCGGCAGGTCTCGGGCACGGCGATGTAGCCTCCGCCCTCGATCCCCGTCACCAGCAGGAAGGCGCGTCCCAGCAGCGGGTGCTCGGCCCGCGCCCACAACTCGTCCGAGTGGGCGAACAGCTTGGCCAGCAGTTTGTGTGCAGCCTTCAGCGCGTCCACCCCCTGCCACGGCAGGCCGAAGTAGGCGCTCTCGCCGTGGACGGTGATGTCGGCGATCAGGAAGCCCATTTGCGCGGTGAAGACGTCGAGTTTCGTCGGCTCCGGGTAGACCGCGAAATCGGGCGTCGGGATCTCGCCGGCCGCCATCCGGGCGACGATGGCCTTGATCCCCTCGCTGAGGCCGGTGCCCGGTTCGCCCGACTCCTCGTCGCCGACGAACGCTGCCAGCACTTCTCCTTTCGGGCGCAACCCGGCCGCGCGAACCGCCCTGAGGGCCGCGACCGCCGCGACCACGCCCGCCTTCATGTCGGCCGCGCCGCGTCCCCAGAGCGCGCCATCGACGATCGCGCCGCCGAAGGGGTCTTCCCGCTCGGTGCCGCGCCAGTGCTCCTCCCAGCCGGCGACGCCGACCGTGTCGGTGTGGCCGACGACGAGTAGGCGCGGCCCGTTTCCCGCGCCCCAGCGGCCCCAGGTGTTGGCGCGGCCCGGCGCGAAGTCGAACTGTTCGACTTCGTCCATGCCGATGGCGGCCAGTTCGTCGCGCAGCAGCCGGGCGATTGCCGCCTCGTCGCCGGTGATGCTGGGGGTCGCCACCGCCCGCCGCAGCAGGTCGATCGCCGCGTCGCGGTCGATGGCCGCTAGCACCCGATCCGTCAGGGCCGCCCGTTCGCTCATGCGGTTCGCGCCTCCCGCGAGGTGAGGGCCACCGCCAGCACGATGATGATCCCCTGGAAGATCATCTGCTGGGCGACCGAGAGGCCCATCAGGATCAGGCCGTTGTTGATGATCCCCATGATCAGCGAGCCGACCACCGCGCCGACGACGCTGCCCTTGCCGCCGAAGAGCCCGGTGCCGCCGATGACCACCGCCGCGATGACGGTCAGCATGTCGGTTTCGCCGAGGGTGTAGCGTGCGCCGTGCAGCCGCCCGGCGTAGAGCATGCCGGCGAGGGCGGCCGCCGACGCGCTGATGACCAGCGTCGCGATCTTGATGCGGTCGGTGCGGACGCCGGAGTAGAGCGCCGCCGTCCGGTTGCCGCCGGTCGCCAGCACCTGCCGCCCGAAGGCGGTCTTGCGCAGCGCGAGGTGCCCGACCACCAGCGCGACGGCGGTCCAGACGAATAGGATCGGCACCGGCCCGATGTCGCCCGAGCCGAAGATGAAGGTGTAGACCGGGTCGGTGATCGGGACGGATTTGAGGTCGGTCAGCCAGCGCGCGATGCCGTTGACGACTCCAAGGGTGCCGAGGGTGACGAGGAACGAGGGGATGCGCACTTTCGTGGTGATCAGCCCGTTGACCAGCCCGACGACCACGCCGGTCGCGATTCCGGCCGGCACCGCCAGCCAGATGCCGACGTCGCGCAGCACCAGCGCCGTCACCAGTGAGGCGAGCGCGACGACCGCCCCGATCGAGAGGTCGATTTCGCCGGCGGCGAGGACGAAGACGAACCCGATCGCCATGATCGAGATCATCGCCGTCTGCCGCGCGATGTTGGTCAGGTTGCCGACCGAGAGGAAGCCCCGGTCGTGCAGGACGATCGCGAAGAAGGCGAAGACGGCGAGGAAGCCGACATAGACGATCGCGTTGCCCAATTCGATCCGGGGCAGCCGCGCGGCGCGGCCGGCCTCCGCCCCGGTTCCCGCGTTCCCGACCATCACGCCACCCCTTCGCCGGCCGCGCCGGTTTCCGCCGGCGCGCCGTGGATGGCGGCGTGCAGGTCCGTGGACCGGATCTCCTGCCCGCCGCCGCCGATTTCGCCCACGATGCGCCCGCGCTCCAGCACCAGCACGCGGTCGCAGGTGGCCGCCATCTGCTCCAGTTCCGTATCGACGAACAGCACGGCGTTGCCGGCGTCGGCGAATTCGCGCACCTTGCCCATGATGTCCTGTTTCGAGCGAATGTCGATGCCGAAGGTCGGTTCGTCCAGCAGCAGGATGGCCGGGTCGCTGGCGAGGCTCTTGCCGACGACCACTTTTTGCTGGTTGCCGCCGGAGAGGAATTTCACGACCTGATCCAGCCCGCGCGTCTTCACGTTCAGGTTCGCCACCGCCGCGTTCGCCTCGGCGTCGGCCGCGCGGTCGTCGATCAGGCCGAGGCGGGCAAACCGCTTCCAGACCGGCAGCAGCAGGTTTTCCTCGACGGTGTGCTCCAGCACGAGGCCCTGCGAGCGCCGGTCCTCCGGCACCAGCGCCATGCCGAGCGCCAGCGCGTCGGCGGTGGTACGGACGCCGACGCGCCGCCCGCGCACGACGATCTCGCCTGAGGCCGGCGAGTCGATGCCGTAGAGTGCGCGGATCAGTTCCGTCCGCCCGCTGCCGAGCAGCCCGGCCACGCCGACGACCTCGCCCGGCCAGATGCCGAACGAGACCGGCCCGTCCGCGCCGCGCACCAGCAGGTCGCGCACATCCAGCAGCGGCGGCGTGGAACGGTCGATGCGGCGCGCCCCGGCGGCGCGGTGCTCCAGCGCGGAGCCGAGCATCGCCCGGATCACCTCCGGCAGCGCGATCTCCGAGATCGGGGCCGAGAGCACCCGCTGGCCGTCGCGCAGCACGGTGACCCGGCCGGAGATGCGCATCAGGTCCTGGAGGTGGTGGGAGATGTAGACGAGGGCCAGCCCGCGCGCCTGCAAGCGGCGGATGACGGCGAACAGCGTCTCCGTTTCCCGCGCGGTCAGCGAGGCGGTCGGCTCGTCGAGGATCAGGATGCGCGGCTCCTTGGCCAGCGCCTTGGCGATCTCGACAAGTTGGCGCGAGCCGACCGGCAGCCGCCCGACGGGGGTGCGCGGGTCGATGGTCACGCCCAGTTCGTCCAGCAGGGCGGAAGTCCGAGCCTCGGCCGCCGCGTCGTCGAGGAACAGGCCGCGGCGCGGTTCGCGGGTCAGGAAGACGTTCTGCGCCACGGTCAGGGTGGGGATCAGGCTGAACTCCTGGAAGACCATCCCGATGCCGTGGGCGCGGGCCGCCAGCGGCGTGCCGAGTTCGGCCTCCTGCCCGTCGATGGCGATCGTGCCGCCGTCCTTCGCGTAGACGCCGGTGAGGATCTTCATCAGGGTCGATTTGCCGGCGCCGTTCTGCCCGACGACGCCGTGCACCTCGCCGCGGGCCAACGAGATATCGACGCCGCGCAGGGCGGGCACCCCGTTGAACGCCTTGGTGATGCCGACGGCGTCCAGCACCAGATCGGGTGGGACATCGCCGGCCGGGGCGGTGGTTCGTTCGTTCATCGAGGTTGGCTCATGGAGCGTGTCCTTGCTTGATGGTGCATTGCTCGGGCCGCCGGGGATGTTCGGGAGATGATGACGTTTGCGTAGTCGATCCGGCCGCTGGGGACGCCCGGGGATGCATCCCCGGGCTACGAAAACGAAGCCCCTCCGGGGCTGAGCACGGGCTACGAGCCAGCGTCCGTCGGTCTCAACCCCGGAGGGGTTTCGTTCACGTAGCCAGCGGTTTCAACCCCGGGCGTTCGTTGCCGGGCGCCCGATCATGGTGGCGACCGCCGACGTCCCTGCTCATAACCTGGACGGAGCGCCGATCGAACGGGCCGCCTGCGCGTTCACGCCACCCCTTCGACCGGCCGTGCCTCCACATCGTAGATCCCGAGCGGCCGCGGCTGCCCGGACGCGATGCCGGCGACGGCCCGCGTCCGCGCCCGCGTGACGAAGATTTGCGGCCGGAAGCAGAAGACCACCGTGTCGCCGGGGCGCACGTCCGCGCCGGGCGGGACCTCCAGCATGCAGAAGTAGTGGATCGCGCCGTCGGGCGCGACCTCGACCGCGAACCGGCGGCCGACGATGGATTCATCCCGCCCGCAGAGCGCCGTCAACTGGTAGTCGCCGCGCACCTTGTCGGCGTAGTAGCCGGCGGCGTAGACATAGGCCCGGTCGCCATCGACGTGCGACACCTCGCTGACGTAGACGACGGCCGGGACCTCGGGCGCGTCCGGGTCGAGGCACTGCGGCGCGGTGCCGTGGAAGGCGTTGCCCGGTTCGACGTGGGTCGCGCCGCCCTCCTTCAGCATGGCCATCGTCGAAGCGGAGGTGGTGCCCGGCGCGTTCACCTGCCGGACGCCGAACCCGGCCGCGCGCAGCCGGTCGGCCGCCTCGCGCAGCGTGCCGAAGTTGGGGGTCGGCTGCACCCGCTTGCTGTCCTGGTCGAACAGGAGGCAGGGGAAGGTCGTCACCCCGGCGACGCGCAGCCCGCCGAGCGCATCGACCGCCCGCGCGACGTCCACGATCTCGGCCAGCGGAAAACCGCCGCCGTGGCCTGGGTAGAAGCGGTCGCCCGGCGCGGTCACGCGCAGCAGCACGTCCTGCTCCCGCCCGGCCCGCCGGGCAGCCGCCGCGATTCGCTCGGCGGCGTTCATCGAGAAGATGGTGACGACCTCCGGGTTGGCGGCGATCACCGCGTCCTCCGTCCCCCGGTGCGGCTGGACGAGGTGACCGACGTGCCCGACCGGGACGCCGTTGCGGACGAGGGCTTCCATGTCCTGCAGATCGACGGCGACGGCGGCGGGGATACCGGCATCGAGCAGCGTGCGGCAGGCGTCCGGGTTGCGGGCGAACTGCTTGCTCATGAAGTAGACCGAAAGCCCCTGCGCGTCGGCCGCGGCCTTGATGGCGGCGGCGTTGCGGCGGAAGGCGTCGAGATCCAGCAGGTAGGTGTTGGCGAGCACGTCCCCTGACTGGTGCAGGGTGACGGCGGCCAGCGCCAGGTCGGGATTGGTGTGCAGCAGCCGGTCGAGGAACATGCGGCGAGCCTCGCGGGTGTGGGCGGATCGGGCAGACGATCCATGCTACCGACCGCCGCCGGGATCGGCAACGGCGAACGCGCGCCAGCCGTGCGGGACGATGAGCGGGTGCACCGAGTCGATGCTGCCGCCGTCGGTCGGGCGGTGCGTCGAAGTGGTCCCGCTCGGCGCGCTCGGGCCGAGGAAGTCCCCTGGACGCCCGGGGATGACGGCGGTTCCGAAAACAATGCGGCCATCGCCCGCGCCCGCCCGGGGTTGAAACCCCTGGCTACGTGAACGAAACCCCTCCGGGGTTGAGAACTGACGGTGCCCGCATCCAGTAGGCAAACGCCATCAACCCCGGGCGGTCCCCGTGACCGGGTCACAAGCGCCGCCGACGGCTCCCAGCCTGTTAACCCGAGCCTGCCGAGGGATTTCGTTCGTCCCGGATTCGTGCAGCCGACGAGATCCCTCGGCAGGCTCGGGATGACGATAGATGTGGTGCCCCCGGTTCGCGGTCGCGTCCACGGCAGCCAGCAGATCGGGACACCGGTGCCGAACGCCCGTTGGTGGCACGCCCAACGGCCGCCGTCGCGCTGCCCGCGATCAGCCCCGGCGGGTGGTTCCGGGCGACGGGGCATCGCCGGAACCGGCCAAGCCGCGCAGCACCCGGGCAGCCTCCGTGGCGACCTCGCGCACGATCTCCCCGGCCGGCTGCCGCCGCGCCAGCAATCCGACGCCCTGCCCGGCGTAGAGGCACATCTGGTCCACGCCGCCGCTCGCGCCGAGGATCGGGCCGTCGCTGCCGTAGCGCGAGATCTCCCGCCCGTCTTCCCCGGTGGCGATGGTTTCGCCTTCGCCGGGACGCTGCCCGTGCGGCGGGCGTCCTGCCGCTTCCCACGCCGCGACCGTCGCGTTCCGCAGCGAGCGCAACGGGGCGTCCTCCCAGCCGCCGTCGAACAGGACGCCGTGCAGCGTGTCGGTCTCCTCCGCCGCGACGAGGGCATCCTGCCACGCCGGGTGGGTGGTGGCTTCCTCGGCCATCAGGAAGCGGGTGCCCATCCAGACGCCGTCCGCGCCGAGCGCGAGCGCGGCGGCCAGCCCGCGCCCGTCGGTGATGCCGCCGGCGGCGAGCACGACCGCGTCGCCCGCGACCGCATCCGCCACGCGCGGCACGAGGGCCAGCGTGGAGACCTCGCCCCAGACGTGGCCGCCCGCTTCCCACCCCTGCGCGACGACGACATCGACCCCGGCGTCCACCACGCGCCGCGCCTCGGCGGCGGAGCCGACGGTGTGCATGACGATCCCGCCGGCCGCCTTCACCGGCTCGATCCACGGCGCGGGGTCGCCCCAAAAGAAGGAGACGACGCGGAACCCCTCGGCCAGCGCGATCCGCAGCCGCTCCTCGGGGTCCCAGTGCAGCACGAGGTTGACGGCGACCGGCCGCCCGGTCAGCGACCGCACCTCCCGCAGCAGGGCGGGCAGCGTCTCCGGGTCGCGCCACGTGATCGACAGCGTGCCCAGCCCGCCGGCGTTCGCCACCGCCGCGACCATGGCCGGGGTCGATGCTTCCCCCACGGGCGCCTGCGCGATCGGGATCGTCACCCCGAGTTTTCGGGTGAACGCGGTGTCGAAGATCGGGTCGGTCATTGGTGCCCCTCCGGAGGCGACAGGCGGCAGGCGACAGGCGACAGACGACAGGCGGCAGGCGGCAGGCGAAAGAGACGATAGTTGACGGCGATAGATGTTAGCCGCCAATCGGCTTGGATCGACTCATGCCTGTCGCCTCGTCCACCGCGAAGCGGACCCAGCCGGGGGTGAAGCGGACGGTCGTCGTTCCGTCCGCGTGCTCGACGAGCGGTTGGTCGGGGCGGGCGAACGGATCGTGGGCGACGGCCTCGCGGACCGGGAGCAGGCCGAACCGACCCTGCGCCGCGAGCGGGCCGCCCAGCGGCGCGACCCCGCGCGCGAATCGGAACGCCCAGCCGGCGGGGAGCGACGTCGGCAGCAGCCAGTCGGCGGGGGAGGGGAGCGGGGCGTACGTCGCCGCCGCGTCGTCCTGCGGGATTGGGCGCAGGCTGCCCGCCGCCAGTTTCGGCAGCGCGTCCACCAGCAACGTGCCGCCGAGCGCCATCAGGGCCGATTCGAGGTCCGGTGCGCGCGCGTCGTCGGGAACCGGCATCTGCACCTGCGCGACGACCGGGCCGGTGTCGAACCCGGCGTCCATCAGGTGAACCGTCGCCCCGCTTTCGCGCTCGCCGCGGCGCAACGTCCAGAACACCGGTTCCGGCCCACGCCCGGCGGGCAGCAGCGACGGATGCACGTTCAGGCAGCCCAGACGCGGCAGCGCCAGCAGCCACGGCGGCAATCGCCAGGGGAAGCAGGCGACGGCCACCGCATCCGGCGCATCCGCTACCACCCGCGCCGCCGCCTCGGCAATCGACCGCGCCCGCGTGACCGGCACACCGCCCGCAACCGCCATCCGCTCCGCCGGGCTGTCGTCGTCAGTCTCCGGCGTTTCGTCGTCGCCGGGCAGGGCCAGCACGAGCGAAGCGACCGCGATTCCCGGCGCGGCCAGCAGCGCCGCCAGCACCGGCTCGCTCGCCGCGCACGGCATCCCGAGCATCGTCACCCGGAGGCCCGCCCCGCCCATCCCCGCCGCGCCCCGCCTTTCTTCTCGACTCCTCGACTCCTCGACTCGTTTCGTTGACATCCCGCGCGGCGGTTCGCTACGGTTGCCGGGTAGACGGCCCATCCGCGATCAGGCGCGCCCGGAGAACGACGATGCCCCGTACGGTCAACTGCGTCAAGCTCGGGCGCGAACTGCCCGCGCTGGAGAAGCCGCCCTTCCCGGGCGAGCTGGGTCAGCGCATTTTCGAGCAGGTGTCCGCCCAGGGGTACGACCTGTGGCGGCCTCACATGACGATCCTCATCAACCACTACGGCCTCAACCCGGCCGACCCCGATACCCGCCGCATCCTCCGCGAGCAGATGGAAGAGTTTTTCTTCGGCGTCGATGCCCAGATGCCCGAAGGCTGGGTGCCGCCGGACCAGGCCGCCCCGACCAAGGGCGGCGGTCCTCCCCGCCGGAAGTAGCCGGCGCTGGGGCGACCTCGTCGTTGCCCAAGGCTCCGTCCAGCCCGCCGCGGCGTCGGTCGCGAGGCAGGGGTGATGGCGTTTGCCTATTTGATGCGGACACCGGCCGTGCTCAACCCCGGAGGGGTTTCGTTGGCGTAGCCCGGGGTTTCAACCCCGGGCGGGCGTGGCCTGTGTCCGGATCGACAAAGCAACCGCCACCATCCCCGGGCATCCCCGTAGCCGGATCAATTGCGTAACGGCTATCAACCTCGGGCGGACCGCAGCGGTGGCCGGAGCACACAGGCAGCCGCCATCGTTCCTGGCCGGTCGCCGCCGCCATCGCTCAGCCCCGCACCGTTTCCCAGCGCTCCTCGCGGCCCGAGCGCAGCACGGCGTCGGTCACGTAGTCGGTCGCCAGCGCCTCGCGGAAGGTGGGGGAGGCCGGCGTGCCCGAGGCCAGCCCCTCGATGAAGTCCGCCGCCGCGTGGGTGAACGAGTGCTCGTAGCCGATGATCAGGCCCGGCACCCACCACTTGCCCATGTAGGGGTGGTCGCCGTCGGTGACGTGGATCGAGCGCCAGCCGCGCACGCGCCCCTGGTCGCGGTGATCGAACCACTCCAGCCGTTGCAGGTCGTGCAGGTCCCAGCGGATGCTCGCGTGCTCGCCGTTGATCTCGAAGGTGTAGAGCGCCTTGTGCCCGCGGGCGTAGCGGGTCGCCTCGAAGAGGCCCAGCGAGCCGTTGCCGAAGCGGGCGAGGAAGGCGGCGGCGTCGTCGATCCCGACCGGCTTCGTTTCCCCGGTCAGCGCGTCGGCGCGCTCCTTGACGAACGTTTCGGTCATCGCCGAAACGCGCTCGATCGGGCCGTTGAGCCACATCGCGGTGTCGATGCAGTGGGCCAGCAGGTCGCCGGTGACGCCGCTGCCGGCCGTTTCCACGTCCAGCCGCCAGGTTGCCGGGCCGCCCATCGGCACGTCGGCCGAGATCGTCCAGTCCTGCAGGAACTGGGCGCGGTAGTGGAAGATCGTGCCGAGCAGCCCGTCGTCCACGAGTTGCTTGGCCAGCATCACCGCCGGCACCCGCCGGTAGTTGTACCAGGCCATCGAAGGGACGCCGGCGGCTTCCACCGCCGCCACCATCTCCTCCGATTCGGCCGGGGTGCGCCCCAGCGGCTTTTCGCTGGTGACCATCTTGCCGGCCTGCGCGGCGGCGACGGCGATCTCGCGGTGGACGTTGTTCGGCGCGGCGATGTCGATCAGGTCGATGTCGTCCCGCTCGACCAGCCGCCGCCAGTCGGTCTCGGCCGAGGCGTAGCCCCAGTTGCCGGCGAAGGCTTCCACCTTTTCCGGGCTGCGCGCGGCCACCGCCTGCAGCACCGGTTCGTACGGAAGGTCGAAGAACTTGCCGGCCTGCCGCCAGGCGTTGGTGTGGGTCCGCCCCATGAACCCGTACCCGACCAGGCCGATCCGCAGCGGTTGTTTCGATGCAGCCATTGGCGGCTCCTCTCTGAGGCGACGGGCGACAGGCGACAGGCGACAGAACGGTCGCTTGCCGCCGTCATCGTGCCGCCAGTGTCGCCTGTTGCCTCGTCAATCCCAGCCGTGCGCGTCCCGCACCGCGATCATCACCCGCAGGATGTCGTTCCACGTCTGCTGGTCGAGCATGGTCGCGTTCGGGAACATGCAGCCGTCCCAGCAGATGTGGCGGAAGGCGCGGGTCGGTTCGCCGTCGTCGCCGCGCATCCAGTAGCCGGCGTGCTTGATGACGTCCAGCCGACCGTTCGGGTCGGTGACGGTGCAGTGGCGGCCGGTCTTGTCGTGGGAACCGGAACCGAAGACGGTGCCGTCGTTCTGGGCGACGTGGAAGTCGATCGTCCACGGGCGCAGCGCGTCGGCCACCTGCCTGTAGGCGGCGTCGAGGGCGGCCGGGTCGTCCCACGCGAAGCCTTCGGGCAGGATGCGCGCTTCCGGCGCGTTCGCGCCGAGGGTGTAGAGGAGGGTGTGGGCCATGTCGGCCTGGAACCCCAGCGTCTCCGGTCGCCCGACGTCTTCGAGCAAGGAGACCATCGCCCGCCAGGAATGCATGCCGCCCCAGCAGATCTCGCCCTCGGCGGCCAGCCGCTCGCCGTATTGCTCGGCGATGTCGCAGGCGGCGTTGAACGTCTCCACGATGGTCGCGTTGGCCGACTCGGGATCGGCCGCCCACGGATCGACGCCGGACGCCGTGTCGATCCGGACCACGCCGGACGGGCGGACGCCCTCGTCGCGCAGCCACTGCCCGATCCGGCAGGATTTTTCGACGGCGGCGAGGAACGCCTTGCGCTCCTCGGCGTCGCCCATCGCCGCGCCGCCGCCGACGGGCGGCCAGACGGGCGCCACCAGCGAGCCGACGGCGAGGCCCATGCCGCCGATTTTCTGGGCGAGCGCCCGGATCTCGTCGCGGGAACTGTCGATGCCGGTGTGCGGCTCGGCGAGGAATAGATCGACGCCGTCGAAGCGGATGCCGTCCACCTCGGCCCCGGCGGTCAAGCCGAGCAGGGTGTCGAGGTCGATGGCGGGCTCGGCGTCGCCGCCCTTGCCGACGACCCCGGGCCACATGGCGTTGTGCAATTTCGGGAAGGCGTGGACGTGGCCGGATGCGGACGGCTGCTGGGCCGCCCCCGGCGCGCTGGCAGTCGCGGACATGCGCGTCCTCCGTGCGGGCAGGATGGCCGCCGGCCGCATCGCCGCGGTCGGCGGGAACGTCGCCCGGTCCTCCTGCGGACCGGATCACCCCGGTGGGTCGGCATCATAGCCTGCCCGCGCTACGGCGCAAGCCGCCCGCGGCAGGGCCGCGCCGCGAGGTGGTCCACCGCGCCGGCCGCGTTCGGTCGTGCGCCCGCCCATGCCGGCGCGGGATGAATCATGCTCAACAGTATAATATAATAGCCTCTTCGCGCCGATCGGATTTGGCGTGGAACGCCACTGGAGGAACGGCTTGGAGTCGAACACCGTCAGCATCGGCCTCGACACCGACTTCGCCCGGGCGCTGCAGGAGGTGGTCGCCGACTGGGGCCGGGGAAGCCGGGGCCGCGACGAGCTGCTCGCGGCCCTGATGGCGCTGCAGGCCGAGGCCGAGGCGACCGAGGAGTTCGGGATGCTGGTGCTGGTCGGCCTCGCCTGGCGGAAGCTGGCGGGCATCCCCTACGGCGCGATCCCGGAGCGGCTGGCCGCGTAACCCCGCCCGGGAGAGCCCACGTGGCCGAGCGGACGCCGGCCGGCCCGAGCGAGGGCAGGCGCCGCCGCTGGGCGGCGGTGCGCGGCGGTGCGCGGCGACCGCATGGGCGATGACGCAACGACGTCGGCGGCCGGCTCCGCCGACGATGCCTGCGGGCCGATCGCGATCGGCGCCGCCCTTCGGACCGCTGCTCGTCCGCACGGTCACGGCGCCTCCAGCGACGGCGGCGACGCGGCCGCATCGATGCGTGCACCGCCGTCGCCGCCGTGCCTCGTCGGCCCGGGCATCGATGCGGCGGATCGGCGCCGCCGCGCGGGAGCCGTGGGCAGGTTCGTGCGATGCTTGTCTCGTCGCGGCGTGCCGCCGGCGAACGCGGGTGGGCCGCCGGCGTCCGGATTCGGAGGAGGTCGGCATCATGGCGGAGCCTTCACCGCGGCGACCGGGGCAGCCGGAGCCGAGAGCGGACGGGGAGACCGACGTCGTCGAGGAGGCTTCGGAGCAGTCGTTCCCGGCCAGCGATGCGCCGGGGTGGGCGATCGGGCGCGACCACGATCCCACGCAGGCGGTTCCGGCAGTGTCCGACGCGACCCGGGCCATCGACCGCCAGCGGGACGATCCGGCGACGCCCTGGAACGGATGATCCGGCGGGAATCCGTGGCCGGGCGTCGCCGTCGAAACCCGACGCACGCCCCGGATGTCGCGGCGGGCGGCGTCCCGATCGGGCAGGGCTGCCGCGATGGCAGTGCCCGCCGCGCTCCGGGGGCTGGACCGAACGCCGCAGGCGGGCCAAGCCGAGGCACGGGTCGTTCCGGTGGTGGCACTTCGATTGCTCATCCCGCGGTGCGGCGCTACGCGAAGGGCCGAATGCCGCCTCCGAAGCGGGCGCGTTCGTGCCGGACATCGCCCGAGCGCCGCGCCGATCGACCCCGCGCTTTGCCGAGGGGCAGCGACCGCCGGAACCGGCCGCACGACGGCACGGAACGGCGGGATCGTTATGCAAGCGTCACGACCGGCCCCGCGGCGGTTTCCCGCCGCGCCCGCCCGAATGCGGGATGGGCCAGCCGCGCCGATGGCCGAACGTTACCGAATGCCGAAGGCGGCCTTGCTCCATCGCGGAGCGAGGACCCGTAGACCAGGAGGAGTGCAGGCTTCATGGCGACCGACCCGATCCGACGCATCCGCGCGCGCGAACACGACGTACCCGTGACCTTCGGCATCCGCGAGGCGCTCGGCAACCTGGCGCAATTGCCGCCATCGCTCGACGTACCCTACCTGACCGTCACGCTGGACTGGACCGTCATGGGAGACGATCCCGGCCGCGAACCGCCGCCGGAGCCGCGCCGGTCCGAAGCGCGCGCACGGCGGGACGAGACCGGGACGACCCGGCGGCCGGCGCGCCGGGAGTTCGAACGCGAGATGAAGGCGGTCCTGGACGCCCACGGCCCGCGGGGCGCGGCGCTGGACAGCCTGTCCGCCGACGCCGAGCGCATTGCCGCGTTCCTCGACGACGACCTCGACCCTGCGGCGCAGGGCATCTTCATCGTCGCGTGTTCGGCCCAGGCGGTGTTCGAACCCTTCGTGTTCGCATTGCCGTTGCCGAACCGGGTCACGGCGGCGCCGGTACCGGCGCTGTCGTCGCTGGCGTGGCTGATCGACGATTTTCCGGCGTACGCGGTCCTGCTCGCCGACCAGCACCAGGCCACCATCTCCAAGTTCCGGCGCGCCGCGCGCGGGCGCAGCGTCCGGCTGGAAAGCAGCGATTGGCCCCGCCGGCAGCAAACCGGGGGATGGTCGCAGAAGCGGTTGCAGGCCCGCGCCGACGAGCGGGTGGCCGCCTTCGCCCGGGGCATCGCCGAGGAGACCGAGCGCACGCTCGGCGATGCCGACATCGACATGCTCGTGACCGCCAGCGATCCGGTGATGGGGAGCGCGCTTTCCGAAGCGTTCTCGCAGCGGGTGGCGGACCGCGTCGTCGGCTCCGTCACCCTCGACATCCAGGCGAGCGAAGAGGAGGTGTTCGCGGCGACGTGGCCGCTGGTCGAGGCCGTGGAGCGCGAGCAGGAACTGGCGGCAGCGCGCGCAGTCGTCGCCGGAGCCGCCGGCGACGGCCTGGCGGTCGCAGGAGCGCCCGCGGTCCTGCGGGCGCTGCAGGTCGGGCAGGTCGCCACGCTGGTGATCGCCGACGATTTTGCGGGGACGGGGTGGGCCGACTACGGCAGGGACGTGTACGGCGCCGGGGCCATCCCGGAGGCGCACCCGGCCGGCGGCGACGTGGCGGACATCGCCCCGGTTGCGCTGGACGAAGAGATGATCCGGCTGGCCGTCCGCACCGGCGCGGAGATCGAGATCGTCCACACCAGCGTGCCGGTCGAGGACGCGGCGGACGGCGCGATTCCGAAGGCGGGGAGCCCGCTTCCGCGCTCCGAAGCGGCGGCCGTGCTGGACGAGTGCGGCGGGGTGGGTGCGGTACTGCGGTACGCCATGGCGTGAGCCGCGGCGCAGGCCGTTGCGTCGATCTGGTTCCAGACGAGGGCTGCCCCACGCCTGTGGGGCAGCCCTCGCTGTCTTGATGGGGTAATGCACAGGGCCGGCATTGCTGCCGGCCCTTGGGGAAACCGATCTTCGGAGCGGAGGACCGGAGCGACGGTTGGGAACTCCTCGACCGGCTGTGCAGAACATATGTACTATATGGCGAATCGAAGCGCAACAGGCCGTGTGTCTGGCGAATGCGGGTGGATTCGTCAGGCTCAATGGCCCGAGACGCCCCGGCGGGGTCGCCCAACCCGCCATCCCGAGCCCGTCGAGGGATCTCGTCCACGAGTCGAGGGGTCGGGGAGCGATCAGATCCCTCGACGGGCTCGGGATGACGGGGAGAGGGACTGCTGCATCCGTCTCCGCTTCGCAGCCGCGAGAACGCGGGGTGAAAATCTCGGAACAGTCGAGTATAATCGCGTGTTCGTGCCGCCGGACACGGGCGCATCGCGCCGCGGGAGGAACCGTTTGGAGCAGAACACAATCAGCGTCGACCTCGGCACCGACTTCGCGATGGCGCTGGAGGAGGTGGTCACCGACTGGGGCCACGGCAGCCGGGACCACGACGAGTTGCTCGCGGCCCTGCTGGCAATGCAGGCCCAGGCGCTGGCGGCCGGGGACTTCTCGATGCGGGTGCTGGTCGGCCTCGCCTGGCAGCGCATCGGCGGCGTCCCGTACGGCTCCATCCCGGAGCGGCTGGCGGCGTAGCCGGCGAGGGCGGGACGAGACCGGTTCCGTCGGCCGCCGGTGGTGGAGGATGATGCGGCGGTTGGGCGCTCTCCCCTGAGGAGCGCCGCCGCTCCGTTCGCCACCGAGGAGGGACCGGTGACCGCCGTTCCGTTGCGCCGCATCCTACACGCCGAGGACCGCCCGCCGACGGAGGTGGTCCTGCCGGACTGCGGGCGCACGGTCGCCGTCCCGGCCGTGCTGCGGCGCGAAACCCGCTGGAGCGGCGACCTCCCGGCCAATTTTCGGGCCGTGCCCGGCAAGCCCGCGGTGGCCTTCGGCGGCCGGCCGCTGTACCCGGAGTTCGTCATCCTCCGGCTGCTGGAGGACGCGGGCTGGTCCAGCGTCTGGGTGAACAACTGGGGCGGCGGCGCGTTCTGGACCGACATCGCCACGGTTGCCCGGTTGCCGCCCGTGCAGGCCGAGTCGTTCCGGCGCATCGAGGAGCGGCGAGGAAGCCGCCGGGGGTGTTGGGACATCTTCGCGTGGCGCGGCGACGAGATCCTGTTCGTGGAATCGAAGGGGCGCGGGAGCGACAGGATCCGGCCGGGGCAGGCGGCGTGGCTGGAAGCGGCCCTCGGCTGCGGCCTCGCGCCGCCGTCGTTCCTGATCGCCGAGTACGCCTTTGGCTCACCCCGGCGCGCGGCGGACTGACCGGCGGCGCCTTCCCGGCGGACCTGCGTTGCCGCCGGCGCGAGCGCGTTCGGTGCTACCCCGAAGCCGCCGGTCGGCTAGCATTGGCGGGAACGGGGCCGCGCGCCCATCGCCCGTCACCCGGAGGCCACCCCCATGCCCTCGACCCGTTCCCTCGCGGCGCTGGCCGTGCTCGCCGCCGGCCTGCTCGCCGCCCCGGTCGCGCCGGCGCTGGCGCAGACCGCCACCCCGCTTCCCGCCGCGACGCCGGCCGTCGCCACGACCCACGGCATCGACGTCGCCAGCATGGACCTGTCGGTCGATCCCGGCGACGATTTCAACGCCTTCGTCAACGGCGGCTGGCTGCGCGACGCCACCATCCGGCCGGACCGGAGTTCGACCGGTTCGTTTACCGACCTGCGCGACGACACTACCAATTTCCTGCTCGACCTGATGGAACGGCAGGCCGCGGCCACCGACCTCGATCCTGACTCCGACCAGGCCCGGGCGGTCGCCTTCTTCGCCCAGGGGATGGACGAGGCCGAGCGCGACCGGCTGGGCGTCGAGCCGATCCGGCCGCTGATCGAGCGGATCGCCGCGATCGAGTCGCTCGAGGACTTCCACGCCTACCAGGGGGCGTCGCAGTTCGACGGCGTGGCCGGCGCGCTCTCGATGGGCGTCGGCACCGACCTCGCCGACACCACCCGGCACGCGCTCTACCTCGGCGGGCCGTGGCTCGGGCTGCCGAACCGCGACTACTACCTCGACGAGGCGATCGGCACGCCGGAGATCGTCGCCGCCTACAACGAAACCAACGCCGAACTGCTGGAGTACGCCGGGTACGCGCCGGAGGAGGCCGCCCGCCTCGCCGCGGCCGTCTTCGACCTCGAAGCCGCCCTCGCCGCGCCGACGCTGACCCGCGAGCAGGGGCAGGACCCCAACCTCGCCAACAACCCGCGCACGCTGGAGGAGTTGCAGGCCGCCTACCCGGAGATGGACTGGACGGCGGCGCAGGAAGCGCTGGGCATCCCCGTGCAGGATCGGGTCATCGTCACCGAGGTCGGCTACCTCGACGCGCTGCCCGGCATCCTCGCCGAGGCCGACATCGAGACGATCAAGGCCTGGCTGGTCACCGAACTGATGTGGACCTGGGCGGGCGTGCTCTCGGAGGAGATCGGGGACACCGCTTTCGATTTCGGCGGCCGGGTGCTGTCCGGGCAGGAGCAGCGCTCCCCCCTCGACGAGCGGGTGCTGTCCCGCGTCGAGGGCGCGATGGGCGACGCCATCGGGCAACTCTACGTCGCCGAGAAGTTCCCGCCCGAGGCCAAGGCCGAGATGGAGCGGCTGACGACCGACCTCATCGCCGCCTTCCGCACGCGGCTGGAAGCCAACCCGTGGATGACCGAGGAGACCAAGGCCAAGGCGCTCGAAAAACTCTCGGGCATGATCGTCAAGGTCGGCTACCCGGACGAGTGGGAGACCTACGAGGAGGTCCAGATCGGCCCGTCCTACGCCGAAACGGCGGTTTCCGCCTACAACGCGTCGCTGCGGGAAGCGCTCGACAAGATCGACGAGCCGGTGGACCGCACCGAGTGGGACATCAACGCCCAGACCGTCAACGCCTTCTACTCCCCGCTCGACAACGCGATCGTCTTCCCGGCCGGCATCCTGCAAGCGCCGTTCTTCGACATCGACGCCGACCCGGCCGTCAACTACGGCGCGATCGGCTTCGTGATCGGCCATGAGATCACCCACGGGTTCGACCTTTCCGGTTCCCAGTTCGACGCGCAGGGCAACCTCGCCGACTGGTGGACCGACGAGGACCGCGAACGCTTCCTCGCGCTCAACGAGCAACTCGCCGGCCAGTACTCCGCCATCGAGGTGCTGCCGGGGGTATTCATCAACGGCCAGTTGACCGTCACCGAGAACGCGGCCGACCTCGGCGGCATCCAGGTCGCGTGGGACGCGCTCCAGATCCGCCTCGCCGAGGAGGGGCTGGCGACGCCGGCCGCGGCGACCCCGGTGGCGGATGAGGGGCAGGCGGCGATCTCGCCGCCGTTCACCCCGGAGCAGGAGTTCTACATCGCCGCCGCGACGGTCTGGCGGCAGAAGATGCGCGACGAGGCCTTGAAGACCCTGATCGACACGGATTCGCACGCGCCGGGCAGCGTGCGGGCGTCGCAGCCGCTGCGCAACCACGACCCGTTCTTCCCGACCTTCGGCATCGGGCCGGACGACGCCGAGTGGCTGGCGCCCGAGGACCGGGTCGTCATCTGGTAGGACGCGCGACGGCGCGGAGGCGCGGGTCATGAGCAACGGCGGCCGGCGCAACCTGCGCCTGCGCGACGACCACACCTGGCGCAGCAAGCCGGGCTACAAGATTTTCGTGGCCGACCGCGGCGCGGTCCGCTTCGACATCCCGACGTCGTGGGTGGTGGTCGCCGACGCCGACGGCCTGCGCATCCACGACAAGGAGCCGCCGGACGACGAGTGCCGGGTGCAGGTGAGCATCTTCCGGCTGCCGGCGGGCATCGACTGGTCGCAACTGCCGCTGGCGGGCATGCTGGCCGACGCCATCGACAACCGCGCGCCGGGCGAACCGCCGGGGCCGGACCGCGACGTGCTCGGCCGCGACCCCATCTCGCAGGTGCTGCGGCCGGGGCTGGAAATCGCCTGGACGGAAACGCGCTGGATGGACACCGCGCAGGGCCGGGAGGCACGCAGCCGCAGCCTGCTGGCCCGCGCCAACGTCATCCAGACCTACATTTCGATGGACTTCTGGCCGGAGGATGCCAAGCGGCTCGACCCCGCCTGGCGCGAACTGATCCGCTCGCTGCGGGTCGGCGAGTTCGTCTCCGACCCCTCGGCCGGCCCGCGCCGCCGCTGATCCGCGGTACGCGGCGCGATGCCGCCTGGCCGCCATCGTCGTCCCGAGCCCGTCGAGGGATCTCGTCCACGAGTCGAGGGGTCGGGGA
>JAFAEX010000276.1 GCA_023423795.1 Chloroflexota bacterium | reverse complement strand
CGAGATCCCTCGACAGGCTCGGGATGACGGGTTGCCGCGGGCGAGCGGTAGACACGTGCACAGTGACGTGAACCAGGCGGTCAGGAATCCGGCTGCCCGGCGGCGAGCGCGTCCACGATGACGAGTTCGCCTTGTAGCGTGCGGGTGACCGGGCAGCGGCCGGCGATGTCGAGCAGGCGGGCGCGCTGGGCATCGTCGAGGTCGCCGGCCAGTTCGATGTCGCGGACGATCTCCTGCCAGCGGCGGGAGCCGCTGCCGTCGGAAAGCGGCTCCTCGTGCCGGGCGTGGCGGGAATGGACCGCGACCCCTTCGAGCGGCCAGCCCTTGCGGCGGGCGTACAGCACCAGCGTCATCGCCACGCAGGAACCGAGCGAGGCCAGCAGCAAGTCGTACGGGTTGGGGCCGATGTCCTCGCCCTCGTCCGGCGGCTCGTCGGCGATCCACTGGTGACGACCGTCATCGACCTCGCAGGCCAGCTTGCGGCCGGGAATCGTCCGCACCGTCACGGTCGCGCTCACCAGTCCCTCCCGTATTCGCCCCGGGGCCGCTTGATGCCCGCCTTCCGCACCGGCGTCGGCAGCCGCGCGAGGTCGGCCACCGGGCAGCCGCCGAGCAGGTGTTCGCGCACGATCCGCGCGATCGCGGCCTCGTCGAGACCGTTGTACATCGTCGGACCCGGGTAGACGTTCATCGCCGGACCGAACCCGCAACGGTCGCGGCAGGTCGCGCCGATCACCTCGACCCGGTCGCCCAGCCCGGCCCGCCTGATCTCGTCTTCGAGCGCCGGCAGCAGGGTCCGACTCCCGCGCGCGCTGCAATTCGGGCCGAGGCACAGGTGCACGCGCCACGGCCCGGGCCGCTCGCCGGCGTCGTCCTCGGCCATCAGTCGGCCGCCGCCTCGGCCGCCGGCGGCATGGCGGCGGCGATCTCGTCGCGGATCAAGGCAAAATCGGACGCGGGGATTTCGTGGACGTTGCCCTGGAAGGCGAGCGTCCAGTTCTTCGCCGGCCACTTGGTCGCGTACTGCATTTGGCGGGCGATGCCCTCGGCCGGCACCGTGTTCTCGACGCCGAGGATGAGGTCCGGCGCGATCTTCACCCGGAACGGGTAGTCCTCGGCGGCCTTCTTCGGGTCGGCGCTTTCCCAGATCCGCTCGTGGCTTTCCCAGTACGGCGATTCGATGGTCGCCGTGCCGGCGAAGCCCTTGATCCCCGTCACGTACCAGGCGAGTTTGTCGCCCGGGGCCATCTTTTCGGCCTTCTTGCGGTGGCGGGACTTGATGCCCTGCACCGTGAAGCCGAGGTCGGCCGTTCGCCGGAAGTTGTCAGCGCAGCCGACGATGATCCAGTACCGGGGTCCGTCGTCCGTCGTCGCCATCGCGCGGAATGCTCCCTTTCGCTCGTCCAGTCACGACGCCACCGGCGGGCGATGGCGCGGTGCGGGGCGCCCGAAGTATCCCACGATTGCTGGCGCCGACGACCGGGATCGGGCAGGCGCACGCGGCCTCACCGCTTGCCCGCCTCCGGGACCGCCTCCATACTTGCCGCTGAACCCGAACGCATGTCCACCCGCGAGGGCCCCATGGACCGCGCATCCCTGATCGAGCGGCTCGAACGCATTTGCGGCCCGGGCGGCGTCCACCACACGCCGTCCGACCTGATGGTCTACGAATACGACGGCAGCGTCGATGGCGCGGTCGAGACGGCGCGCCCGGTCGCGGTGACGCTGCCGACCACGACCGAGCAGGTCGCCGCCATCGTCAAGATCGCCGCCAAAGCCGGGCTGCCGATCACGGCGCGCGGCGCCGGCACCGGCCTCTCCGGCGGCGCGGTGACGCAGGAGGGCGGCGTCATCGTCGCCCTCACCCGCATGGACCGCATCCTCGAAATCGACCGCGAGGACCGCACGGCGTTGGTCGAGCCGGGCGTCATCAACCTCGAACTTTCCGAATACGCGATGCCGCAGGGCATGTTCTTCGCGCCGGACCCCTCCAGCCAGCGCGCCTGCACGGTCGGCGGCAACGTCGCCGAGAACTCCGGCGGGCCGCACTGCCTCAAGTACGGCGTGACCTCCAACCACATCCTCGGGCTGGAGGTGGTGCTGCCGGACGGCGAGGTCGTCTGGACCGGCGGCCGCGCATCCGGCGCGCCGGGGTACGATCTGACCGGCGCGATCGTCGGCTCCGAGGGCATGTTCGGCATCGTCACCAAGGCGCTGGTGAAACTGACGCCCAATCCCGAAGCGATCCTCGTCCAGCTCGCGGCCTTCCCCGACCTCGACGCCGCCTCGCACGCCGTGTCCCGCATCATCGCGGCCGGCATCATCCCGGCGGCGCTGGAGATGATGGACAACCTGACGATCCAGGCGGTGGAGCCGGCCTACCACGCGGGCTACCCGATGGACGCCGGCGCGGTGCTGCTGGTCGAGACGGACGGCCTGACCGACGAGGTCGATTCGACCGGGGCCGAAATCGCCGCGATCTGCCGCGAGAGCGGCGCGACGACCGTCCGCTCCGCCACCGGCAAGGCCGAGCGCGACGTGCTCTGGAAGGGCCGCAAGATGGCCCTTGCTGCGATGGGCCGCCTCTCGCCCAACTACTACCTGCACGACACCGTCGTCCCCCGCTCGCAACTGCCGGCGACGGTGGCGCGGGTGCGCGAGATCTCCGACGAATTCGGGCTGCCGATTGCCAACGTCTTCCACGCCGGCGACGGCAACCTCCACCCGCTGATGCTCTTCGACCGCCACAAGCCGGGCGACGTGGAGCGGGTGCTGGAGGCCGGGAAGGAGATCATCTCCTTCTGCGTTTCGGTCGGCGGCGCGCTTTCCGGCGAGCACGGGATCGGCACCGAAAAGCGCGGCTACATGACGATGGTCTACACCGCCGAGGACCTCGCGGCGATGGCCGGGCTGCGCAACGCGTTCGACCCCGGCGGCCGGTTCAACCCCGGCAAGGTCTTCCCCAAGGGCTACTCCTGCGGGGAGGTGCGCGCCCTCCGCGCGCAAGCGATCGCGCAGAAGCATGGCATCCATCCCATCTAGCCGCGTCTCGGAATTGCTGGCCGCTGCGCCGTTCGACGGCACGATTTCCGTCGATGGCCTCGTCCCAGGCGGGGTCGTCACGCCCACGTCCGGCGAGGAGACGGCCGCCGTGCTGGAAGAAGCAGGGCGGCGGCGGCTCGGGGTCATCCCGGTCGGCGGCGGGACGAAACTGGCCCTCGGCAACATCCCGGACCGGGTCGATGTCGCGCTCTCCACGCGCGGGCTCGGCGGCATCATCGCCTACGAGCCGACCGACCTCGTGCTGTCGGTCGGGGCCGGCGCGAAACTGGCCGACGTGCAGGCGGTGCTCGCCGAACACGGGCAGGCGCTGCCGATCGACCCGCCGGACGGGGGCGACGCCACCATCGGCGGGCTGGTCGCGACGGCGATTACCGGCCCGCGGCGGCTCGGCAGCGGCACCCTGCGCGACCTGCTGATCGGCATCGCCGTCGCCCACCCCAGCGGCACGCTGACCCGCGCCGGCGGCATGGTCGTCAAAAACGTGACCGGCTTCGACCTGCCGCGCGTCTACCTCGGTTCGCTGGGCACGCTCGGCATCATCGTCTCGGCCAACTTCAAGGTGCTGCCCGCGCCGCGCCGCGACGTCACGCTGCTGGCGACCGTCGATACGCTGGCCGAGGCGCTCGCGGCGGCAGGCCGGGTGCGAACCGGCCGCGTCCGACCGGCGGCGCTCGAAGTCATGCGGACCCCGGAGGGTTGGGGCGTGGCGGTCCGGCTGGATGCGCGCGCGGAAACGGCGGAGACGATCGCAGCCGAGGCGGCGGCGGAACTCGCCGTCGATCGCTGGCTGCTCGACGGCGCCGAAAGTGCCGCGTGGTGGACCGACTACGGGCAGGCGATGTCCCTGCGGATCGGCCCGGACGAGGCGCTGCTGCGCCTCTCGGTCCGGCCGCGCGAGATCGACGTGCTGGCCGAGGGACTGCTGGCCGCGCTGGACCGGATCGGCGTTTCGCCGTCGGCGGTCTGCATCTCGGCCGGTCTCGGGACGATCCATCTGCGTTTGTCGCTGCCCGGCCCGAACGGAATGGGGTCGTTCCTCGCCGCGCGCGACGTCGCCGCCGCCCTCGCCGATCACGCGGTCGTGCTGGCCGCCCCGCCCGACTGGAAGCGGGATATCGACATCTGGGGCGAGCCGCCGGGCACGCTCCCGGTGATGACCGCGCTACGGGACCAGTTCGACCCCGGGCGCGTGCTCAACCCGGGCCGTTTCGTCGGCCGCCTCTAGCCCCTCGCATCCCGCCCGCAGCCTGCCCACGGAGGACCATTCCCGATGGCGATCGCAGAACCCGCCGACGCCGACCTGTTTCGGCTCGGCAACTTCTCCGGCCCGGACATGCCCGAAGAGGACCTTTTGCGGGCGTGCGTCCATTGTGGGATGTGCCTCGCCTCGTGCCCGACCTACCGGTTGACCGGGCAGGAAGCCTCCTCGCCGCGCGGCCGGCTCTGGTTGATGAGCGCGGTCGCCGACGGCCGGATGGAGGTCCTCGATCCGCTCTTCGAAGAGCAGATGTACCAGTGCCTGAACTGCCGGGCCTGCGAGGCGGTCTGCCCCTCCGGCGTGCAGTACGGCCCGCTGGTGGAGTCTTCCCGCGCCCAGATCGAGCAGCGCCGATCCTACTCCCTGCCGGAAAAGGCGGTCCGCGAAACGACGATGGATTGGCTGTTCGCCGACGCTCCCCGGATGCGCGGAGCGGTCAGCCTGCTCCGGTTCTACCAGCGCTCCGGCGCGCAGAAACTGGTCCGCAAGAGCGGCATCATCGGCGTGCTCGGCATGGCGGACATGGAGGCGATGCTGCCGCCGATCTCGCGCAAGTCGCTCATCCCCGGCGACGAACGGTGGGAAGCCGATGCGGTTGACGGCGAGGAGACGCGCCAGGCTCACCTGTTCAACGGCTGCATGATGGGCACCGCGTTCGCCAACACCAACCGGGCGGCCTGCCGCTGCATGGCCCGCAATGGCAGCGACGTGGACGTACCGACCGGCCAGCAATGCTGCGGCGCGCTGGCGGTCCACGCCGGGATGATGGACGAAGCACGGGCGCTGGCGAGGCAGAACATCGACGCGTTCGAACAGGCCGGCGAGGGCGCGGTGGTCGTCACCGCGGCCGGTTGCGGCGCGGCGTTGAAGGAATACGGCCACCTGCTCAAGAACGACCCGGAGTACCACGACCGGGCCGTGGCGTTCTCCGAACGGGTGAAGGACGTCCACGAGTACCTGACCGAGCGGGAGATCGTGAAGCCGCCCCTCGCGGTCCGGCGCACCGTCACCTACCAGGAGCCTTGCCACCTCGCGCACGCCCAGCGCATCACCGCTCAGCCGCGAAAACTACTCGCGGCGATCGACGGGCTGGAACTGGTGGAGATGCGCGAATCGTCGCTGTGCTGCGGCTCAGCCGGCATCTACAACATCCTCCGCCCGAAGATGGCCGAGGATCTGGGCGACCGCAAGGCGCGCAACGTGCTGGAAACGCCAGCCACCGAGGTCATCACCGCCAACCCCGGCTGCGCGATGCAGATGCGGGCTTCGCTCGAACGCAACGGCAGCGAGACCCGCGTCCGCTACCTCGTCGAGGTGCTGGACGAAGCGTACGGCGGCGCAAAGACGAAGCAGTCGATCGTCGGCCGCGCCGCCGCGACGTAAGTGCCGAGTGCCGAGTGCCGAGTGCCGAGGGTAACGGACCACCTCGTCCGGCACTCGGCACTTACGTCGCGGCGGCACTCGCCACTCGGCACTACGGAAGCAGCCGCTCGAAGCGGGCGACGTCGGCGCGAACGACATCGAGGCTGGAGCGCCAGAATGCCTCGTCGCGCAGGTCGATGCCCCAGCGGGCCGCCAGCGTCGGCGCGTCGGCCATGCCGGTGCCGCGCAGCAGGTCGTCGTAGCCGCCGGGGAAGCCGGACGGGTCTTCGCGGTAGCGGGCGTAGAGCCCCAGCCCGAACAGCAGGCCGAACAGGTACGGGAAGTTGTAGAAGTTCAGCCCGGCGCCGTAGTAGTGCCCCTTGGCCGCCCACATCCACGGGTGCAGCGCGTCCGGTTCGAGGCCGTCGCCGTAGGTGCCGCGCTGGGCGTCCAGCATCAGCGCGCAGAACTCGGAAATGACGAGGTCCCGGTCGCGGCGCTTGGCGAAGACGGCCGATTCGAAATCGAACCGGCTGATGATGTCCACGACGATCTGGGTCGAACCCTGAAGCGACTGCTCGGTGATGAACAACGCCTCGGCGTCGCTCGCGTCGGCCAGCACCGCCTCCTTGACCAGCGTTTCGCAGAAGGTGCTGGCGGTTTCGGCCAGCGCCATCGGCAACTGCCGCTGCAGCGGGGTGAGCCCGGCGAGGTTGAGGTTGTGGTAGGCGTGCCCCAGTTCGTGCGCCAGCGTCGAGACCGAATCGTAGGAATCCGACCAATTGTGCAGCACGCGCGAATCGCCGTTGCGCAGCCACATGCAGAACGCGCCGCCGCTCTTGCCCGGGCGGGGACCGGCGTCGATCCATCGCTCGGCCACGGAGCGGCGCAGCAGGTCGCGCATACGGACCGAGTACGCGCCGAACCGCCCGTCGAGGAACGCGATCGCCTCGTCCCACGTCCAGGCGCGGCCCGGATCGCCCACCGGGGCGAACAGGTCGTACCAGGTCAGGCGCTCCACGCCCAGCGCGCGCGCCTTGGCCTGCAGGTACCGGCGCAGGTCCGGGAACGCATCCCGCGACGCGCCGAGCAGCGCGGCCAGCACGTCGCGGTCGATCGCGTTGACGAACAGCGCCTCGTCGAGCGGCTCGCCCCAGCCGCGCCGCTCCGCCAGCACGTTCGCCTGCCCCTTGATGCCGTTCAGCGCGGCGGCGAGTGGCGCGGCGTGCGCTTCCCAGGACTGCAGTTCGGCGGCATACCCAGCGGCCCGCACCGCGCGCGACGGCGAATAGGCGAGGTTGCGGATCTCGGTCATCGGCAGCCGGCGCTGGCCACCGGGATCGTCGCCGTGGGCCGGCAGGTCGATCTCGACCTCGATCTGCGACGTGACCGTGTCGTAGAGTTTTTCCCAGGCGATGTCGCCCGACGGGCGCAATTCCGCCGTCAGGTTCTCCAGCGCCGGTCCCATCTGCCGCCGGGCTAGCACCTTGGAACGCCGCAGCGGGTACTCGTTGGCGGCGGCGAGCGACGATTCGGCAACGAGCGCGTCCAGGTCGAGTCCGCCGATCCACGCATCCCAGCGGGTGTCCAGTTTCGACAATCCCACGTGCTTTGCCTGCAACTCGGCCATGCGCGCTTCGGCCGTTTCGTTGCGGGAGTCGGTCGTAGTGAAGGCGTAGAGGTACGCATTCAGGGTTTCGACATCGTCAGTCACCCGGTTGTACGCGGTGAGCGCCCGCTCGAACCTCTCGGCGACGCCGGCGCCGGAGGTCGCGCCGCCCGGCCCGACGCCTTCGCGGTCGAAGAGCGCTTCGAGGTCGTCGATGCGGGCGAGCGTCGCGGCGAACCCCTCGGCGAACTCGGGCGAATCGAGTCCGGGGTAGATCTCGGAGACTTCCCAGCGCGGCAACGATTCGGACGCGGCGGCGGGAGCACTGGCGGTGACGGAACACGGATGCGGCATGAGGGCAACGCTCCTAGGTGATGGCGCGGCGGCTACGAACCACGCAAGATTACGCCACGTTCCCGGCCGAAACCCGAAGGAGTGCGCCGTGCCCGAGCACCCGGACGCCGAAGCGGTGATCGCGCTGCTCGGCCTGCGCCCGCTGCCCCGCGAAGGCGGCTGGTTCTCCGAAACGTACCGCGGAGCGCCGCTGGAAGGTCCCGCCCTGCCGGCGCACCTCACCGGGCCGCACGTCGTGAAGACGTCGATCTACTACCTGATGACGCCGACGGGCTTCTCCGCCATGCACCGGCTGCCGACCGACGAACTGTTCCACTTCTACGCCGGCGACCCGGTGGAGCAACTGCACCTGCTGCCGAACGGCGAGGGGCGCATCTCACGGCTCGGCACGGATTTCGCCACCGGGGAACGGCCGCAACTGCTCGCCCCGGCCGGGGTGTGGCAGGGTTCTCGCCTCGCCGCCGGCTGGCGGCACGGCTTCGCGCTGCTCGGCACGACGATGGCGCCCGGCTACTCCAACGCCGATTACGAGCACGGCGACCGGGCCGCACTCATCGCCGCCTGGCCGACCTGGGCACAGGAGATCACCGCCCTCACCCGCGATGCCGACGGCCGTGGCGCGTAGGCGCGGGCCGCGTCCGCGCTGGGCCGGGTTCACCCTGATCGCGGTCATGGCGGCGCTGGGCGTCGCCGGGGTCGTCGCCGTCGCCGCGCTGGCCGTCCTGCTGACCGGCGGCGGTAACAAGTCGGTGCCCGCGGAACCGCTGATGGTCGAACTGTTCGAGATGGCCTACCTACCGGAGGAGATCGTCGTGCCGGCCGATACGCCGACGCGGCTGCTGCTGCGCAACTCCGGATCGCTGCAACACGATTTCAGCGTCGATGCGCTCCGGGTCAGCCCGGACGTGCGTCCCGGCGAGGAGCGGCTGCTGGAGTTCACCGCGCCGGCGGGGCGCTACGAGGTCTACTGCACGTTCCCCGGGCACCGCGCCGCCGGCATGACCGCGGTCCTGATTGCCGAGCCGCACGGCCGTTGACAGCCGCCGGCGACTGCCGGCGCTTGACACCGGATGGCGGCATCCCCTATCGTCGATCCACAACCAAATATTGCTGCCTTATCCAGAGAGGTGGAGGGTAACGGCCCTGTGAAGCCCGGCAGCCTGCGCGCCACGCGCGTGCAAGGTGCCAATTCCGGCAGAGCGATCTGCGAGATAAGGGACGGCGTTCGCGGAGCGCCCCCTGCCCACGCAGGGGGTTTTGTCGTTTATCCCGGCGAGACCCGGGATCATCCGGCCCGATCGCCGCGAACCCGACGAGGACCGACGACCACGCAATGACGACCGCCGACGCCACCGAGCACGCGCACCCCCATCGACGCTCCCCGCACGAGCCGCCCCGGCGCGGCCGGCTCCACGTCGTGCCGGCGCGGGTGGAGCACGGCGCCGACGCCGACGGCGCGCTGCAGGTCGCCGAGATCGGCCCGCTCGATCTCGAACTCGGCGGCCACCTCGAAAACGTCTCCCTTGCCTACAGAACCTGGGGCCGGCTCAACGCCGCCGGGACCAACGCAGTCATCATCCTGCACGCGCTCACCGGGGATTCACGGGCCACCGGCGACGGCGGCTGGTGGGAACCGCTGGTCGGGCCGGGCCGGGCGATCGACACCAACCGCGCCTTCGTCGTCTGCGCCAACGTGCTCGGCGGCTGCCAGGGCAGCACCGGTCCGGCCTCGGCCGATCCGCTGACCGGCCGGCCCTACGCCATGCGGTTTCCGCTGATCACCATTGCGGACATCGTCGTCAGTCAGCGCCGGCTGCTGGAAGCCCTCGGCGTCACCCGCGTGATGGCGGTCGGCGGCTCGATCGGCGGCTTCCAGGCGTTCGAGTGGGCAACCCGCCACGCCGACATGGTCTCGGCCTCGGCCCCGATCGCGGCCACCGGCGCACTCGACCCGCAAGGCATCGCGATGAACGAGATCGGGCGGCGGGCGATCATGGCCGACCCCGATTGGCGCGGCGGCAATTACGCCGTCGAAGGCGTCTTTCCGGAGCAAGGTCTCGCCATCGCCCGGATGGTCGGGATGGTGACGTACCACTCCAAGGCGAGCATGGACATGCGGTTCGGGCGCTCCCCGGCGGTGCGGCCCAGCCTGTACCCGTCGTTCGGCTCGACGTTCGACGTAGAGGGCTACCTCCACTACCACGGCGCAGCCCTCGTCAAGCGGTTCGACGCCAACTCGTACCTCTACCTGACCCGCGCGATGGACCAGTACGACATGGCCCGCGACGGCGGCGAAGCGCACTGGCTCGAACGCATCGCGGCCCCGATGCTGCTGGTCGGCATCACCTCCGACTGGCTCTTCCCGGCCGACCCGATCCGCGCGTTGACCGAGCGCGTGGCTGCCGCCGGCAAGGACGTCACCTACCACGAGATCGATTCTCCCGACGGCCACGACGCCTTCCTGAAGGAGTGGGACCAGATGACGGCGGCCGTCGGACCGTTCGTCGAGGAGCACCTGCCCGGGGACGGATCGTGAGCGTGTTCGGGCACGACGTACGCCCGCCGCGGGGACCGAAGGACGACATGCCCCGCCCCGGCCCCGGCCGGGATGCTCTTCCTTTCATCGCGTAGCCGTTCGAAGTACCGAAGGAGTTTCCGATGACCGACACGATCGCTCCGCCGCAGGCGCCCGGGTTCGAGACGCTGGCGGTTCACGCCGGGCAGGAGGTCGATCCGACCACCGGTTCGCGCGCTGTCCCGATCTACCAGACGACCTCCTACGTCTTCAAGGACTCCGACCACGCCGCCAACCTGTTCGGGCTCAAGGAATTCGGCAACATCTACACCCGGATCATGAACCCGACGACGGACGTCATGGAGAAGCGCATCGCGGCGCTCGAAGGCGGCGTCGGCGCGGTCGCCTTCGCCTCCGGCCAGTCGGCGCAGACGCTGGGCATCCTCAACATCCTCGGCGCCGGCGACGAGATGGTTTCCACCACCAGCCTCTACGGCGGCACCTACAACCTGTTCGCCCACACGCTGCCGAAGTTGGGCATCACGGTCCGCTTCTGCGAACCGACGCCGGAAGGCGTCGCCGGGGCGATCACCGACAAGACCCGCCTCGTTTACTCCGAGACGATCGGCAACCCGGACTTGCTCACGCTCGACATCCGGGGCGTGGCCGACGTGGCGCACAACGCCGGCGTCCCGCTGATGATCGACAACACGATCCCGACGCCGTACCTCGTGCGGCCGATCGACCACGGCGCGGACATCGTGGTCTCGTCGGTGACTAAGTTCCTCGGCGGCCACGGCACCAGCATCGGCGGCATCGTCGTCGATGGCGGCACGTTCGACTGGACCAACGGCAAGTTCCCCGGCTTTACCGAGCCGGACCCGAGCTACCACGGGCTGGTCTTCAGCGACGTCTTCAACACCGCGAACTTCGGCGCCAACATCGCCTACGGGATCAAGCTCCGCGTGCAGGGGCTGCGCGACATCGGGGCCGCCGTTTCGCCGTTCAACTCGTTCCTCTTCCTGCAGGGGATCGAGACGCTGCCGCTCCGGATGGAGCGCCACAGCCAGAACGCGCTGGCGGTCGCGAAGTTCCTCGCCGAGCACCCGAAGGTCTCGTGGGTGAACTACCCCGGCCTGCCGAGCTCACCGGCCTACGACCGCGCCAGCACCTACTTCCGCAACGGGCTCTACGGCGCGATCCTCGGGTTCGGCATCAAGGGCGGCCTCGAAGCGGGCCGGTCGTTCATCAACAATGTCAAATTGTTCTCGCACCTCGCAAACATCGGCGACGTCAAGTCGCTGGTGATCCACCCGGCCTCGACGACCCACTCGCAGCTCGACGAGGACGCCCAGGCCGCCACCGGCGTGACGCCGGACTACGTGCGGCTGTCCGTCGGGCTGGAGACGGTCAGCGACCTGATCGCCGACCTCGACCAGGCGCTCGACAAGTCGTAGCACGGATCGGCAATCGCAGGACAAAGTCAGCGGGGCCGGGCGAATCGTCGCCCGGCCCCGTTTTGCTGTCCGTTCGTGCGACCGGCCCGGCTTACGAGGACCCGCCGGTGGTCGTGGCCTGGAAGCCCTCGGCGGCGACCAGTTCGCCCGCCGTCGCCGGTGGCTCGCGCCGGCGCTCGCCGACCGGCAGGATCCACTCTTCCCGGAACCACTGCGCCTGCCACGGGATGGCAACGCGGTTCTTGTGGTCCTTGAAATCGACCAGGTACAGCGGGATGCCGTACGGGCCGTGCGGGTTGATCTCGACCACCGTGCCGGTCGCGCCATCGAAGCGCGCTTCCGGCCACGTCGTGTACATCACGCTGATGCCGACAACGCCGCGCTTGTTGACGCCCTTCGGCATCTCCACCCGGACCTCGTCGCCAACCTCGTATCGCGCCATCGGCTCCACCTCTCAGCCGACCCCGGCTGCATCGCGACCGAGTATAGCCGAGTGCACGAGAGCCAGTCCGGTTTGATAATATTTACCTGAGTATTGATTTTTTCAATGATGGCTTGTACGATGGCATCGAAGCAGCACGGAGGTTGTTGCCCATGCGCCGTCCTGTACCCATTCCATCGCCCTGTCCGGTCTGCGGCGACGAGCAGGTCGTCACCCGCCTCGATTGCGACGGCTGCGGCACGAGGATCGAGGGAAGGTTCCGGCTCGGCCGCTACGCCCGGCTTTCGGCCGAGCAACTGGCGTTCCTCGACGCCTTCGTCCGCAACCGGGGGATCATCAAGGACGTCGAGGCCGATCTCGGCATCTCCTACCCCACCGTTCGCTCCCGTCTCGACGACCTGATACGCGCGCTCGGCTACCCCGCCCACCCGGACCCGCCCGAGCGCGCCGAGGACCCGGCCGACCGCCGCCGCATCCTCGAAGCGTTGCGCGACGGCCGCCTGACCCCGGAGGAAGCCGCCAAACGCCTCGGTTCGTCCTAGTTCTCCCGCGGAGGGTTCGCCATGCACCACGACGACGCCGGATTCGATGCCCACGGCGCGCCGCCCCACGAAGCGACCGGAGGCCACGATGAGCCGGAACGAACCTACCCCGTCGATCCGCACGCCCCGATCGTCCTCGACGTTTCCTGCCAGACGGCCGACGTGTCGATCCGCGCCACGCCTCGGCTCGACGTCCTTGTCCGCGCTCGTGGCGCAGGAGATCGAACGGGAACGGCGGATGCCCCGCCCGGGCTCCACGTCGCCGCCGACGGCAACCGGATCGCCGTCTCCACGCATCCCGGCGAATGGGGTCCGGCGCACGCTGGCGACGGCGCTGGAGGCCGTCGCGATCGGCGCCGCGGCCTTGGCGGCTGGCTGTCGCTCGGCCGCTTTGCGGCTGAATCCGTGACGTCGGTCGAAATCGAGACGCCGGTCGGCGCATCGGTAAGGCTCACGCTGCTCTCCGGCGCGGGCGACGTGCGGCTCGACGGGCTCGCCGGGGAGATCACGGTCCGCGCCGGGGCGGGCGACCTGGTCGCCATCGGCTGCGTCGGCCAGGTCCAGGCGGACGCAGGCGCGGGCGATGTCCGGCTGGAGGACTGCAGCGCCACGCTCCGCGTCCAGACCGGCAGCGGCGACGTCACCGTGGAGCGCGGATCACTGGAGGCGGGCCGGTTCCGCTCCGGAAGCGGCGACCTCTCGATCCGCGGCACGGGACTCGGCGCGGGGCCGTTCGAGGTCCAGACCGGCGCCGGCGACGTGCTGCTCGACGTGTACCGCCACGACCGTGGCGACGACCCGATCGGGATTCGCTACGTCGCGCTCGCGGGCGACGCCCACATCGGCCCCGGCTTCGCCCGGCTGCGCGGGCGCTCGGCGGAAAACGCGCAGCCGCTCGTCACCGTCCACACCGCCAGCGGCGACCTCGTCGCCCGCCGCACGACCGCGCCAGCGGCCGCAGCTGACGAGAGCACCGGCCGAGACGACGAGACGCGAGCGACGGCCACCCGAATTCCGGTCGCGTCCTCGCCGCCGTTGGCGAACGCTCCCGTTCCGCGAACGCCGCCGACGAATGACGCGCCCGCACCGCCCGAACTGCCCGAACTGCCAGAGCAACCGGACGTCGAAGTCGTCGAGTATCAACCCGCTGATGGGGATATGTTGCACGAGGGCAGCGATACCCCGGAACCTGCGCCCGGCAACGACCGTATCGCCGTGCTCGAGGCCGTCGCCCGCGGCGACCTCGACATCGAGGAAGCATTGCGCCGCCTCGGCTGATCCGGATTCGCGCGGTTTCGGTTGCCTGTCAGCCGACAAAGGCAACCGCAACCGTGCGTTTTTTTTTGAACGTGCAGGCGCCGGGACGCTACCCCCGCTCGCCCGGTTACGAATTCGCCAATACCGTCCTTGGCCCGGATGCACCGTGCCAACCGGCATGGCGATTGCGATGCCGGCGCCAAGTTCGGTTCGGCAAGTTCCGTTCAGCAGACCGCGTCTGCCCCATCGCAGGGCGCCCCTACCCGGCCGCCTGCCGGAGCCGGTCGGCGTTCTGCGCGGTCGCCCTGTCGCCGGCCCCGGGCGCGGCGAAGACGCCGGTGTAGACCTCGGCGAGCTGGCGCTGGACGGTGGGCGGTACGTCGTCGAGCAGCGCCTTCGCCGCCGGATCGAGCCGAAGGCGCAGCGCCCACACCGCGCGGGCCTGCGCCCGGGTGTGGGCGTCGGCATCGTCCGGCGGCGCGCTCCAGCGACGGCAGCACTCGGAGATCGCGGCGGGATCGAGGTCGCGCAGCCAGCCTTCGATCACCACCATTCCCTCATCGATCGGGTCCGGCGTCGCGGCGGCACGCAGCGCAACCACCGGGGTCGCAAGGCGTTCCGGCACGCCGGTGACGGCATCGACGTGCTGGTCGGGGACGACCGGCGCTGCTTTGGGCGCGTCCGGGCGGCGCGCTTCGAGGTAGCCGGCGAAGATGAGCGCGATGCCGATCGCCATCGCCACGTACAGGTACTCGGGCCGCCCCAGCCGCGTCGCGGAACCGCCCATCGCGACGGACAACGTGCCGAGCGCGATCAGCACGCAGCCGATGGCGCGATGCCGGAAGATCCCGAGTCGGGTGAACCGCCAGGCCGACCACAGCGCGCCGGCAACGATGACGACCGTTCCTCCCGCGTTGAGCGCCACCGCGAGCGCGACCAGCACCGGACCACGCTCGATCGCCCGCCAACCATCGGTGGCGAGTCGCAACGCATCCACCGGGGCGTACATCACCACCGTCGCCGCCAGCGCCGTCACCAGCATCGCAACGCCCGGTGCGAACCTCGCGATCCGGGCGCCGGCCAGCAGGTACAGCTCGCCGAGCGCGAGGTAGCCCACGACGAGGACGGCTCCGGCCAGGTAGTAGATCCGGGCCAGCGGCGCCGACCAACCGAGGGTCGCGCCAACGACCTCGGCGCCGGCCGCTATCGCGAACAGCGCGAAGGCCACGAACCAGGCGGCCTTGTCCGGCTTGGGCCGCCGCAACCCGTCGACGGCGACCACCGCGGCGCAGGCGAGCGCGATCAGCGCGGCGACGAGGGGAAAAACGACCACCGGGCGCTCCTTCGCGGGCGCATCCCGCCACTTCGCCGGGGATTGTAGGCCGACGATCCGCACAGTCTCGCCGCCCTCGCGGCAAAACGGGCACCACGTCCCGGTCGCTGCCGGCGCGCTACGATGCCGCCCCGCCAACGGTCGCAGGGAGGCATCGATGCTGTTCATGGTCGTCGAACATTTCCGGGACAGGGACGCCGTGGCGGTCTACCGTCACCTGCGGGAGCATGGGCGCGGCCTGCCGGACGGGCTGACGTACGTCGATAGCTGGGTGTCGGCGTCGCTCGATCGCTGCTTCCAGCTCATGGAATGCGACGACCCGGCGCTGTTGCAGCAATGGGTCCTGCACTGGGGCGACATCGTCGAGGTCGAGTTCGTCCCGGTAGTCGGCTCCGCCCGCACCCGGGAGGTGGTTGCGCCCTATCTGGGCGACGAGGGGTTCCCGTCGGCCTGATCCGACATCCGAATGGGGTCCCTCTGGTACCAGATGCGCCGGGTTCTGGCTGGGCGGCATAGCAATACGGAAAAGCCTCCCGGACGTTGGCTCCAGAACCGGCTCCGCACCAAGCCGAAACAGGCGCGCTCGCACGCGGTCCGGGGATCGGCAGCACGTTCGCTACCGGCAATCGGCGAATCCGCTCCGTCGAGACCTTGACACAGGCCGTCGCCGCTTACGGCACGATCGCCCAGTCCTCAGGCAACTCGTAGTGGTAGTAGACCTGCACCGGCCGGCCGTTGCGGCGCATGCGGCCGCGGTCCGAGCGCCTCAGTTCGGCGTAGGTGTTCTGGACCTGCACGATCCGCTTCGCGTCGAGGTTGAAAACCACCACGCCGGAGCGGGCGGGCTCCAGCGCGCGGCGGGAATCGACCTCGTTCGCTGCCCGGAACGGCCGCTCGGCCTCGTCCGGCCAGTCCTGTTCGCCACCGCCGGCCAACGCCCGGGAGATGCGGCCGGCGAACTCGGGGTCGAACTCGCCGAGGAACGCCAGCAGGCGCTCGACCGTGGACGGCCCGCGGCTCGCGGCGGCCGCCAGCATCTTGAGCAGGTACCCGGGACCGACGAAACTCGCCGTGCCGTCCGCGTCCACGATGGTGTAGCGCAGCGCGGCGCTCACGACTCACTCCCCGGGAGCCGCCTGGGATGCCCCGACGCGGCACGCAATTCGCGGAGCGCCAATCCGGCCGATCCCGGCAATCTTGGCGACGTCCCCGCGATCGACTGTACCATGAGCCTACCGGGGAACCCCTTCGCAGGATGGCCATCCGATGCCCGCACCCACCCAAGACCCCGAACCAACGCCGCGCCGCTCCCGCATGGAAGACGAGGTGCTGGAGATCCTCTACCGGGCCGACCGTCCGCCGACGACCGGCGAAAAGGCGCGCGCTCGGATCGAGGAGGCCCGCTTCACCGCCCGGCAAACGATCTCCTCCCAACGCCGTGGGCGCTCGATCCGGCTCGGCCCGCTGGCGCTGATCGTCGGCAGCCTGGCGCTCGCGATCGTGGCCGCCATGCTGCGCTCGGCCGTGCCGTTCCTGGCGGTCGTACTCGGCCTCGCGTCGGTCGCGATGCTGCTCGCCGTCTGGTTCGACCGGCGGCCCCAGCCACCGTCGGGCATGCGCTGGCGCGGCCGCGACCTAGACCCCGGTCCGCGCCTGCGCGACATCGAGCGGTTCCGCGAACGCTGGCGCAACCCACCCGAGCGCTGATTGCACAAACCGGACGGTGCCGCCACGTCGCAGGACATCGGGTGAGCCGAATCGCCTGTGGTACAGTCGCGCGGCCCGCGTGCCCCGCCCCATCTCGCGTTTGCCCGGCACCGGCCCGACCCTACCCGTTCCAGCCGGAGCCGCGGATGGCCAGGATCGTCGCCGACATCGTCGATGCCTACGTGTTTCGCCGGGTCCACGCCCGGCTGCAATTCCTGTTGCTGCTTCGCCGGGCCGACGCCCCGCTCGGCAACACCTGGCAGAGCATCCACGAAGGCATCGCGCAAGGCGAAACCGCGCTGGAGGCCGCCGAGCGCGCGGTCGTCGCCGCGACCGGGCTCCAGCCGGTGGCCGCCTACTCCGCCGACTACGTAAACCAGGTCTACGACCACACCCGGGACGCCATCGTGCTGGCGCCGGTGTTCGCCTTCGCCGTCCCGCGAGGCCCGGTCTCGCTCGGTGAGGATTTCAGCGACCACGCCTGGTGCGAGCGCGAGGAAGCGACCGCCCGGCTGATGTGGTCCGGCCAGCGCTGGGCGGTGCGCCACATCGACGAGATCATCGGGATGGGCGGGCCGGACGCCGAGTACTACCGGCTTCGATAGGCGCTCGCTGGGCCTCCGGCGCCGCTATCCGCCGCCGGAAAGGAGCCCAACGACCTATGGATACGACCCTTCGGTCACGGATTCTCCTCGTGAACCTTCCCTGGCCGGGCGACCCGTACGGCATCGCCGTCGGGCCCGACCGCGCACTCTGGTTCTCCGAGGACAGAGCGAACAGAATCGGCCGGATGACGACCGACGGCGAGTTCTCCTCGTTCCCACTGCCAACCGGGGCAGCCGGCCCGATGACCATCGCGCCGGGACCGGACGGCGCCTGCTGGTTCAGCCTGCGGCAGGGCGGCGCGATCGGGTCGATCGCGCCGGAAGGATCGATCTCGATCCATCCCCTTCCCCGTCCCGACGCCGCGCCGTTTGGCATCGCGGCCGGTCCGGACGGAGCGGTGTGGTAGGCCGACAAGAGCGGGAACGCGATTGGCCGGCTGGTGAGTGACGGCGAGGCGACCACCTTCCCCTTGCCGACCGCGAACGCCATGCCGTCTGCCCTCGCGTTGGGTCCGGACGGCGCGCTCTGGTTCACCGAGAACCAGGCCAACCAGATCGGCAGGATCACGGCAGACGGCACCGTGACCGAGTTTGCGTTGGCAACCACCGGGGACGGACCGGTTGGAATCGCGCCGGGACCGGATGGCAATCCGTGGTGCGTCGAAATCGCCGCCAACGCCGTCGGGCGGATCACCCCTGACGGAGACATTGCCGAGTTTCCGCTGCCCACGCGCAGCTGCACGGCATCGCGGCCGGCACCGATGGGGCGCTCTGGTTCACCGAGTGGGGCGCGAATGCGATCGGGCGGATCACCAGCGCGGGCGAAATCACGGAATACGCGTTTCCGGAACCGGCCCGGGAGCCGCACGCGATCGCGGCGGGACCCGACGGCGCGATGTGGTTCGCCGCGGAATCGGGCGCGCTCGGGCGGGTGCGCGTGCAGTAGGGCGGCGCCGTTGCCGACCTTGCGGCCGATGCGGCGCTCCGGCGCGGGCGTTCGATTCGCGGTCCGGGAGCCGCGCCGGACCGGAGGAAACCGGCGAAACCCGGTATACTTGCCGACCGGCGCCCGCTCACCACGCGGGCCGCATTGCGTCCGGAGCGGCTCCCATGCCCGACTTCAAGATCGTCTCCGAGCTGCGCCCGACCGGCGACCAGCCCAAGGCCATCGAGGCCCTCGTCGAGGGCGCCGATGCCGGCCTGAAATTCCAGACCCTGCTCGGCGTCACTGGCTCCGGCAAGACGTTTACGATGGCCAACGTCATCGAGCGGCTGAACCGGCCGGCGCTGATCCTCGCCCACAACAAGACGCTGGCGGCGCAACTCTACGCCGAGTTCAAGGAGTTCTTCCCGCAGAACGCGGTGGAGTACTTCGTCTCCTACTACGACTATTACCAGCCGGAAGCCTACGTTCCCCGCACGGACACCTTCATCGAGAAGGACGCCGACATCAACGAGGAGATCGACAAGCTCCGCCACGCCGCGACCCGCTCGCTGCTGACGCGGCGTGACGTCATCATCGTCGCCTCGGTCTCCTGCATCTACGGCCTCGGTTCGCCGGAGGAATACGGCAACACCGTCGTCTCCTTGCGGCGCGGCGGCCAGTCCCGGCGCGACAAGGTCGTGCGCCACCTGATCGACATCCAGTACGACCGCAACGACATGACGCTCGTGCGCGGCTCGTTCCGGGTGCGCGGCGACACGCTGGAGATTTTCCCGGCCTACGAGGAGATCGCCGTCCGCGTCGAGTTCTTCGGCGACGAGGTGGAGCGCATCGTCGAGGTCGATCCGCTCACCGGCGAACTGCTTGTCGAGCGGATGGAGATCGACATCTACCCGGCCAAGCACTTCGTCACCACCGAGAGCAAGCTGAAGGCGGCGATCACCGACATCCAGCAGGAGCTGGAGGAGCGGCTGGCCGAACTCGACGCGCAGGGCAAGTTGCTGGAGGCCGCCCGCCTCCGCCAGCGCACGATGTACGACCTCGAAATGATGCAGGAGACCGGTTACTGCTCCGGCGTCGAGAACTACTCGATGCACCTCTCCCGCCGGAAGCCGGGCGAGCAGCCGTCCACGCTGCTCGACTACTTCCCGGACGATTTCCTTCTGTTCGTTGACGAATCCCACATCTCGTTGCCTCAGGTTCGCGGCATGTACGCCGGCGACCGTGCCCGCAAGGACGTGCTGGTCGAGCACGGGTTCCGGCTGCCTTCGGCGCGCGACAACCGGCCGCTGACCTTCGCCGAGTTCGAAAAGATGATCGGGCAGGCGGTCTTCGTCTCGGCAACGCCCGGCCCCTACGAAGGCGAGCACACGATGAAAGTGGTCGAGCAGGTCATCCGCCCGACCGGGCTGATCGACCCCGCCATCTCGGTCCGGCCGACCAAGGGGCAAATCGACGACCTGCTGGGCGAGGTTAACACCCGCATCACCCGCGGCGAGCGCGTGCTGGTCACGACGCTGACCAAGCGGATGGCCGAGGATCTCGCCGACTACTTCAAGGAAGCCGGCGTCCGCACCCACTACCTCCACTCGGAGATCGACACGCTGGAGCGCATCGAGATCCTGCGCGACCTGCGGCTCGGCATCTACGACGTGGTGGTCGGCATCAACCTGCTGCGGGAAGGGCTCGACCTGCCCGAGGTCTCGCTGGTCGCGATCCTCGATGCGGACAAGGAGGGCTTCCTCCGCTCGGAGGGTTCCCTCATCCAGACCATCGGCCGCGCGGCCCGCCACGTCGATGGGCAGGTCATCATGTACGCCGACAACATGACCCGCTCGATGAAGGCCGCCATCGACGAGACCTACCGCCGCCGCGCGATCCAGATCGCCTGGAACGAGCAGCACGGCATCGAGCCGCGCGGCATCGTCAAGGAAATCCGCGACCTCACCGAGCGCGTCAAGGCGGTCGCCGAGGAGCGCTCCGAGTACGCCGCCGGCAGCGGCGACGGCAAGCCGGGCGTGATCGCCGAAATCCCGCGCGACGAACTGACCCGGATGGTGAAGGACCTCGAAAGCCAGATGAAGCAGGCCGCCAGGGACCTCGAGTTCGAGAAGGCGGCCCTGCTGCGCGACCAGATCGTGGAGTTGCGCCGCGTGTTGCAGGTGGACCCGGTGCTGGGATGACGACGACCGATACGCGACCATACGTGCTCGTGCTCCACGGGCCGAACCTGAACCTGCTGGGAACCCGCGAACCGGGGGTCTACGGGCGAACAAAGCTCGCCGAGATCGAGCAGTCAATCCGCGACCTCGCAGCCGACCTGGACTCGGCCGTCGAAGTGCGCTGCTTCCAGTCCAACCACGAAGGCGCGCTGATCGACCGTATCCAGCAAGAAGGTCCGGACGCGATCGGCATCGTCTTCAATCCCGGCGCGTTCACCCACTACAGCATCGCCCTGCGCGATTGCATCTCCGGCGTCGGCGCGCCGACGATCGAGGTGCACCTGTCCAACATCCACGCCCGCGAGGCGTTCCGACATCATTCGGTCATCGCGCCGGTTGCCGTGGGCCAGATCGCGGGCTTCGGCCCCGACGGCTACTTGCTGGCCCTGCGCCATTTGCTCGTCACGCGAAAGGACGCCCAGTCCGCATGACCGCCGCCGCCACGACCGCCGCAACCCGCCTGGACCGCCTGCGCGCCCTGCTCGACGAGCGCGGCCTCGACGCCGTGCTGGTCAGCAACCCGCCCAACCGGTCGTGGCTGTCCGGGTTCTTCACCGAGGATCACGGCCCGGACGAGTCCAGCGGGGTGCTGCTGGTCGAACGCGGGCGGGCGCGCTTCCTGACCAGCGCCGTCAACGCGCCGTGGGCCGCCGGTTCCGTCGTCGCCGGGGTAGACGTCGCCGACTGGGGCCGCCCGTGGCCTTCGGCACTCGGCAAGCTGCTCAAGGACGAGAAACTCGGCCGGGTCGGGATCGAGGAAAACGCGCTGACCGTCGGGGTGCTGGACGGCATCCTCGAAGGAGCCGAAGGCGCCGTCGGCATCACCAAACTCGGCGGCGCGGTGGACGCCCTGCGCGCGGTGAAGGACGAAGCCGAACTCGCCATCATTGCCGAGGCGATCCGCATCACCGACGAAGCGTTCGTCGCCGCGACCGCCGGGTTGACCGCCGGCACGACCGAACTGGAACTCGCCCGGCGGCTCGACCAGGCGATGCGCGACGGCGGCGCGGAAGGCCCCGCCTTCACCACCATCGTCGCCTCCGGGCCGCACGCCGCCCGCCCGCACCACGACCCGACCGACCGCGCGATCCGCGAAGGCGAGCCGGTCATCATCGACATGGGCGCGAAACTGCGAGGTTACGCAGCCGATTTGACGCGCACCATCTGGGTTGGGGAACCGACGGATCGGCTGCGATCCATCTACACTATCGTATTCGACGCGAACGTGGCCGCCTGCGCCGGCATCCGCGCCGGCATGACCGGCGGCGCGGCCGACGCCCTCGCCCGCGAGCCGATCGAAGCGGCGGGCTTCGGCGAGCAGTTCACCCACAGCACCGGGCACGGCCTCGGCGTGAAGGTGCACGAAGCGCCCTCGCTGCGGAAGACGGACGAGGAGCCGCTGGCGCCGGGCATGGTGGTCACGGTCGAACCGGGCATCTACGTGCCCGACTGGGGCGGCGTCCGCATCGAGGACGTGGTCGTGGTCGAGGCCGACGGGGCGCGGGTGCTGACCGGCGCGCCCAAGCATCCCCGGTTCGCGTAGCGCAGGAAAGGACGCGCGGTCCGGCCGGGCCGCGCCGAGCGGAGAAAGCAGGGAGTCTTCATGATCGATACGGGCGACATCCGCAAGGGCAGTACACTGGACCTCGACGGCCGGCTGGTCAAGGTCATCGACTTTTCCCACAACAAGCAAGGCCGCGGCTCGGCGCAACTCCGGATGACGCTGCGCGACCTGCGCACCGGCGCCCTCACCCAGCAGACGGTGATGGCCGGCACGCGGTTCACCTCGGTCCGGCTCGAGCGCCGCCACGTCCAGTACCTCTACAAGGACGGCGACCACTACAACTTCATGGACACCGAGTCGTTCGACCAGATCGCCCTCAGCGAGGCCGCCGTCGGCGACACCGCGAAGTTCCTCAAGGAGCAGGACGTCGTCGATCTCCTCGTCTACGGCGACGAACCGATCGATATCGAACTGCCAACCGCCGTCAACCTGACCGTGGCGCAAACCGACCCCGGCCTCAAGGGTGACACGGCCTCCGGCGCGACCAAGCCGGCGACGCTGGAAACCGGTCTGGTCGTCAGCGTGCCGCTGTTCATCAACGAGGGCGACGTGCTGAAGGTGGACACCCGGACCGGCGAGTACATCGAGCGGGCCAGCTAGTGGCCGCCGACGGTTTTCCTGCCGCTCCCCCGCCCTCGGCCGGCGAGGTCGAATCGCTGGTGCGCGCCCTGATCGGGATGATGCGCTCCGGCGGTATGTCCGAACTCGATCTCACGTTCGGCGATGTCTCGGTCCGCCTGCGCGGCGGCGGCGCCCTGCCGCCCGCGCCCGGAACCGCCGCGCCATTCGAGGAACCGGCGGCCGAGCCGGCCGAGGCCGGACACGTCGTCGCCGCGCCGATGATCGGGACGTACTACGCCTCGCCGTCGCCGGGTGCGCCGCCGTTCGTCGAGGTCGGCGACGTCGTCGCGCCGGGGCAGATCATCGGCATCATCGAAGCGATGAAGATCATGAACGAGATCCCGGCCGACCGCGGCGGGGTCGTGGCGGAGGTGCTCGCGGCCAACGGGCAGCCGGTCGAGTACGGGTCGCCGCTGATCCGGCTGCGGGCCGGGAGTTAGCGCGCCGTCGTGACCGTCCAGCCGCTGTCCGTCTCCGAACTCGCCGCCTACGCCCGGCAGGTGCTGGACGTCGATCCGATCCTGTCCGACGTCTGGGTGACCGGCGAAGTCGGCGGCCTCAGCACGCCCGCCTCCGGGCACCTGTACTTCTCGCTCGGCGACGGAGAGGCCGTGCTGAAGTGCGCCTTGTTCCGCAATGCCCTGCGGCGGCAGGCGCACCGGCCCGCCAACGGCCTGCAGGTGACGGTCCACGGCCGGTTCGACCTGTACCCGCGCACGGGAACGCTGCAACTGCTGGTCGATTCGGTCCAGCCGGCCGGGCTCGGACTCGCGGCGCTGGAACTCGAACGGCTGCGCCAGCGGCTCGAAGCCGAAGGCCTGTTCGATCCGGCCCGCAAGCGTCCCCTGCCGGCGATGCCGCGCTGCATCGGCGTCGTCACGTCGGCGACGGGCGCGGTCTGGCACGACATCCAGCAGACGCTGCGGCTGCGCTTCCCGCTCGTGGAACTGGTGCTCGCGCCAGCGAAGGTGCAGGGCGACGGCGCGCCGGAATCCATCGCCGGCGCGCTGGCGGCGCTACAAGCGGACGGTCGGCCGGAGGTCATCATCGTCGCCCGCGGCGGCGGCTCGGCCGAAGACCTGGCGGCGTTCAATTCCGAGGTCGTCGTCCGCGCCGTGTTCGCATCCCGGGTGCCGGTCGTCTCCGGCGTCGGCCACGAGACCGACATCACCTTGATCGACCACGTTGCCGACTTGCGTGCATCCACGCCGACGGCCGCCGCTCAGGCGTGCGTGCCATCGGTGCACGAATTGCGCGAACGGGTGGCGGAGACCGCCGACCGGCTCGGCCGGGCGGGCGCGATCGCGCTTGGCGAGGTGCGGGCACGGACGACGCTGCTGCGGACGCGGCTGGCGCGGGTCCACCCCGGCCACTTGATCGACGACGCGCGCACCGAGGTGCTCTGGTCACGCAAGGCGCTCGAACGCGCCGAGTCGGACCACCGGGCGGCGCTGGCGAACGCCGTCGCGCACCGGCGTTCGGTCCTCTCGGCGTTAAATCCGAAGGCTGTGCTGGAACGCGGCTACGCGGCCGTTGCCGAGGCGGGCACGGGCGCGCCGGTGCCGCGCGCGTCGGCCGCGACGCCGGGAATGGCGGTCCAGGCCGTATTCGCGGACGGGACGATGCTGGCGCGGGTCGAAGCCGTCGCCGCCGGGGAGACAAACCGATGAGGGGGACGCAAGCCCCGCCCGCCGGCGCGGCGTGGGCCTGGGCGCTGACCGAAGGCAATTTCGAGCAGTGCTTCGCCGCGCTGGACGAGGTGGTCGCCTACCTCGAAACCGGCAACCTTTCGCTCGCCGAGACGGTCGCCTGCTTCGAACTCGGCGTGCGCCTCGCCGACCGCTGCGACGCGTTCCTCAGCGACGCCGAATTGCGGGTGAGCGAGATCGCGGGCGACCCCGAGGACGACGAACCCGCGCGGCCATCGCAGTCCAGCTCGCCGCCGCTCCGGCTGGTCGATTTCGACGACATCCCGTTCTGACCGGGCAGCGCGCCATTTCGAGACAGGATGTTTCATCGTGACGTTCCCCGATTCGAACCAGCCGCTTGGGCCGGGCAAATTGCCGGCCGCGCTCCTTTCCCGCCTGCTCGGCTCGCTCGGGCAGGCGGACGACAGCGTGCTGGTCGGACCGGGGGTCGGCCGCGACGCGGCGGCGATCGAGTTCGGCGACCGGGTGCTCGTCGTCAAGACCGATCCGATCACCTTCGCCACCGAAGGCGCGGCAGCCTACCTGGTGGACGTCAACGCGAACGACCTCGCCTGCATGGGCGCGCGGCCCCGCTGGCTGCTGGTGACTTCGATGTTCCCCGAGGGCACGACCACCGGGGATGTCGAGCGACTGTTCCTCGAACTGACCGAGGTCTGCCTGGATCGCGGGGTGTCGCTCGTCGGCGGGCATACCGAAGTCACGCCGGGCATCGACCGCGCCCTCCTGGTCGGCACCATGCTTGGCGACGCCAGCCACGCCGACCTGCTCCGCCCAGGCGGCGCGCGGGCGGGCGACGACCTCTACCTCGCCCGAGGCATCGCCATCGAGGGAACCGCCCTGCTCGCCCGCCAACTGCGGGCGGTGCTGATCCCGTTGGTTGGCGAAGACCTCGTCGATCGCGCCGCCGCGCTGTTCGACGCGCCCGGCATCTCGGTCGTAGCCGACGCATCGATCCTCCGCGAGGTTCCCGGCGTGCGCGCCCTGCACGACCCGACGGAAGGCGGTCTGGGGAACGGCGTGCGGGAACTGGCCGTCGCCGCCGGCTGCGGCGTCCTGCTGGAGCGCGACGCCGTGCCGATCCTGCCCGAAACCGCCGCGATCGCCTCGGCGCTCGGACTGGATCCGCTCGGAATGCTCGCCTCCGGCGCGCTCCTGGTCGCAGCCGCGCCGGCCGCGGGGGAACCGCTGCGCGAGGCAGCGTCGGCATCGGGTATCCCGCTGGCGCGCATCGGCTCGCTCACCCCCGCCGGCGCCGGATTGTTGCTAAAGTCCGGCGACACCGTGCAACCGCTTCCGGAGTGGACCACCGACGAAGCGGGACGCGCGCTGATCGCGCACCAACGATCCGGCAAACAGGCCGCGACGCTGGAACCGAGCCGGTGAGCGGGTCGGTCCTGCTCGCGGGCAGCACCACCGCGTCGGTCGGCTTCGACGCCGGGATGGCGATCTCGCCCACCTGCGGCAGCGCGGTGGCCCCAACCTGACGTGTCGCCGCGGATGCGTGATCCCGGCGAACCGGCCATCGCCGGCAAACTGACGATCCGGGCCGGTGGCCGGAAGGTCGTCCTGCGCAAGCACCCGTGGGAATCGTCGCGCCACGTCCTGCTCAAGGCGCTGGTATTCGCGCTCTTTGTGCCCGACTACCCGGACCTCGTGGTCGAACCGCCGCGCGCCGAACGCTTCCGCCCCGACGTCGCCGCGTTCGCCGCCGACGGCACGCCCGTCTTCTGGGCCGAGTGCGGTGAGACCGGGCGCGACAAACTGGCCTGGCTGCTCAAACACCGGCCGGCGACGAACCTCGTTCTCGCGCGGCAGGGCGTGGCTCTTGAGCCGTGGCAGGCGCTCGTCCGCGACCTGGCCGGCGGCATCCGCCGCAGCGCACCCGTCGAACTGGTGCTGGTTCCCGCGGACGCGGATCGCTTCGTCCGCCCGGACGGCGCCGTCGTCGTTGGGCGAAACGACGTGACCATCGTCGGCCTCGAAGGACCCTGAGACGAGCGCATCGTCCATCGATTGCCGCATCGTTCCAGGAACGTGATCATGAACCCTCCCGACGTCATCCCGAGCCTGTCGAGGGATCTCGTTTTCCTGTAATGGCGATGACGACGAGATCCTTCGACAGGCTCGGCATGACGGATCGAGCGACCTTGAAGGGTTGCCGAAACACGCTCGCCCGAGGCGGTGAAAATTCGAGGAACGCCAGCGGCCCCGCTTCGTTTCCGAAGCGGGGCCGCCGTTCAGTGCAATCGTACGGTCGATCAGATGTCCTTGTTGAGCGTGTCGAGGAACTCGGAATTGGTCTGCGTCTTGGCGAGGCGGCCGAGCACCAGTTCGGTGCCCTCGCTGCCGCCCAGCATGGAGACCATCCGGCGCATCGTCCAGACCTGCCGCAGCGAGTAATCGTCGAGCAGCAACTCCTCGCGGCGGGTGCCGGACCGCTGCACGTCGATCGCCGGGTAGATCCGGCGCTCGGCCAGCTTGCGGTCGAGGTGGAGCTCCATGTTGCCGGTGCCCTTGAACTCCTCGTAGATGACGTCGTCCATCCGGCTGCCGGTGTCGATCAGGCAGGTGGAGACGATCGTCAGGCTGCCGCCGCCTTCGATGTTGCGGGCGGCGCCGAAGAAGCGCTTGGGCGGGTACAGCGCAACCGGGTCGATGCCGCCGGAGAGGGTCCGGCCGCTCGGCGGCACCGCGAGGTTGTAGGCGCGAGCCAGCCGGGTGATCGAGTCGAGCAGGATGACCACGTCGCGCCCGCCCTCGACCAACCGCTTGGCGCGCTCCAGCGCCATCTCGGCGACCTTGGTGTGGTCCTCCACCGGCTCGTCGAAGGTCGAGGAAATCACCTCGCCGTCGATCGAGCGGCGCATGTCGGTGACTTCCTCGGGCCGCTCGCCAATCAGGCAGACCATCAGGTGGATGTCCGGCGAGTTGGAGCTTATGCCGTTGGCGATCGACTTCAGCAGCATCGTCTTGCCGGCCTTGGGCGGCGAGACGATCAACCCGCGTTGGCCGCGCCCGATCGGCGCGACGAGGTCGAGCAAGCGGGTGGAGAGGATGTTCGGCTGCGTTTCCAGCTTGATCTGCTCGAGCGGGAAGATCGGGGTCAGGCCGTCGAAGGACGGGCGGCGGCGGGCCACCTCCGGATCGATGCCGTTGACCGCTTCCACCCGGAGCAGGCTGAAGAATTTCTCGTTGTCCTTCGGCGGCCTGCACATGCCGGAAACGCGGTCACCGGCGCGCAGCCCGAAGCGGCGGATCTGCGACTGGGAGACGTAGATGTCGTCCGGTCCCGGCAGGAAGCGCGGGCCGCGGAGGAAACCGAACCCGTCCTCGATCACCTCCAGCACGCCGTCGCCGAAGGTGCCGCCTTCCTTCTCGGTCTGCGCCCGCAGGATGCGGATCATCGTCTCGATACGGGAAAGCCGGGAAACGCCCTGCACCTCCATCTCGCGCGCCAGTTCGAGCAACTCTTCCGGCGTCCTGGCGTCGAGGTCGGCGATCGTGATCGCCGGCTGCGCCGCCATCCGCTGGTGCTGGTGCTGCGGCTGCTGGTGTTGCGGCCGAGGCTGGCGCTGCTGGTTCTGCTGTTGCTGCTGGTGCTGGGGCTGACCGCCCTGCCAGCCGCCGAACGATGGCCGGCCGTCGGGCTGGAACGGCCGGTCCTGCCCGTCCTGCCGGTCGCGGTCGCGCCCGCGGCGGCGACGGCGGCTGCTCCCGCCCTCGCGCTGGCCGAACTCACGGGGATCGGGCGGGCTGAGCACCGCGTCGATCGCGGCCGCCAGGCTCGGGTTTGGCACGGTCGGCCGGTCGTCGCGGTCGTGTGGCCGCTCGGGATCGAGCCCGTTCGTCGATTCGCCGCCGGCGGAGTGCGCCCCGGTCGATTCGGACGCGGGTTCTGCCGAGGCCGGGGTTTCGACGGACCGCTCGGCGACGGGCGGCGCGAGATCGGCAACGGGTGCGGCCTCGGAGACCGGGGCCGCCTCGAAGACGGGTGCGGCAGCCGGCATCGGCGCGGGCTCACTGGTTGCGGCCGGTCCGGCAACAGGCGCCGATTCCGAGACCGGAGCCGGCTCGACGGCCTGGGCCTGCGGCCGGATCGGCGACTCCGCGCCCTCTGCCTCCGCCTGCGTCTCTTTTGCGGCAGCGGTGGCCCGGGTGGTCCGCCGCGGGGCGCGCTTCGGAGCGGTGGCCGCCTCGCCCTCGCCCGCATCGGGCGAGGGCGCGGCCGACGCGGCCACCGGCGAATCCGCCGACGCATCGACCGCCGCGTTGGCGACGACCGGCGCCGAGGCCACCGAGCGGGTCCGCCGCGGCGATCGCGGCGCGGGCGCAACGGCCTCGGATTCGCCGCCGGACTGCGCGCCGTTCCCGTCCGGGTCGCCGCCGAACGCCAACTGGGCGGGCGCATCACTCGCCGTCGATTCGACGGCCGCGCTCTCGGCGGGCGCTTCGTCAACGACCTTCTTTGCCCGCGACGCACGCGGTTTGGCTGCTGTGCGCTTGCGGGGCGTCGCCTCTTCGTCGGCGACTACAACATCTTCGACGGCCAAGCCGTTCCCCTCCCATTCAAGATCAGGATGCACGCAAGGACCCGCACGCTCCCCGGGCGCGGCGCCGCGCCTGCGGGTAGATAAGACCGAAGCCAGCGCCACGCCGCGAGCGACACGTTGGACGGGCACGCGGAGACGCGGTCATACAGGTGCTTCACTCGGAGCGTCGGGCGGGGGACACGAACGGAGGGCAACCGGCCGCAGGTGATGCGGCGAACGCCAGCTCCGAGCGACCTCGGGCAGGAAGGCAGGGGTTCGTAGCGCCTTCCTCGGGACGGTGCAACGATAGCACCGCCCCGGAATCCCGTCAATAACTCGGCGCAAACAGCCCGCCACCGCCGCTAGTCGAAGGGCATGCCCGGCAACTGGGCCAACTTGCTCAGGCGGTGCGTGGCGTCGATCCGGCGCACCGTGCCCGTCCGGGACCGCATCACGACCGATTGGGTCGTCGCCCCGTCGCCGAAGTAGTGAACCCCGCGCAGCATCTCGCCGTCGGTGATGCCGGTCGCGGCGAAGAACAGGTCGTCGCCGGCCGCCAGGTCCTGCTCGGTCAGCACCCGCGAGGTGTCGATGTCGTGCTCGACCACCGCCGCCCGCTCGGCGTCGTTGCGCGGCCACAACCGGCACTGCATCGCGCCACCGAGGGAGCGGATCGCGCAGGCGGCGACGACTGCCTCCGGCGCGCCGCCGATGCCGATCAGCACGTCCACGCCGGTGCCGGGCAGCGCCGCGGTCACCGCGCCGGCCACGTCGCCATCGGGGATCAATCGCAGGCGCGCGCCTTCCTGCCGCACCTCGGCGATCAGTTCTTCGTGACGCGGGCGGTCGAGCATCATCACCGTCAGGTCCTGCACCTCGCGCTGCATGGCAGCGGCAATGCGGCGCAGATTCGTACCCACGTTCTCGCGGATGTCGATCGCCTCCGCCGCCTCCGGCCCGACCGCGATCTTCTCCATGTACATGACGTACGGGGATTCGAACAGCGAGCCGCGCTCGGCGGCGGCCACCGTCGAGATCGAGTTTGGCATACCCAGCGACAGCAACCGGGTGCCGTCGATCGGATCCACCGCGATATCGACCTTCGGTTCGCTGGCGCAGCCCAGTCGCTCGCCGACGTAGAGCATCGGCGCTTCGTCCTTCTCCCCTTCCCCGATGACGACGACGCCGTCCATCGCAATGGAGTCGAGGACTTGCCGCATGGCGTCCACGGCTGCCTGGTCGGCAGCCTCCTTGTCGCCCCGGCCGAGCCAGCGGCCGGCGTTCAACGCCGCCGCTTCGGTCACGCGCACCAGTTCGACCGACAGGTTCCGCCCGATCCGCACGTCGTCCATGCCGCCCTCCCTCCGCTTCACGTCGTCCGGTACCGCGACGATAGCCAATCCCGTGCCGCGCCGCTCAGTCCTCCCCCAACCACCGGGAAGCGACATCGCCCAAATCGCGCGCGCTGCCGACCTCGACCGAACAGGTCGGGAGCGACTGCACGAACGACGCGCCGTACCGCTTCGACAACACCCGCCGGTCCAGCACCGCGCAGACGCCGCGATCGCGGCTGCTGCGGATCAGGCGGCCGAACCCCTGCTTGAACTTCAGCACCGCCTGTGGCACGGCATAGTCGGCGAAGGGCGCTTCGAAGAGTTCACTGCGGGCGGCAAAGACCGGGTCGCTGGGGACGGTGAACGGCAACTTCGCGATCGCCAGCAGACTCAGCGCCGGCCCGACGATGTCCACGCCTTCCCAAAAGGTCGCCGTGCCGAGGACGACGGTGTGCGGTTCGTGCCGCAGCCGCTCGACGAGTTGGGCCGGGCTGCCGTCCACCCGCTGCGCCAGCGTGACGATGCCGTGTTCGCGCAGCGGGCCGCGAATCGCGCGTGCCGTGGCCTGCAACGCGGCGTGGGACGTGAACAGCACCAACGCCCGGCCGCCGGTCGCCACACAGGCGTCGATCAGCGCATCCTCCAGCGCTTGCTGGTAAGCAGGGTGGTTCGGCTCAGGCATGTCGTCGGCAAGGTAGAGCAGCGTCGAGCGCTCGTAGTCGAACGGGGACGCGACGGCCAGCGTTTCGGCATCCTCCAGCCCCAACCGCTCCTGGACGAAAGCGAACGAGTCGTCGGTCGTCAGCGTCGCCGAGGTCAGCACCAGCGAGCGCAGGTTGCCGAACAACCCGCGGTCGAGCGCCTCCCCCACCCGCAGCGGCGCGGCGTGCAGCGACGAGCGGTCGCCGGATGCCCAGCGCTCGATCCAGTAGACGGTCTCCGGGTCGGGCGCGTTGACGGCGGCCTGCAACCACGCCGCCAATTCGGCTCCGGCCCTGATCGCCAGTCCGACCTCGATCCCGAGTTCGTCGCGCTGCAGCGCGTCGCCCTCGTTTTCGTTCGCGTCCTCGCCTTTCGCCAGCGCGGCCTCCAGCCAGCGCAGGTGGACGTCGAGGTCCTTCATCGCCCGCGCCAGCGGCTCCCACAGGAGTTCGACGTCGCCCCAACCCGCCGAGCCGCGCACCGCGTCGGTCAGCCGCAGCGAACGGTCCACGCCGTAGCCGCGATCCTGCCGGGAAACCAGTTCACCAAGCCGCGCAAAGAAGCGGGCGGCAGCGGCGCGCACCGCATCCGCCTCGGCGGCGGCGGCCGTCAACCGCTCGCCGGCATCGTCGGCCCGCTTCTTCGCCGCGTCGTCGTCCGCCGTCCGCCGCAGGAACCCGACGACGATGGCCGCCGAACCCGACAACAGCGCGCCGTCCCGCCGCAGCACCGAATCGGCGAACTCCACCAAATCCCGCTCGGAAACCGAATAGCCGAACTGCGACGTCGCCTGGTCTTCGAGGTGGTGCGCCTCATCGACGACCAGCCGTTCGTAGGCGGGCAGGATGCGGCTACCCGCGGCGACGTCCGAGAGCAGCAGCGCGTGGTTGACGATGACGAGGTGCGCCGCCTCGGCCCGCCGCCGCGCCCGGTACAGGAAGCACTGGTTACGCTGCTGGAAGGGGCAGCGCGACGCCACGCAGGTGCCCTCCTCTTCGGCGACGTGGCGCCAGTTGTCCTGCTCGTCCGGGGCCAGCCGCAGTTCGGCCCGGTCGCCCGTTTCGGTGTCGGCCAGCCAGGCGAGGATCTTCGCCTTCAGGCGCGCTTCGGCGGCGTCGAACACCGGCTGCCGCGACCACTGGAACCAGGAGCGCAGGCAGAGGTAGTTCGCCCGGCCCTTCAACAGCGTGGCGGTGAACGGAACCTCGCCGTCGCGGTCTCCGAGGGCCGCCTGCAGGTCGGGCAGGTCCTTGCGGAACAACTGGTCCTGCAGTGCGAGCGTGTTGGTGGAGACGACCACCGTTTCCCCGCGCTCGACGGCGTGCAGCGCCGCCGGCAGCAGGTAGGCGAGGCTCTTGCCGGTGCCGGTGCCCGCTTCGACCAGCAGGCGGCCATCGTGGTTGAGCGCTTCCGCGACCGCCTGCGCCATCCTCTCCTGAGGCTGCCGGTGCTCGTATCCGGCGACGGCCTGGCTGAGCGGCCCGCCGTCGGCGAGCGCCTTGTTCACGAGTTTGGCGGGGATGGCCTTGCGCGAACCGGTCGCGCGCAGCGGTTCCACCCGCTCCCGCGCGGTCAGGAACGCTAGTTCGTGCGGTCCGTTGCCGCGATCCTCGGTAGCGAACAGCGGCCCGGTCGGGCGGGCGGCCGAGAACCGCGCGAAGAGGTCGGCTTCCGGCATCTCGCCGACGCGCAGCAGGCTGGCCAGTTGCTCCAGCGTCGCCGCGTCCAGACGGCCGACCTTCGCCAGCAGCGACCGGAACACGTTGGCGACCTGTTCGGCGTGGCGGGCGACGCGCAGCCGTTCGCCCGGCGCCCAGCCACAGGCCAGCGAAGCCGCGTGCAGCGTCAGCGCTGGCAGGCCGTGCAGGAGTAATTCGGAGAGCGCGCGGGCGTCGAAAACCGCGTTCGGGAGCACCACGCCCGCCGTCTCCAGCGCGATCAGCGCGTCGCGGGGTTCCCAACCGACGACGGCGCGCCCGGCGACGATCCGCCGCAGCCGGGGCGCGACCTCCGGCCAGGTCGGCGCATCCGCCAGTTGCGCCTGGCTGAGGCCGCTGCCCGCGAGCGCGGAGCGGCCGACCTTGGCGCGCGGATGGACCGGCGACACGAGGCGGTCGATCTCGCCCGATTCGTCGAAGGCAACGGCGGCGACGGCGACGATTTCGGAGCGCGCCGGATCGTGCCCGCCAAGGTCCACGGAGAGTGCGACGTATTGGTCAATCATGGTTCGCAAAGGCGCTTACGGGGTCCGATCGGTTGGCCTGGATTGCATCGCCGTCGCAGGGGAGGGACCTGAGCCCTCCCTCGTCGTCGGCAAGCGCGCACGAGGGAGGGCTCAGGTCCCTCCCCTGCGACGATCGGATGGAGCGTATCGGCTGGCAGGAGCGGCATGCGAACGGAATCCGGATCAGGCGCGGGCGGCGAGCGTTCCGGCCGCCGCCTGATCCGACAGTTCCAGCGACAGCAAGGCGAGTTGGGCCAATCCGAGCGCGATCGGCTCGGTGTCGATGTACTCGTCCTCGCGGTGGACGTTGCCGCCGGTCGTCAGGCCGATGCAAACCGCCGGCACCCCGCGGCTGAGCGCGATGTTGGCGTCGGTGCTGGACGCATCGTAGGACGCCTCGACGCCCAGCGCGCCAAGGACGGCGGCGACGGTCTTGACGGCGGGACTCTGGAGGGGCACCTGCCCGGCCGGGCGCTCGCCGATCACCTCGGCGACGATCGAAATCCCGTTGCGCCGGGCGCCGTCGATCGCGCGGTCCACCCGCTCCCCGAGCCGGGCCAGCGCGTCGGCGTCGATCGAGCGCATGTCGAGCAGGCAACTCGCGGTCGGCGCGATGGAGTTGACCGAAATGCCGCCTTCGACGATGCCGACGTTCAGGGTCGTCTTGGGCGACCACGCCAGCGGGATCGCGTCGAGGTCGGCGATCAGCCGGGCGAGGGCGTGGAGCGCGCTGGGGCGGCCGAAATCACCCCACGAATGGCCGCCGGGGCCGGTCGCGGTGATCCGCAGGCGGCGGCTGCCGACGGCGATGTGGGTGACGCGCCCGAGGTTGTGCCCCTCCACCGCGACCACGGCGGCCGTGCGCGGGTTGGCGTCCATCACCGCCCGGATGCCGCGCAGGTTGCCGAGCCCTTCCTCGCCCACGTTGCCGGTCAGCAACACGTCGGCGGCGGGGTGCTGCCCCGCGGCGCGCAGGATCTCGGGAACGGCCAGGACGGCGGCGACGCCAACGCTGTTGTCGCCGATGCCGGGGCCGAACAGGCGACCACCCGAGGCCGTGATCGGCAGCGGCGTCTCGCGGACGAAGACCGTATCGAGGTGGGCAGCCAGCAACACCGCCGGCCCGTCCGCGCCGGCCCGGCCGGGGATGCGCCCGACCACGTCGTGGATGTCGTCTTCGACCGGGTCCAGGCCCATGCCGCGCATCAGGGTGCACACGAACGCGGCGCGCTCGGCCTCGTCGCCCGTGGGCGCGGGGATGGCGGCGATGCGTTGCGTCCAGTCGATGACGGTGGGCGCCATCGCCGCCGCGGCGGCGGAAACGGCGGCGACGCGGGCGGGGTCGGGGCGGCTCACGGATGCTCCTGGGTTGGTCGGGGCGCGCGAAGGCGGGCAGCGCCGGCCGCAATCCCGGCGCACCGCCGCGCTCGTGGCCGTTCGACAACGGCGGCGAGTATATCACCGGGCTTGCCCGCTCCCGTCGCGCGGTCCGTCGAAAACGGCGCGGGATCGTGATTCCGGCGGGAAGGCGCAGACATGGGCACGGCCGTCCTTGACACCCCCGGAGGGTGCGGCTAGCGTTGCCGTCAATGTGGCCGCGTGCGGCCGTCGGCCCCGGCTCCCGCCGCGGGCCTTCGCGGCGCGTTGACGGCATCCTGCGGGCCCTTCGGGTTACGCGTTGAGAGGAAACTCCAGCATGGCCTATCACCGCTTCGACGCGGTCATCGTCGGGGCCGGCGGCGCCGGCCTGATGGCGGCCATCCAGCTCGCCGGCAAGGCGAACATCGGCGTCGTTTCCAAGCTCTACCCGCCACGGTCCCACACCGGCGCGGCCCAGGGCGGCATCTCAGCCGCGCTCGGCAACACCGAAGAAGACCACTGGCAGTGGCACATGTTCGACACCGTCAAGGGCGGCGACTACCTCGTCGATCAGGACGCGGCCGAGGTGCTGGCCCGCGAGGCGATCGACGCGGTGCTCGAACTGGAGCACATGGGCCTGCCGTTCAACCGCACGCCGGACGGCAAGATCGACCAGCGCCGGTTCGGCGGCCACACCCGCAACTTCGGCGAAGGCCCGGTTCGCCGCGCCTGCTACGCCGCCGACCGCACCGGGCACATGATCATCCAGACCCTGTACCAGCAGGGCATCAAGCACAACGTCAACTTCCTCGACGAGCACCACCTGCTCGACATCCTCTTCAGCGAGGACGGCCGCGCCTGCGGCTGCGTGACGCTGGAGGTCAAGACCGGCGAGATCCACACGATCCACGCCAAGACGGTGATGATCGCCACCGGCGGCTACGGCCGGGTCTGGAAGATCACCTCCAACGCCCTGGCCGGCACCGGCGACGGGATGGCGATCGCCTACCGCCGCGGCGTGCCGCTGATGGACATGGAGTTCTACCAGTTCCACCCGACCGGCCTGTACAAAATGGGCATCTTGCTGTCCGAGGCGGCCCGCGGCGAGGGCGGCATCCTCCGCAACTCCACCGGCGAGGCATTCGCCGAGCGCTACGCTCCGACCCTCAAGGACCTTGCCCCGCGCGACATGGTCTCCCGGTTCATCTACCAGGAGGTCAAGGAAGGGCGCGGCATCGACGGCAAGGACTACGTCCACATGGACCTGACCCACCTGCCGCCGGAGGTCATCGACGCCAAGTTGCCGGACATCACCGACTTCGCGCGCACCTACCTCGGGGTGGAGCCGAAGACGGAACTGATCCCGATCCAGCCGACCGCCCACTACGCGATGGGCGGCATCCCGACCGACGTCGATGGCCGCGTCATCCGCGACGAGTTCGCGACCCCGATCCCCGGCTTCTACAGTGCGGGCGAGTCGGCCTGCGTCTCCGTCCACGGCGCGAACCGGCTCGGCACCAACTCGCTGGTGGACCTCGTCGTGTTCGGCCGCCGCGCCGGCAGGCACATGCTCTCGTTCATCGCCGAGAACGACCTGCCGCCGCTGCCGAAGGACCCCGAAGCGGTGGCCCGGGCGCAGGTTTCCGACCTGCTGTCCCGAACTTCTGGCGAGCGCGTCTCCGACCTGCGCGCCGCGATGCAAGAGGTGATGATGGACAAGGTGTCCGTCGTCCGCGACGCCGCCGGCATGACCGAGGCGAAGGACAAGCTGGCGGAAATCCGCCGCGCCTACGCCCACGTCGCCCTCGACGACAAGGGCAAGGTGTTCAACTCCGACCTGCTGGAAGCGCACGAACTCGGCTGCATGATCGACTGCGCGGAAGCGACGATCGAGGGCGCTCTGGCCCGGCAGGAAAGCCGCGGCGGCCACTACCGCGACGACTTCCAGGACCGCGACGACAAGAACTGGCTGGCCCACACCCTGGTCTACAAGACCTCGGGCGGGATGGAGATGCGCAAGAAGCCGGTAACGATCACCGAGTTCCAGCCGAAGGAGCGCAAGTACTAGGTTCCGTCGGTCGCCCGCCGCGGTCGCGGCGGCCTGCCCGGCCGTCGAGTATCCTGAAGGCATCAGGTCCGATCGTCCATCCAAAGGAACCAACCGGTGCAGTACACCCTGCGGATCAAGCGGTTCAACCCGGAAAAGGACGTCAAGCCGCACTACGAAGAGTACGCGGTCGATGTCGCGCCGACCGACCGGGTGCTGGATGCGCTCAACGAGATCAAGTGGCACCAGGACGGCACGCTAACCTACCGCCGGTCGTGCGCCCACGGGGTGTGCGGTTCGGACGCGATGCGGATCAACGGCCGCAACCGCCTCGCCTGCAAGGTCCTCATGCAGGAGTTCGGCAAGAAGATCACGATCGAACCGCTGATCGGGTTCAAGGTGATCAAGGACATGGTCGTCGATATGGACCAGTTCTTCGACGCCTACAAGTCGGTCAAGCCGTACCTGATCGCCGACGACGCGCCCAGCGCCGGCGAGCGGCGGCAGTCGCCGGAGCAGCGCGAGCGCTTCGACGACACCACCAAGTGCATCCTCTGCGCCTCCTGCACGAGTTCCTGCCCGATCACCTGGACTAACGAGAGCTTCGTCGGCCCGGCGGCGATCGTCAACGCGCACCGGTTCATCTTCGACTCCCGCGACTCGGGCGGCTCGGAGCGCCTGCGCATCCTCAACACGCAGTCGGGCGTCTGGCGCTGCCGGACGGTCTTCAACTGCACGGACGCCTGCCCGCGCGGCATCGAAGTGACCAAGGCGATCGAGGAGGTCAAGCGGGCGCTGCTCCTCGAGCAGGTCGTCTAGCTGGGTCGCCGGTCGCGCGCGGGCAGCCCGTCCGGGCTGCCCGCGTTTGCATGGAGGAGGTCGCGCATGGGCGGATGGGCGCAGGCGCTCCTCCAGCCGCCGCCGCCGGAACGGGTGGTCACGCTGCCGGTCGCGGCGTTCGCGCTGCTGTGCCTCGTGGGGTTCGTCGCCTCGGTGCTGCTGACGCGGCCCGATGCGGTCGGCATCGCCGCGCGGTTCGGCGATCCGGCGACGGTGCAGCGGCACGCCAACGTCTTCTCGTGGCTGTTCGGAGCGGGGTTGTTCTTCCTCGGCGTCCGGCTGCTCCAAATCAACCCGCTCGCGTTCGCCGCGCCGATCTGGCTCCTGCTGTCGTTCGCGGCCATCGTCGGTTACGCGATCCTGCTCGTCATGCGCCCGCGTAATGTGAGACCGGCGCAGGGTTCCTCGTAGGGTCCACCTCACTCCCGTGACATGCACTGGATGACGGTAGACATTCCTGATCCGAAATCCGGCCGATCGGTCTGGACCTGCCGTTGGCCGTGGGCGGACCGGTGACTCGATTGGGCCGGGTTTATTCGGTGTTTATTCGGTATTTTTTCGCCGTTTGTTCGGCGGCGGTTTTCCCGTAACCGTGCGGAATCCGAGTTTTTCGGCGACCCCCGCCAGCCTCACGGGCGCACCGAGGCGGCGGCATCCGGGAGGGGGTTCCGAATGCCGAGGCTGGGAGGGGGAAGCGAACAAACTCCCGTTCGGCCGAAAACATGCGTACGTATGCGGCGTTGCGCGATTAGGTACACGCCGAATAAATGCCGAAGAACCGGGCGGCGGGGGTCCCACCGGGCGCTGCCTCTCGCGGCGGGGGAGGGCGCCGGGTGATTGCCCACTGCCGCGGGCGGGTGCAGACACCCGGATTCCGCACGGTCCGGCGGCCGCCGATCCGGCATCCCTCGTTCGCGAGGACCGGCGCGGGAGGGCACGGGTCCTCTCCGACGACGAACGGAATCCCGGTTCGATCGGCCGGATCTCGTGGAAGAGCCGGTCCGGCGCCGTCTCACCGTCAACGCTCGCCCGCGCGAAAGATCGGCGGCATCCGTGGGCAACAGAACGCCCCGCTCGTTTCCGAGCGGGGCGTCCAAAGCGCCGTGCACCCCTTGTCGATGTGAATCTTCCGGCTTTCCGACGCTCGCCAACTCCGGGCAGGCGTCCCCACGTCACCCGAGGAGTCCGACTTACGGCTGCTACCTTCCGGTCCTGACCGGGTTCACCGTTCCTCGCCGCGCGGGACCTTTCCATCAACGCCGCGTGGCGCCGGCAGTCCCACAAGACCAGACCTCGAAGGGGAGTTCAATCCCGCTAAGGCGGATTGCGGGTACAGGGCACCGCCAACTCCCCACCTAGCACGGCACCGGAAGTGTAGGACGCCCGTTCCCCCCTGTCAAAAAGCGGCCGCTGGCACGGGGCGTGCATCTCCCGGTGGCGGAATGGCCCTTTTCGGCACCCGGTAACGGTTGGAGGCGCAACGATGCAGACCCTGCTCTACGTGTCGCAGATGGAGCGCGGCGACGAGCCGGCGGTGCGCGCCGCCCACGAGCGGTTCCCGCTGTCGGCCCTCGAAACGGGAATCGGCGTCGAGCGGATCGTCGCCTTCATCGGCAGCGGCATGTACGCGCTGGAGATCACCGTCAGCGACGGCGACGTGCAGGAGAACCTCCACCGCTTCCTCGACCACCCGGACGTGCAGCGCCTCTTCGACGACCTGCGCCCGCACGTCACCACGTTGCCGCTCCCGGGCGCCCAGACGGCCGACCTGCCGCTTGCCACGGCGATGATCCTCTGGCAGGCCTCGGGTCACGCGGACGCCACCTCAGTGTGAGACGAGAGACGAGAGACGTGATCGGCAGCCGCCCACGTCTCTCGTCTCTCGTCTCTCGCCTCACTCGGGCGGGAGCGGCCGATCCGCCGGCCACGGGATCGGCCGCGGGCCGGGATCGCCCATGTCCGGGTTGTCGCGCAGGCGCCGCAGCACGCGCACGGTCAGGTCGTCGTGCACTTGCACCTGGCAGGAGAGGCGCATCGCCTCCGGCGGGTCCTCGACCCGCGACAGGCGCTCCGCCTCGGCTTCGGTCATCGGGCCGGGGTCGCCGGCGAGGATCTGGACCCGGCAGGTCGTGCAGCGGGCGTTGCCGCCGCAACGGTGCAGGATATCGACCCCGGCGTCCTCAATCGCCAGTACCAGCCGCTCGCCGCCGGGGCACGTCGTTTCGCCAATTCCGTCCATCGTGACCGTGGGCATCGTCCCTCCCCTCGCGCACGCCGGCGTCGTCGCCGCCGCGCGGCCATGCTAACAGCGACCGAGCCGGCCGCAACCTCGTCCGGCGTCGTTCGGCGTGGATCAGGCGTGGAAGCGCGCGCCGCCGGTGATGCGCTGGCGGAACCGCTCGGCGAAGTCGGCGGCATGCGGCCCGGTGAGCAGGAGCGAACCAACGTGGCCACGGCGGGGCGAGCCGGTCACGAACGGATAGCGGAGGCCGCTGGCCTCGAACGCGCGCTCGGCGTAGAAGACCTCTTCGGCCAACCGCCCGAACACCGCGAACGCCAGTTCGTCGGCGGTCATCAGGTCGGGCACCGGGCGGTCCACCCAGACGCGCAGCAGCACCTCGCCGTCGGCGTACTCCGGCTCGCCCAGCAGGTGCAGGCCATCGACGCCGTGCACCAGCGCCTCGGCGTCGATGGTGAAGCGCAGGTTCGCTTCGTCGTCCCGGCCCCAGTCGTCGCCGAACCGCTCCCGCAACGCCCCGATCACGACGTCCCGCATGACACTCCCGTACCAGACGGCTCGGCCGTCGGCCAAATGCCCGAAGTGGGTCCGTATACTAGCGAACCGATCACAGAACCGAAACCCGTCACGGAGCCGAATCGCGTTCCCGGCTTCCTCCGGATTGAGCGTCGGGCGCGGGCGCACCGCATCGATGCCGCCGCGACGTGACGGCGACCGCCGGACCCGGTATCTTCCACGCCAGCGGAATCCGACGGGCGGGGCCGCGCAAACGCCGGTCCCGCCCACGCGTTCGTCGAGCGACGACGACGGAGAGCGAACGATGGTGCAGCGGCTGCTCAACGCGATCATGCGGCGCGAAGACGACGAGCCGGAAATCCCGAACTGCCCCGAGCACAACATCGACATGCGGCTGCGCGGCAAGCAGGGACGGCCGGCGCGCTTTGCCAACCAGTCCGAAGAGGAGTACACCCTCATCTTCTTCTGCCCGGTCAAGCCGTGCAACCACACCGCCGCGGTGACGCGGGTGCGGACGCAGATCCCTGCGCCGGGCGAGTCGCCGGAGCGCCCGACCTTCGCCCGCCGCGACTGATCCCGGCCGCGCAGAGGCGGTTGCGAAATTGATACGTCCGGCGCGGGAATCCGGCGGGCGCGAGGAGCGCGGCAGCGGATACCCTTGCCGCAGCGAACCAGCGCGCCGGATCGCCCGGCGCGAAGCCGGAAGGACCCCATCGATGGACCGTGCCGCCGTGACCGTTTCGTTGCTCGTGCCGCTGGACGGCTCGCCGCTGGCCGACCGCGCGATCCCGTGGGCGCGGGCGATCGCCGACTCGGGCACGAAGATCGTCCTGCTGCGGGTGTTGCCGCCGCCGGGCGCGGTCGAGGAGTTGCTGGGCCGCCGGGGAGCGGATCCGACCGGAGCGGCGGAGACCGCGGCGCACGCATCGCTCGCCGCGTCGGCGGCCGCGCTCGGCGGCCGGGCCGGCGTCGAACTCGCCATCGCCACGGGCGACCCGGCCGAGGTCATCGTGGCCGAAGCGGCGGCGCGCGGCATCGGCGCGATCGTGATCGCCTCCCACGCCCGCGGCGCGATCGGACGCTGGATGTTCGGCAGCGTCGCCGACCGCGTGGCCCGCACCAGCCCGGTCCCGGTGGTCATCGTCCGCGAGGACGAGGACGCCGGCGAGGTCGCACCCGAACTGCGGCGGCTGGTCGTGCCGCTCGACGGTTCGGAGCGGGCGGAAGAAGCGCTTCCGGCGGCCACGGCGGTGGCCAAGGCCCACAACCTGCCAGTCCACTTGTTGACCGCGATCGACATCGCCAGCCTGACGCCGGTGGCGGCGCCCGGGGTAGTCATGCCGGTGTCCGGCGAGTTGTACGACCAGGTCTACGACGACCTCACCGAGACCGCGAAGAGCAACCTGGCCCACGCCGCGGCAAAGGTGCGCGGCGCGGGGCTGGAGGTCACCACCGAGGTTCGCGTGGGGCCGCCGTACATGGCGATCACCGACGTGCTGCGCGCGGGTGACCTCGCGGTGCTGACGAGCCACGGCCGCTCCGGCGTGCGCCGCTGGCTGTTGGGCAGCGTCGCGGAGCAACTCGTACGGGACGCGCCGACCCCGGTGATGCTGGTTCCGTCGGCCGAACGGGCCGGCGCAACCGGCGCGGCCTGATCCGGTTCGCGCAAGGAGGCCCCGGTGCTCGAACGCATCCTCGTTCCGCTCGATGGCTCCGAGGTCGCCGCCGCATCGCTCGGGTTCGCCAAGCTCATCCCCAGCCAGTACATCCGGCTGCTGCGGGTCGTGCAGCCGGACGACCTCAGCACGGGCGACCTCGAAGACCGGATGGCGGAGGCACGCGCGTCGCTCGAATCGGCCGCGAAGGAGTTGCGCCGGCACGGGCGCAGCGTCGAGATCGCGATCGAGATGGAAGACCCGGCCTCTGAAATCCTCGACGCCGCCGTGGACGCCAATTTGATCGTGATGACCACCCGCGGCGGCGGAGCGACCAGCCGGGCAGTGTTCGGCAGCGTGGCGGACCGGGTCGCGCACCACTCCCCGGTGCCGGTGCTGCTGCTGCGGGGCGACAACCGGCCGACGACCGAGCCGTTGGTGGCGCGGATCGTCGTTCCGCTCGACGGGTCTGAACTTTCCGAAGCGGCGCTGCGCCCGGCGATCGACCTCAGTTGCGACCTCGGCGTGCCGCTGCACCTGGTGCGGGTCGTCGAGTCCGACCCGGTGCGCGAGACCGTGCTGGGCGGCCCGCTGGTGGCGTCGGCGACCGCGCGCGCCACCGAGCGGGCGATCGCCGACGCCGAACGCTATCTCGATTCCCGCGCCCAGATCGCGCGGGACCGCAACTGCGTGGCGGTGACCGAGGCTCGCGCCGGCTATCCCGTGACCGAACTCATCGCCACGCTGAAGCCGGGCGACGTGGTGGTGATGTCATCCCACGGGCGGGGCGGCATCGGGCGCTGGCTGCTGGGCAGCGTTGCCGACCGCCTGGTTCGGGAAGCGCCGGCGCCCGTCCTGCTGGTGCCGCGGCGCGGGCGCTGAGGCCGGGTCCGCAACCGCATTCTCGCGTACGATCCGGCGCGGGCGGCGAGTCGTAGCCGCCCGCGCCGATCGTGGTTGCCCGCCGGGCGGGCCGAGGTTGCCGATGACCGACGCGCGTGCGTTCCAGACCCGTTGCATCCACGCCGGCGAAGCGCCGGACCCGGCGACCGGCGCCCACGGCGTGCCGCTCTACCAGAACGTCACCTACGCCTTCGCCTCGTTCGAGCAGGTCGAGGCGATGCGTGCGGGGCTGGCGCCGCACTTCACCTACTCCCCGCGCGGCAACCCGACGGTGCGCTGCCTCGAACTGAAACTGGCGAACCTGGAAGGCGCGGAGATCGCGCTGGCGACCGCCTCCGGCATGGCCGCGATCTCGGCCACGCTGCTGACGCTGACCGCCAACGGCGGCCACATCGTCGCCTCCGACGAGGTCTACGACCTGACCCGCGACGCACTGTCGCACACGGTTCCGGCGCACGGCGGGTCGGCCACGTTCGTGCCGGCCGGTGACCTCGCCGCCGTAGAGGCCGCGATCCGGCCGGAAACGCGGGCGATCTACGCCGAGCCGTTCTCCAATCCGACGCTGCGGGTGGCAGACCTGCCCTCGCTGGCGGAGATCGCCCGTCGGCATGGCATCCCGCTCGTGGTGGACAACACGTTCCTCTCCCCCGCCCTGCTGCGGCCGCTGGATCACGGGGCCGACCTGGTGCTGCACAGCGCGACCAAGTACCTCTCGGGGTTCGGGCAGGTGCAGGGCGGCGTCGTCGCCGGGCGGCGGGCGCTGGTCGATCGCATCCGCGAAACGATGATCGGGCTCGGCGGGCAAATGCCGCCGTTTTCCGCGTGGCTGCTTCTCGCCGGGGTGAAGACGCTGCCGATGCGGGTCCGGCTGCACGCCGAAAACGCCGGCCGCATCGCCCGGCTGCTGGCGGGCCACCCGGCGGTGCGCGCGGTCCACTACCCCGGCCTGCCCGATGATCCCGGCCACGGGATCGCGGCACGGTTGCTCGGCAAGGGGCCGGACCGGTTCGGCGGCATGGTGTCGTTCTCCCTCCACGGAGGGAAAGCGGCGACGGCGGCGTTCGTGAACGCGCTGGATCTGGCGACCATCGCCGTGAGCCTCGGCGACGTTTCCACGCTCGCCTGGCCTTGGCACGACCGCGACCTCGTGCGCCTCTCGGTCGGCATCGAGGACGGCGACGACCTCGAACGCGACATTTCGGGCGCGCTCGACGCCGCGGCGCGGGCCGCTCCGGCCGCCGGCGCGGTACTTGCCGCGATAGCGGGCGACGACTAGCATCGGGCCGGAAGCGGGGCCGCCATGGCCCAACGTTCCGGAGGTGACGGATGGCGACGATTGGGGTGGGCGAAGCCGCACCCACGCTCGACCTGGTGCTCACGGACGCCGACGGCCACGAGCACAGGCTGGCAGACGCGCTCCGGCGCGGGCCGGTGCTGCTCGGCATCTACAAGAGTTCCTGCGCGGCCAGCAAGGCGATGTTCCCCTTCCTGCAGCGGCTGGGAGACATCTACGGCGTCGATGGCCTGTCCGTCTTCGGCATCGCGCAGGATTCCGCCAACATCTCGCGGTCCTTCGCACGGCGGCTCGACCTGACGATGCCGATCCTCGTCGAGGGCGACGACTTCCCGGTGACGCTCGCGTGGGATGTCGTCGCAACGCCGACCGTGTTCCTGATCCGGCAGGATGGAACGGTTGCCTGGACGACGATGGGGTTCATGAAGCCGCAGGTGGCCGACCTCGGGGATGCGATCGCGGCGGAACTCGGCGTGCCACAGCGCACGGTACTGACAGACGCGGACGCCGCCGCGCCGATGTTCGTTCCCGGCTGACCGTCGAAGCACCTCGCCTAGGGGTTCCCTGGGCCTCCTGCAACGGATCAAACAACGCCGGCACGCCGGGGCAGGCAATCCGCCGCCCCGGCGTTTGCGTTGGCATCCCGGATGGGACTAGCATCAGGGGCGACATCGGACGCGTTGTTCGCGCCCGCGCCTGCCGCCCCCGTTACCGAGGAACCGCGTGCGCCACATCCGCTGGATCTCCGTTCTCATGACCGTTGCCGGGTTCGTCCTCACGGCGGCGGGTTTGGCGCTGTCGCTGGACCCGATGTGGATCCTCGTGGGATTGCTGCTGCTCTGGGCCGGCATCGTGAAGGTGATCGTCGTCGCGCTGTGGCGCAACCTCGGGACGCCGCACCCTCCGGTCGCGGGGGATCGCTGAGCCACGGGAACGCGCGGGAGGCGCCATGGCCCGACAACACGACGAGGATCGCGCCGCACGCATCCGGCAGGCCCGGCAGGTGTTCTCCGGCGCGTCGCTCGATCCGCCGGACGACCCGATCGGGTACGGCGACCGATTCCTCAGCGGCGGCGCGATCGAGTTCCGCTACTTCCTGGTGCTTTCGGCGCTGGTGATCCTGTCGGCCATCCTCTGGGCGATCTGGGGGATGGGCGCGGCCACGCCGGTCCTGTTCCTGCTCGCGCTGGGGCTGCTGGCCGGGTGGTTGATCCTGTGATTGCCGGGGTCGTCACCGTCAATTGGGACGACGTGCCGGTGGAGACGGTGCTGCCGGGGATCACGCGCGCGATCGTCCACGGCGAACGGCAATCGCTGGTGCGCTACCGCTACGAACCGGGGTCGATCTTCCCCGAGCACAGCCATCCGCAGGAGCAGATCACGGTCGTGCTCTCGGGCCGGATCGCGTTCGAGATCGGCGGCGAGCGGCGGGTCTTCGGCCCCGGGGACGTGGCGGTGATCCCCGGTGGCATCCTGCACGGCGCGGAGGTAGTCGGCTCCGAGGTCGTCGATACCCTGAACGCCCTCAGTCCCCGGCGCGACGACGCGCCGACGTTCGGCGATCCCGAGCGGCCAGGAACGCCAGCGGACTGACCGGGCCTACCTCCGGCGGCACTGCTTGCACCGCTTGGTCGTCGCCCGGTACAGGCGGAATCCTATCGGGCGGGGCATGGCTGGGAAGCATCCGCCGCACGGTGGTTCGGCGGTGGAAGCCAATCCCGGGGTTGTCAGGCTCGAAGCGGCGTCAGGACGCATTCGGCACGGGCCCGACGTGCTGGGCGGCGGCGGATGCGTACACATCCGCAATTGGCCACAACAACGCGTACGTTCGCGACCTTCCACAACCAAAGAGCGGACGAAGAAACGCCGAAGCAACCCCAACGAAACGCCCGGATGGACTCGGCAAGGTACCGCGCAGGGCCGGTCGCACTTTGCGACCGGCCCTGCGCCGCGAGCCATGATCCAGGTTGGGCGTGCGTCGGATCCTACCGCGGCATCACCCCGCGCTTGCCGAGGGATACTGTCGCTCCCCGCCTCTTCGGCTCGTCCGCGAGAACCCTCTACAAGCGCGGGATGACGAGTCGGGCGGCGGTTCGGGATGACGTTTGCGCTGACACCTTCGGGTGTGTGAACGGGCTCCTAGAAACTGTTCGGGTCGTTGGGATCGGTGCCGTTGTTGATCTCGTCGCCGTCCAGCACGCCGTCGCCGTCGTTGTCCGGGTTGAGCGGGCCGAGTTGGTACTCGAAGACCTCTGCGCCGTCCAGCAGGCCGTCGGCGTCCGTGTCCGGGTTGAACGGGTCGGTGCCGATGGCGTACTCGTCGGCGTCGGACAGGCCGTCGCCGTCGCTGTCGCCGGGCGTGGCCGGAACCTCGGCCGGCGGCGCCTCGACGGCGGCGGGCTCTTCGACGACCGGGGCGGGGTCCTCGACCGCCGGGGCGGGTTCCTCAACCACCGGCGCCGGTTCTTCCTCCGCCGGGGCGGGCTCGGCGACGGATTCGGTTGCGGCGGCGAGCCCATCGAGCGGGTCGGTGCCGGCGGCCACTTCGTCGCCGTCGGAAACGCCGTCGCCGTCGGTGTCGTCGATCAGCGGCAGGGTGCCGTAGACCTTGACCTCGTCGCCGTCGGACAGGCCGTCGCCATCGGTGTCGGCGAGCACGGGATCGGTGTTGAGTTCGTCCTCTTCGGCGTCTGTCAGCCCGTCGCCATCCTGGTCGTCGGTCGCGGCCGCCGGAGTTCCGGCGGATTGACCGGCGATGGCGACCGCCGCCGGGGTGCCAACGGCCTGCACCGCGGTTTGCTCGCCGAGGCGCGGTACGGACGGGCCGACGACGCCGGCGACGATGGTCGCGCCGGAATCGAGCGCGACGGCGGCGAGTGCACCCTCGGCGGAGATGGCCTCTCCCGCGGCCAGCGTGAAGACCTCGCCGGTCGCGGTGGTGATGTCGGCGGCGCCGTTGGTGACCAGCACGAGGGTCGGAGCCGCGCCGGCCGGAATCTCGATCGTCTCGCCAACGGCGAGCGAATCGGCCACGAGGTCGAGGTCGTGCCGGTCGCCGTCGGCGGTGAACGGGGCGCTGGTGAACCCGGCCTCCTCGGCTGGTTCGCCGGCGGGCACGAGTTCGATGGCGACGTAGTCGGTCGCGGCCGAACCGAGCGCGGCCCGCACGTGCTCGTCGCCGTCGCGGGTCAGCATCGCCTCGCCGCCTGCCAGCCGGATCTGCTCGTCGCGCTGCTCGTTTTCGACCAGCATCGCGCCGTCGGCGGCCAGCAGGAAGCCGGTGCGCGCTTCGACCGGGGCAGCGTTCGCCGGCAGCTCGGCCGCGGCCGCGGTCACCTGCCAGACGACGTCGCCGGGGCCGACCGGGACGACGCCCTGGGCGATGACCCGCGCATCGCCGGTGGCGGGCGAAGGATCGGCGGGCGCCTGGAGGAATGCCGCCACGGCCATCGCCGGTCCGACGGCGAGACTGGCGACGACGGCGATCCCGGCCCACCGGCCGGCGCCACGGGTCAGCGCGACCCGGCCAATGGAGGTCCGGGAAACGCCCCGGTGTTCGCGCTCGAATGCCACGGATTGGGTCCTTCCACATCGGCCGGCTTTGCGGGGCGCCGGGCGTCGGGCGGGCTTGCGGGATTGTCGCCGCTCGCACCCCATCGGTGCAGGGCGGCGGGCCGCTACGGTCAGGGGACGGATGCCGGATCGGTCGGGTCCGTCCCAGCCGCAAGTTCGACGCCGTCGTTCACGCCGTCGCCGTCGGTGTCGGGGTTGGTCGGGTCGGTCTGGTAGAGGCGGTCCGTCGCGACCTCGTCGCCGTCGAAGCGCCCGTCGCCGTCGGTGTCCGGATTGAACGGATCGGTGCCGATGCTGGCCTCGGCGGAGTCGGAAAGACCGTCACCGTCGCTATCGATCGGCTCGGCGTCGGCCGGACGCAGCCGGAAGATCGCGAGGTCGGCCGCCGTTTCGCCGTCGAGGCGCACGCCGAAGGAGCCGCCGCCGAACTCGAAGCCGCCCGGCAACACGGCGTCGGCGAACTCGCCGCCGATGCCGGCCACGCTCACGGCGTAATCGCCGGCCGCGAGATCGGACCAGGTGGCGGCGTTCCCCTCGATCGCGGGCGCGCCGGGACTGGTCCCGTCCACGCCGACCAGCGCCAACGCCGACGGGTCGCCGGCATCGCAGAAGTCTCCCGCGAGCGTGTCGCGGGTCATGCCCGCCGGGCAGTCGTACAGGCGGACGGTGAGCGAACCGGCTTCCTCGTCGCGCATGAGGTAGAGATTGACGCGCTGTTCCGGCGCGGTCTTGTCGAGCGTGACGACGAAGGCGTTGGCGGCGGGGTCATACTCCGCGCCGCCGCCGAGGACGTTGGTGAAACCGTCAGGCGGCGCGCCGACGGACAGGTGGTAGATGCCGAAGGGGAGGTCCGTCCAGACGCGCTCCTGGCCAGGTTCGCCCTCGGCCTGCGCGAGCGAGAGCGCAGCGCCGTCATCCCCGGCAAGTTGGACCTCGGGTTCGGCGGTGGTCGCCTCGCACGATTCGACGACGAGCGTTTGGGCAGTCATCCCGGCCGGGCACGCGAAGGTCTGGACGGCGACCGATCCGCTGCCGCGGTCGAACAGGAACATCGTCGCGGTTTGGTCGAGCGCCTCCGGGCGGATGGTGAACGCCCCGGGCGTCTCGGTGGTCGGGGTCACGCCGCTGCGTTCGCTGGCGGCGATGACCGCGCCATTTTCTCCGACCAGTACCCAGTCGCGGTAGGGCCGAGGCAAGGTCGGCGCGGAGAACGGGAACGGACCGGGCAGCAGGCCGGTCCAGCGGTAAGCGCCGGTGGCCGGATCGATTTCGCCCGGGCCGAGGATCTGGCCGTCGGCGAGGACGAGGGCGGGCGTCGGGTCGAGCGAAACCGGCACGCAGGCGGCCATCGCGGCGTCCGCGAACCCGGCGATGGCGGCATCTTCGGGCACGACCTCGATCGGGCAGGCACGTACGTCCACCGTCACCGAGCCGATCTGCGGCGCGGGCGGCTTCGGCATCTCCGGGCCGACGAGGGCGGCGACGAACGATGCTTCGCGCGGCCCCGCGCCGACGATCACGACCGGTTCGAGGAACGTTGCCGCCTGACCGGCGGCAAGCCGGACCGGCGCGGCGTTGCCGACGCGGACATCGATCGCGCCGGCGGTGGCGAGCACGAGCGTGGGCGATCCGGTGCCGGGCAACCGGCTCTCTTCCCGCGGTTCGAGGACATCGCGCACCAGCGGAAGGTCGAACGCCCGGCCGACCGGCGCGGCGAAACCCTCGCCGGAGAGCACGAGGCGGTCGCCGCCGGCATCGCTGGCCCGCTCGGCGGGCACGAGGGCGATCCGGTAATAGGACGCGGGCGCGGTCCCGAGGCTCCAGCGAACGTCGTCGGCGCCCGCCGGGACGAAGGCGGCTTCGCCGGCCGCCAGCCGTGCTTCGGCGCCGGTTGCCGCGGCGTAGACGCCGATGGCGGCGCGATCGGCGACGACGAACCCGAGCGCCCGTTCATCGGATCGGGCATCCTCGGCCAGTTCGGCGGTGTCGAGCACGACGCGCCAGGCGACCTGCGACGCCGGCATCGGCGCGACGCCGTGGGCGATAACCTGGGCGTGCCCGGTCGCCGGGGACGCCGCATCAGCCGACGGTCGCTGCAGCGCTGCACCGGCCGCCGGCGCCAGCATCAACAGCGCGACGACGGCAACGGCAAGCCGCGCCGACCACCCGCCCGACCCGGCGCGTTCCATCCCAATCCCGGTTTCCCGATTCCTCACCGGCGGTATCCCTCCCGGCACGTAACACGCAATGCCGGCGTGCGCGGCGACAGATCGCGATGGGTTGCGCTCTTGTCTACGCACGAACGTGTCCGTTCGGTTCGCCCGCGCCCGGCACGAGCGTTCCTGCCAGCGGCGCTACACTCCCGGCGGTAGTCGATCGACGGGTTCCGGCGGAGAAAGGCAACCGAATGCGAGTAGCGGTGATGTCCGACGTGCACGGGTTCTCGCTGGCGCTGGACGAGGTGCTCGCAGACCTGGAGAACCGAGGCCCGTTCGACGCGGTTGTGATTGCCGGCGACCTCTGCGAGGTCGGACCGGACCCGGCCGGGGCGTTGAAGCGCATCCAGGACAGCGGGTTCGTCGTGCTCCAGGGCAACACCGATCGCGATGTCGCGCTCGCGGCCAACGGCGCGCTCTTTTCGGACGACCTCGACTTCGTGCTGGACGAGATCGGGGCCGAGGGCGCGGCGTGGCTCGGGGCGCTGCCGATGACGCACCGGATCTCGCCGCCGGGCGGCGAATCGCCATCCGGCGACCTGCTCGTCTGCCACGCCAACCCGCACGATCTGGAGCGCAAGCTGGCGCCCGAGATGAGCGACCGGGAGGTGCGCGAAGTGCTCGGGGACACCGTCGCCGGGGCCATCGCGTTCGGGCACCACCACGTCGCCCACACGCGCACCGTGGACGGCACGTTGCTCGCCGACGTCTCGGCGGTTGGGAACCCGAAGGACGAGGATTTGCGGTCGGCGTACGGCGTCCTCGAATGGGACGCCGGCGCGCGGCGCTGGCGGGCGGAGATCGTCCGCCTGCCCTACCCGCTCGAAGCAACGGAAGCGCAGATGCGCGCCAGCGGAATGCCGAACCCGGAGCGCGCCATTCGCAAATTGCGCCGGGCCTCCTACCGGTCCCAGCCCTACTGAGAGCGCGGCCAAGCGGCCGAACGACGCCGCGCGGGCGAGCCCCGTGCGGGACGTCACCCTACCAGGAAGGGTATGCGAAACGGGGTCCGTGCCTGGCACGGACCCCGTTTGCGTCCGGCGGCAACTCCCGAAGGAGCCGCGCTCCGGAGGATCGTTAGCTGACGAAGGCGACGTTGTAGTTGCCGCCCGAAGCGTCGGCGATCGAGGTGCCGCCGTTGGCGCCCACGCCGATGTTGGTGGCGTTGGCGGAAGAGCCGCCACCGACCAGGACGTCGCCCAGGGTGTCGCCAACGCCGATGGCGCTGCCGGCGTTGCCGCCGGACGAGATGTCGCCCAGCGACACGGCGCCGCCGTTGGCCGACGCGCCAGCGCCGCCGCCGTTGCCAGCCGACGCGGTCTCGATGTCCTGCGCGAAGACGAAGTTGGTCACGACTCTGCTCCTCGAAGGTGCCCGGCCTGCCGCGGCAGTGCTCGCTCGCGTTGCCGGGAATCAGGACGCGGCTGGATCGGGAAGGACACCGGCCCGGAAGCGATCCGGGCCGGTGTCCGCCGTCCGCTCGTTAGCTGACGAAGGCGACGTTGTAGTTGCCGCCGGAAGCATCGGCGATGCCGGTGCCGCCGTTCGCCGCGACGCCCAGCGAGGTGCCGTTGGCGATGGTGCCGCCGTCAACGGCGACGTTGCCCATGGTGTCGCCGACGCCAATGGCGCTGCCGGCGTTGCCGCCGGAGGCGATGTTGCCGGTGGCCACCGCGCCGCCGTTGGCCGACGCAGCCGCGCCGCCGCCGTTGCCCGAGGACGCCGTCTCGATGTCCTGCGCGAAGAGCAGGTTCATGCCGAATTCCCTCCCACTGGGCGGAACCCCAAACTCACCGCGCGACGCCCGCCGCCGAAGACGCTTCGGCTGCGTTTCCCTACGACGCCGCACGCGGGACCCGTACGAACGCTATCACCGGCCCGTGCGGCTGTCAACGACCGAAGCGGATTTTCGGCCCCTTCGGGTCGTGAAATCGCTCACGCTCTCGTTCGGCAATAGCGTCGTGTCGCCGTCGTTTATAAGGTTTCATTCACCTCACCCGGCTATCCCTTGACAAATCTGCCGCCGCATGTTGCATGGAACACGGCATTCGTGTAGGGTTCGTTCTGGGAAAAACGGACGTTGCCCGCTGGCCTGGAAGCGACCACCGACGAGGATCGCGGGGGACACGAAAAAGCCCACCGACAAGCGGTGGGCTGGTACCCCCAGCGGGATTCGAACCCGCGATCTTCACCTTGAAAGGGTGACGTCCTGGGCCGCTAGACTATGGGGGCCGGACCCGCCTAACGATACTTGCGCGGGTATCCCGTGTCAACGCCGCAGCGCCCCGAATCGAGGACGCCAGCGCGAAAGGACACCACTACGAACGCACAACGAGACCTCCAACCAACCGCGGGTCCGGACGACACCCTGGATGCCGGTGGCAACATCGTCACCATCGAGCAAGGCAGGGAGCGCCGCGCCCGCCTCGACGGCGGCCGCGTCAAGGGCGAGGCTCGGCCGGACCGCGCCGATCGCCGGGAACGCCGCCGGTCGGCCCGGCCCGATGCGGCGGCTGCGGAACCCGAGGGTCCCGAAGCGCCCGAGGCAGCCGTGGCGGTCGCGAACGGCGACGCGGCGACGGTGGCTCCCGACGCCGAAACGGCAGGACTGGCGGCGGATTCGGCGCCCGAGACCGGCGGCGCCGTAGCCAGGCCGCAGCGGGGCGTGCTGGTGCCGCCGCTGCTGGATGCGGCCGTTTCCGAGCGCACGGTCGAGCGCACGCGGGCGCAGCTCGAACAGGCCGAGCAGGCGATCGCCAACGCCGCGGACGTCGTTGGCCTGGTCGCCCCGCTTGTGCGCCACGTGAACACCGTCACCGAACAACTGAACGAAGCGAACATGACGGTCGGCCGCCTGATGGCCGAGCGCGACGCGCTCCGTGTCCGGCTGGCCGAGGCCGAGGGCGTGCCCATCGACGAGATCGTGGTGATGCCGTTGGCCGAACCGGTCGGCGACGGAGAACCGTCTACCCGCCGGCTACAGCGGATCGAGGCGCGCCAGGCGGCTCCGCAAGAAGACGAAAAGAAGCCGAATCCGCTGCGCCCGGTCGGGGTCGCGCTCGGTTTCACGCCGGAGGTCGATTCGTTCGACGGCCTCAAGCGGATGGCACGGCGGCGGCAACTCTTCGCGGCGGTCCTGATGGTCAGCGTGTTTACCGCGCTGCGGATCGCCACGGCGAACGGTGTCCAGTTCGACAACATGTCTCGCAACGGGTTGGCCGACCTGCAGTACGTCGGCTCGCTCTTCCAGGTCTTCCTGATCGCGTGGATGCTCTATCGAGTCGTCCGGGTCGGTGGCAAGGGCGCCAGTTGGCTGTTCCCGGATCCGAACGGCCGCAAGCGCCGCCGCTAGGTCCCGGCAATGAAATCGATCCTGACGACGCCCGGTCCGTGCGGCCCGGGCGTCGTCGTGTCCCGCTGGACGTTCAGGGAGCGGCGAACCGCATCACGACCACCGCAGCCACCCCTACGATCAATCCGACGCCGAGCGGCGCGATCCCAACCGAAGCCCGCCGCCGCCGCTGGCTCCACCAGCGCTGGCCGTCGCGGCTGAGGGCGGCGCAGGCGGCGGCGCAGGCGGCGACCACCAGCAGGGCGGCCGCAATCGACATCGTCCCGATCCGCAGCACGCCACCGGTAGCGGCGAAGGCATCCACCACCCGCAGGATCGCTTCGCAGGCGACGCGGGCCGGCAGCACGACGATCTCGGCGAGCGGCGTCCAGGCGAACGCCGTGGCCGCGAGCGACGCCGGATAGGCGACGGCGACCAGCGGCGCGATAGCGACGTTGGCGGGCAGGCTCGCCGGCGACAGCATCCGCGTGACGGGCAGCAGCAGCGGCAACGTCGCCACCTGGGCCACGGCGGTCGCCAGCAGCGCCAGCGCAATCCATCGGCCGACGCCGCGCTCCTCCCCCGGCTCCGGTTCCGCCACCGTCGCCAGCGCGAGCGACGCGGCCAGCGACAACTGGAACGACAACCGCCAAACGATCTGCGGATCAGCCAACGCCATCGCGCCGCCCGCGAGCGCGAGCAGCGTCACGAGGTCTGGCCGACGCCCGACCCGGATCGCCAGCACGGCGAGCGAAGCGGCAATGGCGGCGCGGACGCCGGGCGGCTGCATGCCGGTGAAAACCGCGTAGGCCCAGAGCAGCACGACGACGAGCAGCAGCCACGGAACGCGGCGACGCCAACCGCCCATCGCGCCGGCGGCGACCAGCAGCGTCACGAAAGTGGCGAAGTTGGAGCCGCTGACGGCCGTGATGTGCGTCGTGCCGGTCTGGCGAAACGCCTCCTCGCGGGCGGAAGAGAGGGCGGAATCGTCGCCGGTGACCAGCCCGCTCATGAGCGCGCCGGCGTCGCCCGGGGCCAGTTGGCGGAGCCGTTCGCTGGTCGCGTCGCGGGCGAGGGCCGCGCTGCGCCGCCAGCCGGTCCCCGGCGCGTCGATCGCGAGCGCGGCGGCGAAGGCGGTCGCCTCGCAGCCGCGCTGGCGCAGGTACGGGCGAAACCGTGCCGGCTCGTCGGAGAGTGCGCCGGCCTGCCCGGCCAGCCAGACGCTGTCTCCGAGGCCGGCCCGCGGCTCCGGGCGGGCGACGACGCAGAGATCGGCATCCGCCGGCACCCAATCGTCGCCGACGGCGACATCGGACAACCGCACCACGAAACTCTGCGAGCGAGGAGTTCGAGACGGGGCGGTCACGATGTCGCCCCGGAACGCGGCTGCACCGTCCATCCAGGCGGGCGTCAGCGCGGCTGGGGGTGGATCATGGCGGGCGGCCCCGGCAACAGCGGCCAGCACGATCACGAACGCCCACGGGACGACGTCGCGCCGATCGGAACGAACCGCCAGCACCAACGCGGCAACCACCAGTGCAGCGACCGCGACCACCCATCCGGCGACCACGCCGGCGAGGGCCGCGAAACCGGCGAGGATGCCGGTCATGGGCCGACGGTCACCAGCGGGCGCAGCGTATCGACCATGCGCCGGGAGATGCCGTTGATGCCGGCGAGGTCGTCCACGGTCGCGAACGCTCCCTGCTCTTCACGGGCGGCGACGATCCGTTCGGCAAGGACCGGGCCGATGCCGGGAAGGGAGTCGAGTTCCTCGACGCTCGCGGCATTGATGTCGATGAGCCCCGAACCGGTCGGCACGTCCAGCGTGCCGTCGCCGGCATCGTCGGGCGCTTCGCCCGCGGCAAATTCGGTCGCGGCACTCCCGCGAGCCGGGGCGCGGGCGGCAACGACGATGCGCTCCTCGTCGCGGACGCGGCGGGCCGGGTTGTAGCCGGAAAGGTCGGCGTCGTCGGTCAGGCCGCCGGCGGCGGCGACGGCGTCGGCGTAGCGCGCGTCGGCGGACAATTCGTAGACGCCGGGAGCGGCGACGGCGCCCTCGACGGCGACGACGACGGTCGCCTCGTCGATCGGTTCGGAGATCACGATGGCGGGCGCGGCGCGGTCGTCGAAAAAGCGGATCGCGCCGCCGACCACGACGATCGCCGCGGCCACCGCCAGCAGGGCCACCAGAACGCGGGACACGGCTCGCCCCTTCCCCACGCGGTGCGCCCACGACCAGCGGGACGGACCCGGGCGCATCCGTCGCCTATCTTCGACGGCTCGACGCCGGGTCGCAAGCACGGATCGTGCTACTGTAGTCACGAAGACAGGGCGGGCCGAACCGGCCGCGCCCCGTCCTGCCGTGCGCCCGCCGCCCCGAAACCGTGGTGATTCCGATGAGCCTGCAGCACCTCCTGCCGTTGGTCGCGCGCGACCCGGTCCTCGCCGTCGCCCTCGACCGGCTCCGGCCGGGGTCGGACCCCGTGCGGCTGCTCGACCTGCCGCCGGCGGCGCGCCCGGCGGTGGCCGCGGCGGCGATCGAGGCCGCCACCGGCGTCTCGCTGGTGGTGACGGCCCGCGCCGACCGCGCCGAGGCGTTCGCCGCCGCGCTTTGCGAATACTTGCCCGACGACCGGCAGCCGGAGGTGTGGCCGGGGCAGGAAGCCCTCCCCTACGAACAACTCCCGTTCGACCTTCCTACCTCGACCCGGCGGGTGGCGCTCCTGCACCGGCTGCGGACGTGGCGGCAGGACGACGCCCCGCCGCCGGTGGTGGTCGCCAGCGCGCACGGGCTGCTGCAACTGCTGATGCCGCCGGACGAACTCGGCGAGCACACGCGGATTCTGCGGGTCGGGCAGCGCCTCGACACCGAGGGGCTGACAACGTGGGCGCTGGCCCACGGCTATCAGATCGCGCCGCTGGTGCAGGAGCCGGGCACGATCGCCCGGCGCGGCGGCATCATCGACGTCTTCCCGCCGGACGCCGAGCAACCGATCCGGCTCGACCTGTTCGGCGACGAGGTCGAGACGATCCGCCATTTCGACCCCTCCAGCCAGCGATCGACCGAACGATTGCGGCGGGCGGTGCTGCTCCCGCCGTCTGAACTGCCCCTTTGGCGATTGCCGGAGATCGCGCCCGACCTCGCCACCCTCGATGCTTCGGGGCTGCGCGACGAGGTCGCGGCGGAGTGGCGGCGGATGCTGGACCAGATCGAGGCCGGCATCACCCCGGCGTCGGTTGATCTGTTCGCGCCGTACCTGCTGCCCAACCCGGCAACGTTGGCCGACTACCTCGGTGACAACGCGCTGGCGGTCGTTGACGAACCCGGCGCGGTGGCGCTCGCGGCGCGGCAACTGGCGGTGCAGGCCGACGAACTCGAATCCGGCTTCGTGGCCAACGGCGAACTGCCCGCCGGCCTGCGCGCGCCCATCGCCGGGTGGGCGACGGTGGCGACCGCCCTCGCGCCGCTGGCCAACCTCCGGTTCGGCGGCGAATCCGCGCCGACGAACGACGACGCCGCCGACGAGCCGCGCGAAAATGCGGCCGGCATCGTCGATCCGCCGCACTTCCTCGGCCGGATCGTCCCCTTCGTGGACGAGGTGCGCGACCGGCTGGCCGACGGCTGGCGGGTCGTGGTCGCCACCGACCAGGTGGACCGCCTGACCGACATCTTCGAGGAGAACAACATCTTTCCCCGGCGGGACAAGCGGCGCGGTCCGACGCGGACCGCCGCCGACCCGCCGCCGCCGGGCACGCTGGAAATCCAGGCCGCCTGGAGCAACGGAGGCTGGGTGTTGCCGTCGGAGCGGCTGGTGCTGTTCTCCGACCTCGAGGTGTTCGGGTTCCGCAAGACGACCCGCCGCCCCGGCCGCCGCGTTTCCGGCGAAGCCGGGCTGCTGTCCAGCCTGACCCCGGGCGAGTACGTCGTGCACGTGGATCACGGCATCGGGCGCTTCGCCGGGCTGGTCCGGATGGACGCCTCCGGGGTCGAGCGCGAGTACATGCTGCTGGAGTACGCCAAGGGGGACAAACTCTACGTCCCGGTGGACCAAAGCGACCGTGTGTCCCGTTACTCCGGCGGTGGGGTGGACCCAACGCCGACGAAACTCGGGTCCGGCGAGTGGGTGCAGGTCAAGCGCAAGGTGCGCCGCGCGGTGCGAGAGATGGCGTTCGAGCTGATCCAGCTCTACGCCACCCGCGAAACGGTGACCCGCCCCGCTTACGCGCCGGACACGGTCTGGGACCGGGAATTGGCCGAGTCGTTCCCGTTCACCGAAACGGCCGACCAGGCCCGGGCCATCGATTCGGTCAAGCACGACATGGAAGGCACGGAGCCGATGGACCGCCTCGTGTGCGGCGACGTCGGCTTCGGCAAGACGGAAGTCGCGCTGCGGGCCGCGTTCAAGGCGGTGAACAACGGCCGTCAGGTCGCGGTGCTGGTGCCGACCACGGTGTTGGCGCTCCAGCACTTCACGACCTTCGCCCAGCGGCTGGCGCCCTTCCCGATCCGGGTGGAGATGCTCTCGCGGCTGAGGAACAAGGCGGAGCAGCGCGAAATCCTCAAGGGGCTGGAGGCTGGGACGATCGACATCGTCGTCGGCACCCACCGCCTGGTGCAGAAGGACGTCAAATTCAAGAACCTCGGGCTGGTCGTGGTGGACGAGGAGCAGCGGTTCGGCGTCCGCCAGAAGGAAGGGCTCAAGCAATTGCGGACCGAGGTGGACGTGCTGACGATGAGCGCCACGCCGATCCCGCGCACGCTGCACATGGCGCTGGCGGGCATCCGCGACATCAGCATCATCGACACCCCGCCGCAAGCGCGGCTGCCGATCCGCACGTTCGTGACCGAAGCGACCGACGCGCTGCTGCGCGAGGTGATCCTGCGCGAGATCGACCGCGGCGGGCAGGTGTACGTCGTCCACAACCGCGTGCACGACATGGACCGGTTCGCGCACAAGCTGCGCGAACTCGTGCCGGAGGCGCGGTTCGGCGTCGGCCACGGGCAGATGGACGAGGAGGTGCTGGAGGAGATCATCCTCGGCTTCGTCCGCCACGAATACGACGTGCTGATCTCGACGACCATCATCGAGTCGGGGATCGACATCCCGAACGTGAACACGATCGTCATCGACAACGCCGACACGCTCGGCCTGACGCAGCTCTACCAGCTTCGCGGGCGCGTCGGCCGCTCCACCAACCGCGCCTACGCCTACCTGCTCTACCGGCCGAACAAGCCGCTTTCGGGTGAGGCCCAGGAGCGGCTGGAAGCGATCCAGGAGGCGACCGAACTCGGCGCGGGCCTGAAGGTCGCCATGCGGGACATGGAGATCCGCGGCGCGGGCAACATCCTCGGGGCGGAACAGAGCGGGCACATCGCCGCGATCGGGTACGAGTTGTACATCCGGTTGCTGGGGCAGGCGGTCGAGGAGATCAAGGCCGGCAAGCCGGTCGAAGACGCCGGTCCGGTGACGCTGGACCTGCCGCTGACGGCGCTGATTCCGGCGGACTACATCGCGGATACGGAGCTGCGTCTGGCGACGTACCGGCGCGTGGCGTCCGTCGCCACGGCGCAAGGGTTGGTCGAGATCCGCGACGAACTGGAGGACCGGTTCGGCCCGATCCCGGAGGAGGTCGAGCACCTGCTGGCGCTCATCTCCCTGCGGCAGCGGGCGGAGGCGCTTGGCATCGAATCCGTGGTCGAGCGGGAGCGGGAGATCGTCATCCGGCCGGTCGAGACGGCCGGGCTGGAGCGGTCGCTGCGGTCGGCGCTGGGGTCGGCGGTGCGGATCACGCCGAACGCGATCCGGCTGCGGCTGCCGGACCTGTCGATGCCGTGGCAGCGGGCGATCGATACGGTGCTGGACGCGGTGGAGCGGTCTCGTGCGGCGTCGGGGTCGCGCCGGGAGCTTGCGGGCGCGCCGGCCGGGGATTGAGGAAGCGTGGTCGCGCCAAACCCGTCATCCCGAGGCTGTCGAGGGATCTCGTCGCTTCTCGACCCCTCGACTCGCGCACGAGATCCCTCGACAGCCTCGGGAT